>NZ_DATKFR010000271.1:0-20988 GCF_035511255.1 Parvibaculum sp.
CTTGCGGCCCTTGAAGAGATCGGCGGTCTTCACCGGCACGGGGCCCTTGTCGCTCATCTTCATCAGCGTGACGTCCGGAATTTTTTCTCCGACGGCGATGGTCATATCTGCCTCCAAATGTTTTATGGCGCGGTTCGGGGCGCATTAAAGCCGCAATCCCGCACCGCCGCCAGCCCGCTCGCGAACCGGCCCGCTCACGAAGCTGTGAAACCTATTCGACCGAACGCACGGCCTCGATGGCGGTTGCAGGCCCGGAGAGGGTGAGCACGACGCGCGCGCCCTTGAGCGTGGCCGTCCCGCTCGTCTCGACCGGCACCGTAAAGGCGACGACATCGCCCTCGCGCGCGGCCTCCGGCTTGCCGAACCAGAGCCCGGCCGGTCCTTCGACGATCAGTTGCGGGGCCTCGCCTGCCGCGCGGTAATGGACGACGAGATGAGTACCATCGGCGCGCGCCGAGAGCGCGGATGGATCGGCGGGCGCTGCCGGCACGCGCGCGAGATAGTGCTGGATGGCCGTCGCGTCGGCGGTCGCGTGCGGTGCGCCGGCCGGAACGGCGAGCGTCAGGTCCGCCTCGCCCGGCACGCAGAGATTGGAGCAGACGCCATAGCTCATCGAGAGCACGAGCGTGACGGGCCTTGCCCCATTCTTCGGCGTGACGACGACCGGCCAGACGACTTCGTCGCTATAGCCGAAAGTGGAATCGTCCGCCTCGTCGAAGCGCTCGGGCACTGGCCATTTGAGATCGACGGAGGCGACATTTTTCGACGCCGACCAGTCGAAGCGGGGCGCGAGGCCCGAATCGCCCGGCTTCCGCCAGTAGCTATGCCAGCCCGCGGCGAGTCTCATCTCGATACCGGCGAGAAAAGGCGCGCCGCCATGGCCTGCCGTCGCCGACAGGAGACGCAATTGCGCCGGGCTTTCACCGTCGCCTGCGCGGGCCAGCGGCGACAGGCCTTGCGCACAGCAGAACAGCAGAAAAATGGCGGCAATCCGCGCCGCGCCACTCCATTTCCGCCTTGCACGCATGGCCATCGCCCGTGTCCCGAACCGCTCGGCCTGCATGATAGAGCATCGCGGCCCGAGCCGGCCACTTCTCCTTCGGTCGATCACAATGTCATTCTTGCGTGACATCGAAGCCGCAAGGGTCAACAATGTTTCGCAAGAGTCTTGAGTACGGCGCGGCGAGAGCTACGTAGTTTGCATGAGCCAGATACCGCCACCTCTGAGCTACAAGCCCGAGACGGAAGGTTTCCTCGAGGGCAAGATGCTGATCGCGATGCCGCAGATCGGCGACGACCGCTTTGAACGCACGGTCATCTACATGTGCGTGCACAATCCCGAAGGCGCGATGGGGATCGTGGTCAACAAGCCGGCGCCCAACATCACCCTTCCCGATCTTCTCGACCAGCTTTCGATTCCCGTTTCGAGCGAAAGCCCGCTGCGCGTGCCGGGTACGATCCGCTGCCCGGTGCTCGTCGGCGGACCCGTCGAGGTCGGCCGCGGCTTCGTGCTGCACACACAGGATTATTTCTCCGAGGACTCGACCTTGCCGGTCGACGAGGATGTCGGCCTCACGGCGAGCGTCGACATCCTGCGCGCCATCGCCGTCGGCCGCGGGCCGAGCCGCGCCCTGCTCGCGCTCGGCTATGCGGGATGGGCGCCGGGACAGCTCGAAGCCGAAATCCAGGCGAACGGCTGGCTCCATTGCGATCCGGATCCGGAGCTTCTCTTCGGCATCGATCTCGACGGGAAATATCATTCGGCGCTGGCCAAGATCGGCATCGACCTTTCGCTTCTGTCCGGCGAGGCCGGGCACGCCTGACGCCCGCCCCTACCGTCTAGAATATCGCGCGATGAAGTCCAGCGCTTCGGCGGCACGCATCGGCTGGCCGAAATAATAGCCCTGCCCGTAATCGCATCCCATCGCCGCGAGATCGCGCGCCTGATCCTCGCTCTCCGTTCCTTCCGCGACGACTTCCATGCCGAGATCATGCGCCAGCGTCACCATGGAGCGGATGATGACCGGCGTTTCGCGGTCGCTCGACATGCCGGCGACGAAGGAGCGATCGACTTTCAGCGTGTCGAAGGGGAAACGCTGCAGATAGGACAGGCTCGAATAGCCGGTGCCGAAATCGTCGAGCGAAAGTCCGGCGCCGAGCGATTTCACGCGGGCGAGCATCTGCGCGGCAAATTCCGGGTTCTCCATGACGAGCGATTCCGTCACTTCGAGCTTCAGCGAGCCCGGCACGATGTCGATGCGATGCAGAACGCGTTTCACGTCGTCGATGAGATCGTGGCGCAGAAGCTGGCGGCTCGACACGTTGACGCTGGCGAAAAGCGGCTTTTCCATCGGGAAAAGCTTCTGCCATGTCGCGAGTTCCTCGCTCGCGGCCCGGAGCGCGAAGCGGCCGAGATCGTGAATGAGACCGATTTCCTCGGCCAGCGGCACGAACGTATCCGGCGTGAGAAGCCCCTGTTCGGGGTGGTTCCAGCGCACCAATGCCTCGAAGCCGCGCACGCTGCCGTCGGTCAGCGACATGATCGGCTGATAATAGATTTCGAACTGCCGGCGCTCGATCGCATGACGCAGATCGGTTTCGAGGCTCAGATTGTCGTCGGCCTCGCCGCGCATTCCGGCCTCGAAAATCTCGATCCGAGCCTTGCCCGAGCGCTTGGCGCGGTACATCGCGATTTCGGCTTCGTTGAGAAGCTCCTCCGGCCGCTCATGACTGTCTTCGCAGATGGCGACGCCAACCGACGAGGTCGGGAAAACCTCCTGGCCGGCAATCTCGATCGGCTGCGACAGGAATTCGGCCAGCGATTCCGCGAAGGCCATCGCATCGTCGCGCGAGGTGCGCGTTGCCAGCAGGATCGCGAATTCGTCGCCGTCGATGCGCGCGACCGTGTCTTCCTGCGTCACCATGGATTCGAGCCGCCGCGCCACCGCGATCAACAACGCATCGCCGCCCGAATGCCCGAGACTGTCGTTCACCGTCTTGAAGCGGTCGAGATCGAGCAGCAGCAACGCTGCCCGCGGGCGATCTATGAGCCCCGCGCGATGAATGGCACGGTCGAGCCGGTCCATGAAAAGCGCGCGGTTGGGAAGGCCGGTGAGACTGTCATGCACGGCGTCGTGGAACAGCCGCTCTTCGGCGGTCTTGCGCGGCGTTACGTCGCTCGCCGTGCCGACGCAGCGCGTGGCGAAACCTTCCGGTCCCGCGATGCAGCTTGCGTTGAGAGCCACCCAGCGGAAGGCGCCGTCGGAATGGCGCATGCGGAATTCGAGCGTGAAGGAAACATTGCCGCGCCCGATATAGGCATTGAGCGCATTGCGATAGGTCTCGCGGTCGGCGGGATGCATGTGCTCGCGCCAGGACACCTCGTTGCCGCCCAGCGTCCCGGCATCGAGCCCGAGCATCGCTTCGACGGAGGGCGAGACGTAGAGCGTGTCGGCGACAATGTCCCAGTCCCACACGCCCTGCCGCGCGCCCGTGAGCGCGAAGGCGTGGCGCTGTTCGCTCCTGACCGTACCGACATCGGAGCGGCGACGCCCGCCCTGCGCCTGATAGGCGGCGGCAAAAGCAAAAAGCACCAGCGCGATGGTGAAGATGCCGACGGCGAGCGGCGTCCCGATGAAGGTGCCCGGCAGCCAGCCGGCCGCATAAAGCGCCGCCACCAGACCCGCGAGGCCAAAAAGCGCCGTACCCGGAATGAGAAGCTGCGCCGGCCGTATACCCCTGAGCGCCGCCATGGCCACCAGCGGCGCGCCGCCGAAGAGCGCGACCGCGAGTCCGAGGCGCACGAGCGCCGCGCCCGCTTGCGGCAGGAAGATCGCGATCGGAATGCAGACGAGAATGCCGAGGCTCAGCAGACGCGCGGCGCGCGACGCAAGAGCGAAATGCCGTTCGAGATCGAGAAAGAAGCGCTCGAGGGAGAAGACGGACGCGGCGAACAGCGTCAACGCGACGGTCCGCAAGACCAGATCCCACTTCGCCGACGCGCCGGTGATCTGCGTGAGGTAACCGAATTCCGCCAGCTCGACGAGGAAGCCTGTGGCGAGAAGCGCCGCGGTCGCGCGCGCCGCAGGCATGCGCGTCAGCACGGCGAGCGCAGCGAGATAGATCGCAAGCGCCGCGACGACGCCGAGCATGCCGCCCTCAATGAGCGAGAGCCGGCGGTTGAAGGCCTGCCAGGAGGTCGGGTTCCAGAGATAGAGCGAGGCCGGCGCGGGCTTGTCGGAATGAAGCGCGACGGTGACGCTCGTGGCCGGATCGACGGTCAGCGCGAGCACCGCGAAACCAGGGCGCGCTTCCCACGGCACCGGCGTCGGATCTTCGGCACCCGCAGCATAGGCACGATCGACCTCGGGAGCAGGCATCGGCCAGGCGAGATTGAGAAATCCACCGCCGCGCCTGTCGGCGACGAGATAGCGGGTGACGGGCTCTTCGCTCCGGTTGCGCAACGCCGCCGCGAGCCAGATGCCCGTCGCCTCGAGCGAACCGTCGGAGAGAACGACCGAGCCGTCATTGCCGGCATCGCCGCCATCGGCTTCGGTTTCCGTCTCCGGGGTTGGCGCGGCCTTCTCGGCCCCCGCGGCGGGCGGCGGCGTTACCTTCGCCTGCGGACTGGTGTCCTGGTCCGAGGCGCCCGTATCCGGCGCCTCGATGGTCAGCTTCTGCCCGCTTTCCTCATAGCGTTCGACAAAGGGGGTGAGATTGACGACCGGGCGGTCGTCGTCGAGCGCCACGGCGTCGAGCGCCTGCGCTTTCCCCGGCACAAGCACGAAACCCGACAAGCACGCAAAAAACAGCGCGGCAAGCGCGCCGGCCGCGCGCGCGCCTTTCAGGCCATCTCGCCGCATCGTTCCCCCTTCTCGCACGCTCACACCCGCGGATCGTCCCGCAGAATGGCAAAGACCACGTGATCGCGCCACATTCCATTGATGCGCAGATACCCACGCGCATAGCCCTCTTCGTGGAAGCCGCATTTGCGCAGCACCGCTTTCGAGCGTTCGTTCTCCGGCAGACAGGCCGCCTGCAGCCGGTGCAGTCTCAATTCCTCGAAGACATAAGGAATGAGAGCCCGCACAGCCCCCGTGACATATCCCTTCCCCGCGTGAGTCTCACCCGCCCAGTAGCCGAGCGTGCAGGATTGCTGGACACCGCGCTGCACATTGGAGAGCGTGCAGCCGCCGACCAGCGCCTCATCTTCGTCCCTAAAGATGAAAAAGGGGTAGGCGTGGTCCTCTTTGACTTCCCGCATATAACGCCTGATGCGGCGGCGATAGGCATTGCGCGTCAGATCGTCGATCGGCCAGGTGGGCTCCCAGGGCGCCAGAAAATCCCGGCTTCTCTCGCGCAAGGACGCCCATTCCGCGTAATCGCCCAACTGCGGCCCGCGTAGATAAATGCCGTCGCCGATGACGACAGGCGCCGTTTCCGTTTTGGACGTGGATCTCAGAAAGGCCATCGACTCTGGAGCTCCAGATGGGTGAGCCCGTCGGATCTCCCTGTCGAGCCGGCGCTTCTCACGCGATCTTACTGAAATCTTGCCGCGAGACGGTCGTAGGATTCAAGCCCGCCGCCGGCGCCCTTGAGCGGCCCGACGGCGGCAAGCGCCGGCGTCGCCTTGGTCAGAAACCGGCCCGCGAAGCGCCGCACAGCAGCCGCATCGACCTGATCGACCTTCGCGATCATCTCGTCGAGCGGCAGCACCCGTCCATGAATCGTGTATTGCCGCGCGATCTGCTCAGCCCGCGAGGAGGAGGATTCGAGATTCATCAGCAGCCCGGCCTTCATCTGCGCCCGGGCGCGCGCCGTCTCTTCCTCGGTCGCGTCCTGGCCCAGCCGCGCAATCTCGTCGGAGATGACCGGCATCAACTCGGCAAGATCGTCGGGCGACGTGCCGGCATAGACGCCGAGCACGCCGGTATCGACGAAGGACCAGGCATAGGCGAAGACCGAATAGCAGAGCCCGCGCTTCTCGCGCACTTCCTGAAAGAGCCGGGACGACATGCCGCCGCCGAGCACGCTCGAGAAAATCTGGGCAGTGTAATAGTCGGGATCGCCATAGGCCGGCCCCTCGAAGGCGAGCGCCACATGCGCCTGTTCGAGCTCGCGCGTCTCGCGCCGCTCGCCGCCGCGGAACTTCGCCGGCTCAAGCCCGCGTTCCCGCGCGCCCGGAAGCGCCGCGAAGCGCTCCTCGGCCAGCGCCACCAGCTCGGCATGATCGACGGCGCCCGCCGCCGCGACCACCATGCCCGGCGCCTGATACCGCTCGCTCATATAGCCCTGCAGCGCATCGCGTCCGAAGCTCTTCACCGTGTCGACGGTGCCGAGAATGGTCCGGCCGAGGGCCTGGCCGGGATAGGCCGCGTCGAGAAGATGGTCGAAGACGAGATCGTCCGGCGTGTCGAGGGACTGGCCGATTTCCTGGATGACGACGCCGCGCTCGCGCTCGAGCTCGCCCGCCTCGAAGACCGAATGCTGGAGAATGTCGGAGAGGAGATCGATGGCGAGCGGCAGGTCGTTCTTCAGCACACGGGCGTAATAGGCCGTCGTCTCATGCGTCGTATGGGCGTTGATATGACCGCCGACATTCTCGATCTCTTCGGCAATGGCGCGCGCCGAACGGCGCTGCGTACCCTTGAAGGCCATGTGCTCGAGGAGATGCGAAACGCCGTGCTGATGCGGGCTTTCGTTGCGCGCGCCCGTATTGACCCAGACGCCGACCGAGGTGGTTTCCAGATGCGGCATCAGATCGGTCACAACCGTCAGACCGTTCTCGAGCCTTGTCACATTCACCGCCATTGAAACCTCCAGTCCTTGCACTTACGCCGCAACCGCCCTTGCACGTTCCCTGATGAACCCCTCCACCGCCTGTAGATCGTTCGGAAGCACCGTCATGTGCTCCTTGCGTTCGAAAATGTCCTGCATCCGCGCCGGCAAATCCGGGTGAATGCCCGTCGCCGCCTTCACCGCATCCGGGAACTTCGCCGGGTGCGCCGTCGCCAGCGTCACCATCGGCGTCGCGCCGTCGCCGCGCTCGGCCTTTGCCGCCGCGAGCCCCACCGCCGTATGCGGATCGACGAGTTCGCCCGTTTCGGCGAGCGTCTCCGCGATCGTCCGCGCGGTTTCTTCTTCGCCGATGCGCTTTGCGGCAAAGAGCGTGCGGATCGCCTCAAGCCGGAGCGGATCGAGCGAGAAGGCGCCCGACTGCGCGAGGCTCTGCATCAACCGCCGCACCGCCGCACCGTCGCGGCCATAGGCGTCGTAGACGAGCCGCTCGAAATTCGACGAGACCTGAATGTCCATGCTCGGACTTATGCTCGGCATGACCTGGCCGACCTCATAGCGTCCGGTTGCCAGCGTCCGCGCCAGAATGTCGTTCTGGTTCGTCGCGACGACGAGCCGCGCGATGGGCAGGCCCATCCGGCTCGCCACATAGCCGGCGAAGATGTCGCCGAAATTGCCCGTCGGCACGGTGAACGAGACCGGCCGCGCCGGCGCGCCGAGCGCCACCGCGCTCGTGAAGAAATAGACGATCTGGGCCATGACGCGGCCCCAGTTGATCGAGTTGACGCCGGCCAGCGAAACCTCGTCGCGGAAGGCGTGATCGTTGAACATCGCCTTCACGAGAGCCTGGCAATCGTCGAAAGTGCCTTCAAGCGCGATATTATGGACATTCGCGTCGCCCACCGTCGTCATCTGCCGGCGCTGCACCTCCGAGGTGCGGCCCTTGGGATGCAGAATGAAGATGTCGGTCGTCTCGCGGCCCCGGAAGGCCTCGATCGCGGCCGAGCCGGTATCGCCCGAAGTGGCGCCCACGACGGTGATGCGCCGCCCGCGCTTGGCCAGAACGTGATCGAACAGCCGGGCGAGGATCTGCATCGCCACGTCCTTGAAGGCGAGCGTCGGCCCGTGAAAGAGTTCCAGCAGCCAGTCGTTGGACCCGGTCTGGACCAGCGGCACCACGGCCTTGTGACCGAAGCTCGCATAGGCGCCTTCGATCATCTCGGAAAGCGCCGCGTCCGGGATCGACGGCCCGATAAAGGGCCGCATCACCCGATGCGCGACCTCCTGATAGGCAAGGCCGGCGAAGGCCCTGATCTTCCGCTCGCTGAGCTGGGGCCACTCCACGGGCACGTAAAGGCCGCCGTCGCGCGCGAGGCCCGCCAGCAATACGTCCTCGAATTCAAGCTCCGGGGACTGTCCCCTTGTGCTGACGTATTTCACCATAATCTCCAGGATGGCCAGCCCTCAAGGCCGGTCGGGCGTACCCTAGCCGCCCCGGCGGGCGGAGGCAAACAGACGATTCGGGTGGAATGGAATGCCCCTCAAATCGGCTCACCCGTTGAGGTAGCGACCCTCGATATGGCGCTGGAAGGCCGCCGTTCCAAGGGGGCCGCCGGTCGCCGAGACGATGATTTCGTCCGGCGTCAGGCTCGAGCCGAGGCTATGGACGTTCGCCCTAACCCATTGAATAAGCCCGGAGAAATCACCCCTCCCAAGAGAATTCTCGAGCCCCGGCACCGCCGCCTTGGCGGCGGCGAAGAGTTGAGCTGCGGCCAAAGCGCCCAGAGTATAAGTGGGGAAATAACCGAAACTGCCGGAGGGCCAGTGGATGTCCTGCATGCAGCCCGAGGCATCGTCCGGCGGCCGGATGCCGAGGAGCTTTTCCATGCCCTCGTTCCAGGCGGCGGGAAGCTCGGCGGCGGCGAGATCGCCCGCGATCATCGCCCGTTCGAGCCGGTAGCGCAGAATGACATGCAACGGATAGGTCACCTCGTCGGCCTGCACGCGGATGAGGCTCGGACCGACCTTGCGGTAATGGCGCAGCAGATTGTCGGGCGACCATGCCGGCCCCTCGCCGCCGAAGGCATCCTTCAGGCGCGGCGCGAGCCAGGCGATGAACGAGGCGGTGCGGCCGGCCTGCATCTCGAAGAGCAGCGACTGGCTTTCATGGATCGTCATGCCGCGAGCGCGCCCGACCGGCTGCAGGCGCCACTCTTCCGGTAGCCCGCGCTCGTAAAGCGAATGCCCGGTCTCGTGGATGACGGCCATCAGGCTTTCGGTGAAGTCCGCCTCGTCGTAGCGCGTCGTGATGCGGCTGTCGTCGGGCACGCCGCCGGTGAAGGGGTGATGGCTGACGTCGAGCCGCCCGTGCCGGAAGTCGAAGCCGAGAACCTCCATGACCTCACGGCCGAGCTTCTCCTGAAGATCGATCCGGAATGGACCTTCGATGGGAAGCCGCGCCGGTCCCGCCCTCTGAACCTCCATCACCTCGCGCAGAAGCGATGGCAGGAAACCTTCGAGGTCGGCAAAGAGCCGGTCGATTTCGGCCGCGCGACGGTTCGGATCGTAACCGTCGAGCAGAGCGTCGTAAGGATCGAGCCCGAGCGCCGCCCCCTTGGCTTCGCCTTGCGCGCGGGTGAGATCGAGAAGCCGCTGAAGCGCGGGCGCAAGCGAAGCGTAGTCGTTGGCGGCCCGCGCCGAACGCCAGATCATCTCCGTTTCGGAGCGCGTTCGCGCGAGCTTCTCGACGAGATCCGCAGGCGTCGCATTGGCGTGGGTAATGAGCCGGCGCATTTCGGAAAGATTGGCTCGGTCCCAGTCCGGCAATGCCGCGGCCGTCTCCTCCGCGCTCTGGGCGAGATCGGCCAGGTGCGGCGAGGTCAGCATCTCGTGCCCAACCATGGCGAGCGCCGCCTGCTGCTCGGCGCGCGCCTGGGCTCCGCCTTCCGGCATCATGGTGGCGCGATCCCAATGCAGAACCGCCTGCGCGCCTTGCAGCGCCGCGAGCCGGTGGAAACGGGATTTCAGCGCTTCATAGGCCGAGGTCGAATTGAGGTCATTCATGGATAGTCGCCACGGGTCATCGCCAAACGGGTATAGCTGCAAAAAAACGACGAGCGCTTATGCTTTCGGCCGGCCGACGCGCCCTTGCGACCGGTGATAGAAAAAATAGACGGCGACAAGCCCGAGCGCGAGCCCGAACCAGGTCAGCGCATACTGGAAATGTTCGTTGCGGATATCGACTCGCGTGCGCCCGCCCTTGGGCCAGCCGCCGGGATTGGGCGTCGCGTCGGCCTCCACGTAAAAAGGCGCCACGGGCGCAAGCCCCGTCGCCGGCCCCATCGTCGCCGGATCGCGGGTGAACCAGATGTTGCGCGCCTGGTCGTCCGGCGCTGTGAAGCTGCTGCGCCCCTGCGGCGCGCGCGCGACGCCCGTCAGCGTCACCTCGCCCTCGACATTGCCCGCCTTGCGCCGTGCCGGGTCTTTCAATTCCTCCGGCACGAAGCCGCGATCGACGAGCACCACGCCGCCATCCGCCAGAACCAGCGGCGTGACGATGTCGTAGCCCGCGCCCCCCTGCTCGTCCTGCGCGAAATAATGCAGTTCCTTGTCGTGGCGGAACGCGCCGGTGAGGCGGAGATGGCGATATTCGAGCGCCTTCGGATCGAGGCGCGCCCATTCGGTCTGTGGCGGCGGCGGCGCGGCGGACGCTGCCATGCGCGCGTCGATCCGCGCGATGAGATCGAGCTTCCAGTGAAGCCGCTCCATCTGCCAGACGCCGAGGCCGACCAGGATCGCGAGCGCGATCGCCGTGGCGACAGTCGGCCATAGCAGCGGACGGAACCAGCGATTGCCGCTCATCGCACCGGCCATCAGATGTCGAGCCGGCCTTCGCGCGCCTTGTGCTTGTATTGCTGCGCGACGAGCCAGCCCTTGAGCGGCCGCAAAAGCCCGATGGTGAGGAGAAGGATCAGCGGAATCCACAATACCGCATGCACCCAGTAAGGCGGCTGATAGGTGAATTCGACATAGAGCGCGAGGCCGACGACGATGAAGCCCGCGATCATGATGATGAAGACGGCCGGTCCGTCGCCCGCGTCGGCGAAAGCGTAGTCGAGACCGCATTTATCGCATTTGGGCGGAATGGTGAGGAAGCCGGTGAAGAGCTTGCCCTCGCCGCAGCGCGGGCAGCAATTCGTGAGACCGACCTTCAGCGAGGATTGCAGCGGATAGAAACGGTCGTCCATGATCTTTTCCGACAAAAACAGAAAGGCCGGCTCCTGAAAGACGAAAGGCGGCCCCGTAGGAAACGGAGCCGCCTTGTTGTGTCATGTCCGGCGCCGGTCAGCCGCCGTGAACCACCGCGCCATGCGATGACCAGACATAGATGCAGGCGAAGAGGAACAGCCACACCACGTCGACGAAGTGCCAGTACCAGGCGGCCGCCTCGAAACCGAAATGCTGCTTCGGCGTGAACTGGCCGCCAAGCGCCCGGCCGAGACAGACGGCAAGGAAGATCGTGCCGACGATCACATGGAAACCGTGGAAGCCGGTCGCCATGAAGAAGGTCGAGCCGTAGATGTTGCCGGCGAAGGAAAACTCCGCATGCATGTATTCGAAAGCCTGCAACGCGCTGAAGATGAGGCCGAGGATCACCGTGAGCGTGAGGCCCTGGACGAGACCCTTGCGGTCGTCGTGCTGGAGCGCGTGATGTGCCCAGGTGACGGTCGTGCCCGAGGTGAGCAGGATCAGCGTGTTGAGCAGCGGAATGTGCCAGGGGTCGAAGACCTCGATGCCCTGCGGCGGCCAGTGACCGCCCGTGAAGGCCGCGCGCGCCGCCTGCTTCACTTCGCCGGTGAAGAGGCTCGCGTCGAAGAAGGCCCAGAACCAGGCGACGAAGAACATCACTTCGGACGCGATGAAGAGCAGCATGCCGTAGCGCAGGTGAAGCTGCACCACCGGCGTATGGTCGCCGCGGTTGCCCTCGCGCACCACGTCGCTCCACCAGCCGATCATCGTGTAGATGACGATGGCAAAGCCCGGTGCGATGTACCAGAGCGGATCGCCGTGCATGTAGAGAACCGCGCCGACGGCGAGGACGAAGGCGCCGACCGCGCCGACGAAAGGCCACGGGCTCGGATCGACGAGATGGTAGTCGTGATGTTTGGCGTGAGCGTCAGCCATGTCCCCTGTTCTCCACTTCCCGTTCGGCAAAGGATCGCCGAATGTCCTTATCCAACCTGTTCAACACCGTCGATGGCACCGTAGACCGGCCGCTTGGCGACATTGCCGCCGAGCTTTGCGATGGTGACGATGAAAAAGAGCGTCACCAGCGCGCCAAGCACCCAGGCCAACGCCAGATTGCGCTGACGGCGGCGCTTCAACTGTTCCTCGTTCCACTGCAGCGGCTCTTGCGGCGCGCCGTGGTCCTTGTCGTCGGTCATCTAAAATCCCTTCACCAGGTCAGCGGATAGGAGAGGCCGAGCCCCTGTTCCACCAGCAGAGTGCTGAACACGAGGAAGAGATAGAGAATCGAATAGGCGAAAAGCTGCTTCGCGACCTTGTCCTGCGCCGCCTTGGCCTCCGCCGTGTCCGCGCGCGAGCGCAGGACGCGCCAGGCAAAGACGAGGAAGGCCGCACCGAGAACCGCCGTCATGCCTGAATAGATCGCGCCGGCAAAGCCGAGGAAACCCGGCGCCAGCGTGATCGGCACGAGCAGCACCGAATAGATCATGATCTGACGCCGCGTCTCCGCCTCGCCCGCGACCACGGGAAGCATCGGCACGCCGGCATCCTCGTAATCCTTGGAGCGGAAGAGCGCGAGCGCCCAGAAATGCGGCGGCGTCCACATGAAGATGATGAGGAAGAGCACGATCGAGGGCACGTCGACGGTGCCCGTGACCGCGGCCCACCCGATCATCGGCGGGAAGGCGCCCGCCGCGCCGCCGATGACGATGTTCTGCGGTGTGCGGCGCTTGAGGCCCATCGTATAGATGACGGCGTAGAAGAAGATCGTGAAGGCGAGAAGGAAAGCGGCCGTGTAGTTGACGGCGAGCGCCATCATCAGCACCGAACCGACCGACAGCGTGATGCCCCAGCCGAAGGCTTCGCGCGGCAGCACGCGGCCCGCCGGAACGGGCCGGTTCGCGGTGCGCGCCATCTTCGCGTCGATGTCGGCGTCGTACCACATGTTGAGCGCGCCCGACGCACCCGCGCCGATCGCGATGCAGAGAAGCGCCGTGAAGGCGATGACCGGATTGATATGCCCCGGCGCGACCACGAGCCCGACGAGCCCGGTGAAGACCACGAGCGACATCACGCGCGGCTTCAGGAGCTCGAAATAGTCGCGGGGAGAAGCCATGCCGATTTCCGGCAGGGCTTCCGTCCCGAGACGATGGCTTGTGACCGAACTGTCGGACATGAGTTCCAGTCGCTTCCCTTACTTGATGCGCGGCAGTTCGTTGAACTGATGGAACGGCGGCGGCGAAGAGAGCGTCCATTCGAGCGTCGTCGCGCCCTCGCCCCACGGATTGTCCGCCGCCTTCTGCTTCTTTGCGAAGGCCTGCGCGATGCCGACGAGGAAGATCAGCACGCCGAAAGCCGAGATGTAGGAACCGATCGACGAGACGTAGTTCCACAGCGCGAAGGCGTCCGGATAGTCCGCATAGCGGCGCGGCATTCCCGAAAGGCCGAGGAAATGCTGCGGGAAGAACACCATGTTGACGCCGACGAAGGTCACCCAGAAGTGCAGCTTGCCGATGAACTCGCTGTACATGTAGCCGGTGATCTTCGGGAACCAGTAGTACCAGCCCGCGAAGATCGCGAAGACGGCGCCGAGCGACAGCACGTAGTGGAAATGCGCCACGACGTAATAGGTGTCCTGCAGCACGCGATCGACGCCGGCATTCGCCAGCACGACGCCCGTGACGCCGCCGATGGTGAAGAGGAAGATGAAGCCGATCGCCCAGAGCATCGGTGTGCGGAATTCGATAGAGCCGCCCCACATCGTCGCGATCCAGGAGAAGATCTTCACGCCCGTCGGCACCGCGATAACCATGGTCGCGGCGACGAAATAGGCCTGCGTGTTGACCGAGAGGCCGACCGTGTACATGTGGTGCGCCCACACGACGAAGCCGACGACGCCGATCGCAACCATGGCATAGGCCATGCCGAGATAGCCGAAGACGGGCTTCCTGGAGAAGGTCGAGATGATCTGGCTGATCATGCCGAAGCCCGGAAGAATGAGGATGTAGACCTCCGGGTGGCCGAAGAACCAGAAGAGATGCTGGAAGAGAACCGGATCGCCGCCGCCTTCGGCCTTGAAGAAGGTCGTGCCGAAATTGCGGTCGGTGAGCAGCATCGTGATCGCGCCGGCGAGGACCGGGAGCGAGAGCAGCAGCAGGAACACGGTCACGAGGATCGACCAGACGAAGAGCGGCATCTTGTGCAGCGTCATGCCCGGCGCGCGCATGTTGAAGATCGTCGTGATGAAGTTGATCGCGCCGAGGATCGACGAGGCGCCCGCGATGTGGAGCGACAGGATCGCGAAATCCATCGCCGGTCCGGGGGTGCCGGAGGTCGAGAGCGGCGGATAGATCGTCCAGCCGCCGGCGACGCCGTCGCCGCCGGGCTGACCGGGCACGAACATCGAAATGACGAGCAGCGCCAGCGCGGGCGGCAGCAGCCAGAACGAGATGTTGTTCATGCGCGGGAAGGCCATGTCCGGCGCGCCGATCATCAGCGGCACGAACCAGTTGCCGAAACCGCCGATCATCGCCGGCATAACCATGAAGAAGATCATGATGAGGCCGTGGCCGGTGACGAGCACGTTGTAGAGATTGTGATCGAGGTGAAGGATGCCGCCGTTCGGATACATCAGGTTCATGCGGATCATCACCGACATGCCGCCGCCGACGATACCCGCGCAGATCGCGAAGATCAGGTACATCGTGCCGATGTCTTTGTGATTGGTCGAATAGACGTAACGCCTCCAGCCCGTGGGGTGGTCGGCGTGAGCGGCGTGCGCGGCGTCAGCTTGCCCTGCCATCTGTCTTATCCTTCGTTCTTGACTGTATCTGTTGTCTGTTCAAGCAAAGCCGAAGCTCAGCGCGCCGTGTTGGCCGATGCCGTCTCGGCAAGCGCCGTCTTCACGGGCCCAGAGGACGAGCCGGCATCCGCCGACTTCTTCTGCTGCTCGAGCCAGGCGGCGAATTCTTCCTTCGGCACGACCTTGATGTTGATCGGCATGAAGGCGTGCGCCTGTCCGCAAAGCTCGGAGCACTGGCCGTAGAACATGCCGGTCTTGGTCGCCCGGAACCACGTCTCGTTGAGCCGGCCCGGAATGGCGTCGATCTTGACGCCGAAGGACGGCACGGCGAAGGAGTGGATGACGTCGGCGCCGGTGACGATCACGCGGACCGTCGTGTCGACGGGAACGACCATCGCGGCGTCGGCGGCGAGAAGGCGGGGCTCGCCCGGCTTCAGATCCGCGTCGGCGATCATGTTCGAGTCGAACTGCAGATCGCCATTGTCGGGATATTCATAGCCCCAGTACCACTGGTAGCCCGTCGCCTTGACGGTGAGTTCCGCCTGCGGGATCACGATCTCCTTGTAGAGGAGACGGAAGGACGGGATCGCGATGATGACGAGGATGACCACCGGCAGAACCGTCCAGGCGACTTCGATGCCCGTGTGATGCGTCGTCTTCGACGGCGTCGGGTTCGCCTTGCGGTTGAAACGCACCATCACATAGACGAGCAGCAGCGTGACGAAGACCACGATGGCGGTGATGATGATCAGCAGCAGATTGTGAAAGGCGATCAGGTCTTCCATGACCGGCGTCGCGGCCGCCTGAAGAGTGATCTCGCCCGGAGCGGGCATGCCGTCCGCGAGAGCCGAGGCGATGAACCCGCCATCCATATGACCGATCGCGAACATCAGCGCGAGGAGGCCCGTACCAATCAGAAACCGCATGCTTGTTCCCAGCTCCCACATTCTTCCCGTTGAAGAAACCGTTCTTCTTTCCGGGAAGTGTCGTTCTGCCAACACGAAAATCTCATCCCTGCCCGACATGAACCGTCTTTCACGCGCGGGCGCAGGTCGTCCCTGCGAGATGCGCCGCCGCCCGTCCCCGGCCCTGCGACGCGTCCCCTTATTCCTTTTCTCCGGGGCCGTCCCCGCGCGTCGCCGACCATCAAGAGGTCGCGCCGTCGCATGGCGAAAGGCCGCATCCGAAATCCTGGGCGCCAGAAAACATAAACCAGTGCCCGCCGCAAGCATCTCGACCGCCGAAATCCGCCGCTTCGGCATGGCCGCGAAACGAGCTCCGCGCCCGTCCCGGACCCCTTCATGGGCGAGTCGCGCCGCGAGTATAGACACGCAGCGGCGATCGGCCACATCCCCGCCGCTCTTTTGCGACGTTTTGCCACAATATATCCGCGATATCCGGTACTTGCACCAGCCCCGCCGCTCACGCATGGCCCGCGCCGCCGCAAAGGGATCGACGCCCCGCGAAAAAAGAGCCTAGACTGAGAAGCAATCCGAGTAAGGCAAGTGTCCATGCGCGACGAGGCCCTGATCCACTTCCACTACGGCCGGCAGATCTCCGCCGGCCTTGTGCTCGCGGCGAATGGCGCGGCCGCGCCCGACCTCATCAGCGAGGCGGCGCCCTATCTCAATCCGCGCAGTCCGGGCCGCTCGGTGGTTGGATTCTGCGCCTGCCATCCCGATATGGTGGAAGACGTGACGGCGCCGCCGCCGGCCGGCTGGGAGTCCTGGCGCTTCGCCGAATGGGACGACTGGTTCGGCCGCATCAACGGCGTCTTCCTGGTCGATCTGAAGCAGCTCCGTGTGGTGCAATATCCGCTCTATAGCTGCGGTTCGCAGGTCGTGCGCTGCGATCTCTCGGCGCTGCCCCGCCGGCTCGTGCCTGTCGAGGAATGGCTGGGGCACAGGTAGAGAGACGGACCGTCGGTACTTTGTCATCCGTCATTCGGCGAAGGCCGGGATCCATCTCGACGCCGCGCCTTGAAAACGTGAAGAACATGGATGCCGGGTCGAGCCCGGCATGACGAGGATTGGAGAATTCTATGGCCGCAACCTCCCCCGACGATCTCTTCTTCTCCCAATCGGGCCTCGACCGCGCGCGCGTCGAGGGGCTGGTGGAGACTGCACTGCATGGGGCGGAAGACGGCGAGCTCTATCTCGAATATCGCCAGTCGGAAGCGCTCGCCTTCGACGACGGCCGCCTCAAGACCGCGAATTTCGACACGACGCAAGGCTTCGGCCTGCGCTGCGTGGTCGGCGAATCGACCGGCTATGCTCATGCCTCGGACCTGTCGGAAGACGCGATCCGCCGCGCCGGCGAGGCCGTACAGGCGGTCAAGCAGGGCCGCAGCTTCACGCTGGCCGACGGCCCCAAGCGCACCAACCATCACCTCTATACCGACGAGAACCCGCTCGGCGCCCAGAGCTTCGAGCAAAAAGTGAAGCTGCTTTCAGACATTGACGCCTATGCCCGGGAGAAGGACTCCCGCGTCCGCCAGGTTTCGGCCTCGCTGGTCGGCGAATGGCAGGCGGTCGAGATCATGCGGCCGGATGGCTCCGTCGTTCGTGACGTGCGCCCGCTGGTCCGCCTCAACGTCTCAGTCATCGCCGGTCAGGGCGACCGGCAGGAAACCGGCAGCTACGGCGTCGGCGGCCGCAACGGCTACGACATCTATATCGACCCGCTGCAATGGCAGGCCCAGGTCGACGAGGCCCTGCGCCAGGCTTTGGTGAATCTGGATTCGGTTCCAGCGCCGGCCGGCGAGATGGACGTCGTGCTCGGGCCGGGCTGGCCGGGCATCCTGCTGCACGAAGCGATCGGCCACGGGCTCGAAGGCGACTTCAACCGCAAGAAGACCTCGGCCTTTTCGGGCCTCCTCGGCAGCCGCGTCGCCGCGCCCGGCGTCACCGTCGTCGACGACGGCACGCTGGCCAATCGCCGTGGCTCGCTCTCGGTCGATGACGAGGGCACGCCGACCTCGCGCACGGTGCTGATCGAGGACGGGATTCTCAAAGGCTACATGCAGGACCGCCTGAACGCCCGGCTGATGGGCATGGCCGCGACCGGCAACGGACGGCGCGAGTCCTATGCGCACCAGCCCATGCCGCGCATGACCAATACCTACATGCTTTCGGGCAATCACGAGCCCGACGAAATCCTGCGCTCGGTGAAGAAGGGCCTCTATGCGGTTTCCTTCGGCGGCGGCCAGGTCGACATCACCAGCGGCAAATTCGTCTTCACCTGCACCGAGGCTTACCTGATCGAGAACGGCAAGATCGGCGCCCCGGTGAAGGGCGCGACCCTGATCGGCAACGGCCCCGACGTGCTGACGCGCGTCGCCATGATCGGCAACGACATGAAACTCGACCCCGGCATCGGCACCTGCGGCAAGGCCGGCCAGGGCGTCCCCGTCGGCGTCGGCCAGGCAACGCTGCGCATCAACGGCTTGACGGTCGGCGGCACGGCGAAGGCGGCTTGATCTCGCCCCCTCCCTCAAAGTGTCATCCCGGCGAAAGCCGGGACCCATTGGCCGCGCATCATTTGCAGGACGTTCGAATGGATCCCGGCTTTCGCCGGGGTGACATCAAGTATTTAAAAAACAGATTACCCCTTCGAGCTGTGGCAAACCGCCTGGAGCGTGTTGCCGTCAAGAACCGCTGAAGTCACACGGCTTCGGCGAGAAAGGTGGCAATCTCCCTGTCGCTCCGCAACCGAGCCAGCCGCGCATGTGCGCCATGCGTCGCGATGTTGGCGTGGATGACGGGATTGTTCTTCTTTTTGAAATTCCAGATATAGCGCGCGAATTCGAGATCGAATTTCTCGGGACATCCGGGCACGAGATCGGGGCGAACTTTTCCCCATTGCGTCACCGCACGGCGTAATGCGCGCCAGAGGCAGATACGGCGCGGTTGATCGACCCAGACGATCGTATCCGCGCGCGGCATGCGCAGGTCCACCGTGTTGGAATAATTGCCGTCGATGATCCAGCGGTCCCCCGTAACGAGCGCCGCAACCCGGCGCCGGAAATCCTCACGATCGGACGCAACCCAGCCTGGCTTCCACCAGTGCTGATCGAGATGGATGACCGGGAGATCCAGCTTCACGCCCAGCGCTCGCGCAAGCGTCGATTTACCCCCGCCGGAGCCGCCGATGACGAGAATGCGCCGCATCTATTTCCCGAGCCGCGAGAATGACGGGTGTTGCGCCGCCTTCCGGTCGAAGGTGAGTGTGGTCGAACAGCCCGCCACCGCATTCACTTCCGCGATGAGATAATCCGTGAAATCCGCTTTGCCGCCGACAAAAGCATCGAGCGCGCGGCGCACCGTTTCCTCGCTCTCCATCTCGACATTCGCGCTCGCAATCAACCACGAGACGATCGCCTCAATCACCTTCCGGCTCTGTCCGGCTTTGTTGCGCAGGACCCAGACCGTTTCCGCCAGAACGATATTGTTGACGAAGAAGGTGTCGCCGCTTTCGAGAATGACCCACGCGACAAGCTTCGTCTGCTCCGGCGCATCGTCCTCAACGCCGGAATCGTCGAGAAGCCAGCGCAGCAGGATATTGGTGTCGAGACCGATCACCGGGCGCGCCTGCCTCTCGCTTCCTCGATCCAGGCCTCGATCTCGCCCGCTTTGGGCTTTACGCCTTTCACGATGCCTCTCAGATCGCCAAGCGAATCCGTTTTCGCTTCCACATAGAAGCGTCCGTCCTCGCCCTGTGCAAAAACGACTTTGTCGCCCTCCTGCAGATTAAGGACGCGACGCATCTCGGCAGGCAGCGTGATCTGCCCCTTGGATGTAACCTTGGCGTTGTAGCCCATGATTGGATTCCTTACTTTATCAAAGAAATGTAAGGAATTTGACCGGCAAAGTCAAGATCACCCGTTCTTGCTGTGACACACCGCTTGGAGCTTGTTGCCGTCGGGATCGCGCACATAGGCGCCGTAGTAATTCGGATGGTAATGCGGCCGTAAACCCGGCGCGCCTTCGCTGCTGCCGCCCTGCGCCAGCGCCGCCGCATGAAAGGCGTTGACCGCCGCGCGATTGGGCGCGAGGAAGGCCGCATGCCAGCCATTTCCCTCGTGATGCGGCGCGCCGTTGAACGGCTTGACGACGAACACCTTCGGCCCCGTCGCGGTGCCGTAGCTGAGCGTTCCCTCTATCTTGAAGAACGGCGCGATGCCGAGCGTCGCCAGCACCGCGTCATAGAAAGCTTCGAGCTTTTGCGGATCGTCCGATCCGATGGTGACGTGACTGAACATGGGCCTCTCCTCTTCCCCAGCCTATGCCGTCATGGCCGGGCTTGACCCGGCCATCCAGGTCTTTCTTGTCTCCACGCCTCGAAGCAAGACGTGGATGCGCGGATCAAGTCCGCGCATGACGAACAAAAAAGAACGTCAGAACGCATACTCCGTATACACCGGATCGACCTTGCCGCCCCAGCGGCCGTGGAAGGCCTCGAGCATTTCCTCGGCGGGCGACTGGCCCTTGCCGACGATGTCCTCGACGGTCGAAAGGAAGATCGTCTCATTCTCCGAACCGGCGCCGTCGCCTCTGGCGCGCGCCTTGAGGCCCGCCCTTGAAATCTCGACCGCCGCCCGCGCGATGTCGAGGAGCGTGCCGCCCCGGAACGGCGTCTTGAAGCCGAGCTTCGGCACATCGTCGCGAAGCTGCTGGCGCTCTTCCGCCGTCCAGTCCTTGACGAGATCCCAGGCCGCGTCGAGCGAGGACTGGTCATAGGTGAGCCCGACCCAGAAGGCCGGCAGCGCGCAGATGCGCGCCCAGGGCCCGCCGTCGGCGCCGCGCATCTCGATATAGTTCTTGAGCCGCGCCTCGGGGAAGATCGTCGTCAGGTGGTTGATCCAGTCGCCCCGCGTCGGCGTCTCGCCCTCGGCGCCCCGGAGCTTGCCTTCCATGAAGGCCTTGAACGATTGCCCGGTCACGTCGATATAGCGCCCGTCGCGATGGACGAAATACATCGGCACGTCGAGCGCATAGTCGACATACCGCTCGAAGCTGAACCCGTCCTCGAAGATGAAGGGGATCATGCCCGTGCGCGCCCGGTCGGTGTCGGTCCAGACATGCGAGCGATAGGAGAGATAGCCGTTCGGCTTCCCTTCCGTGAACGGAGAATTGGCGAAGATCGCC
>NZ_DATKFR010000272.1:0-9259 GCF_035511255.1 Parvibaculum sp.
GCCGCGAAACGCGCCCGCCTTCCGCCTGGCCTCTCCCGCGCCGATGCCGCCCGTGGAAGCGCCGTCCGCCCCCTCGATCTCGGCCGAAACCCGCGCCGCCGGCATCCGCGCCTATGGCAGCCTCGTCTGGCGGCGCATCGCGGAGCGCAAGCCGAAAGGTATTCACCTTCCCGGCACGGCCTATGTGAATTTCGCGCTGACGGACGAGGGCGCGATCGCCGCGATCCGCGTCGCGAGGTCGAGCGGCAATCCGGAACTCGACGCAATGGCGCTCCGCACCATCGAGGCGGCGGCTCCCTTCGATCCGCCACCTCCAGGTCTCACGTCGCAAGACCTCGTCTTCGAAATTCCCTTCAACTTCCGCTAATCATTTCACCTGACCGCCGTCCACCACTAGCACCGCGCCGGTGATGAAACTCGCGCGGGGGCTTGCGAGAAAGAGTGCCGCATCGGCAATCTCCTCGACCTTGCCGAAACGGCGCAGCGCCACTTCGCGCTTGATCCAGCGCGCCCAGTCGTCGGGGCGCTCCTTGGTGTTCTTGTCCCAGACGCCGCCGTCGAAAAGGATGTTTCCCGGTGCGATCGCGTTGACGCGGATGCCCTCCCTGCCGATGCTTTTCGAGAGAGACCGCGTGACGTGGTTGACCGCCGCTTTCGACGCCGCATAGGTGACGGAGGTGCCGAGCGCATCGACGCCGGCGATTGACGAAATGAAGATCAGATTCGCGCCCGCGCGCATGTCTGCCGGCTGCTTGACGATCCGCTTCAGCGCCTCGCGCGCGAGGAAGAACGAGCCCGACAGGTTCTGAAGAATATCCGCGTTCCACAGCTCATCCGAAACATCGAAGCCGAGGGGCGCCTTCGACATGCCGACATTGGCGATGACGGTGTGAAGCGGTCCGAGCCGCGCTTCCGTTGCGTCGAGCGCCGCCGCGAGATCGGCGGACTGCGTCATGTCGCCCGCGACGGTGAGGAGGTCTTTTGCCGGAATGCCCTCGGTGACCAGCGCCGTCTTCGCCGCGTCGAGCGCCGCGTCTCCCCGGCCGGTCAGGGCGACCTTCGCGCCTTCCCTGGCGAAAGCCCGCGCCATGCCGAAGCCGATACCCCGGCTCGCGCCCGCGACGAAGACCGTCTTTCCCTTGAGTTCCAGTTCCATGGCGCCTTCCCCTGTTCAAATGGATTTGAGGACAGTGCAGGGCTTGCCCGCGCCCGCGTCAAGCCTTGCTTGTCGCGACATTGGGCGTCGGCCTAGACTTTCCCCAACAAGAAATCGAAACCGGGAGGACGCCATGGATTACCAGCAGATCAAGGTCGAGAATCGGGGCGCGGTGACGCTCATCACCTTGAACCGTCCCGACAAGCTCAACGCCTGGACGCCGCGCATGGCCGAGGAACTGGGTCATGCGATCATGGTCGCGAACGAGGATCGCGACATCGGCGCCATCGTGATGACGGGCGAGGGGCGCGGCTTCTGCGCCGGCGCCGATGTCGATGCCGTCTTCAAGACCCGTGTCGACGGCAAGGACCCGGGCAACGACACGGCGGGCGGCTCGGGCGGCATGCCGGCCGGCGTCGACTGGATCGCGCTCACCCGCTCGTCGAAGCCGCTGATCGCGGCGGTGAACGGTGTCGCCGTCGGCATCGGCGTCACCATGATCCTTCCTTTTGACATCATCGTCGCGGCGGAGGAAGCGAAGTTCGGCCTCGTCTTCGTCAAGATGGGCATCGTGCCGGAGCTCGCCTCGTCGCATTTCCTGATCTCCCGCATGGGCTGGGGCAACGCGAGCGAGATGATGCTGACCGCACGGCTCTATCCGGCGGCGGAAGCGAAGGCGAAGGGCCTTTGCGAATATGTCGTGCCGCAGTCGGACCTTCTGGCGAAGGCCTTCGAGCTCGGCAATCTCATCGCTGAAAATCCGGCCCGCCAGCTCCGCATGACGAAGCAGCTCCTCACCGAGAATGCCTGCACGACGGATCTGCGCCGCGCCCAGAAGCTCGAAACCGACGCGTTGCAGGAATGCTGGACGACGCCCGAGCATCACGAGGCGGTCGACGCCTTTCTCGCCAAGCGCAAACCCGATTTCCGGAAGGTGGCATCGTGACTGCCTCGAGCGTGAGCCTCCACATCAACGAGACGCCGCCCGTGCGGCGCGAACTGGAGCTCGAGGACGGCGCCGTTTCTTTCCTCGAATGGAAACACGGACGAGGCCAGCCGGCGCTCCACTTCGCTCATGCCAACGGCTTCAACGGCATGACCTATAGCCGCCTGCTGTCGCCGCTCGCCGGGCGCTTCCACATCCGCGCCTGGGATGCCCGCGGGCATGGGCAGACGCGGCTCCCCGCCGATCCGTCGGGCCATCGCCGCTGGACGATCTTCCGCGACGATCTCATCCGCATGGTGGAAAACTTCGCCGCCGAGGCGGGCGGTCCGGTGCTGCTCGGCGGTCATTCGATGGGCGGCACGACGAGCCTGATGGTGGCCGCCGAACGGCCCGACCTCGTGCGCGGCCTGATCCTCGTCGATCCGGTGATGGTGTCGCGCGGCGCGCGCCTGATGCTGCAGCTCTTCCGCCTGATGGGGCGCAAGGGCGGACCCCTTTCGCTCGCCGAGGGTGCCGAGCGTCGCCGCGCCGTCTTCCCCGATCGCGCCACCATGGCCAAGGCCTATAAGGGGCGCGGCGCCTTCCGTACCTGGCCCGACGAGGTGATCGCCGACTATGTCGAGGGCGGCACACGGTCGCGCGACGACGGACAGATCGAGCTCGCCTGCGCGCCCGCCTGGGAGGCCGCGAATTTCCGCGCCCAGGATCACGACATCTGGGCCGACATCGCGCGCATCTCCTGCCCGCTGACGCTGATCTATGCTGGCGCGACCTCGACTTGCCGCGCGCCCGCGCCCGAGCTTCTCGGCCGCCGCGATCCGCAGGCGACACTGCTCCGCATCGGCCGCGCCACGCATTTCCTGCCGATGGAATATCCCGAAACCGTCCGTCGCGAAATGCTCGATCTCGACGCGAGGCTGAGCGACTAGGCGCCGTAGGTCGCGGCGAGCCCCGCACCGATGCGTTCCTGCATCATCTCGGTCGAGCCGTCGGTGAAGGCCGCGATCTTCGCGCAGGCCATGTGCCGGCCGAGCGGGAAGGCCTCGGAGAGGCCCTTCGCGCCCATCGCCTGAATGCAATCGTCGATGCGGGCGAGGGTGACGCGGCCCGCGAATTTCTTGGCATGCGCCGCCGCCATCACTGCATCTTCATTCCGGTCGATGAGCCTGCCCGCCTCCCGCGTCAGCGCGCGCAGGGCTTCGAGGTCGGTTGCCACATCGGCAAGCGACCAGCGCAGGCCCTGATGCTCGATCAGCGCCTTGCCGAAGGCCTGCCGCTTGGCGCCATAGGCAAGCGCCGTTTCGAGGCTCGACGCGAGGAGCCCCGCGCACATCGCGGCCACATAGACGCGTGCGCCGTTCACGCTTTGCATCGCCAGCTTGAACGCCGTGCCGGGGCCGGCAAGCATGTCCTCATCGGGTACGAAATAATCGTCGAGCGCGAAGCCGCCCGCGCCGATTGCATGTCCGCCGAGCAGCGGATAGGCGTCGGCGCGCCGGAAGCCCTCGCGCCGCGCATCGACGAGGAAGCAGGCGATGCCGCGCCAGCCGGCATTCGCGTCGGTCTGCGCATAGGTGACGAAGAGATCGGCGACGGGCGCATTGGTGATCCAGTCCTTCTCGCCCGAAAGGCGCCAGCCGCCCTCGACCTTGCGCGCGGCGGTCTTGATCGCGGCGAAGTCGCTGCCGGCGCCCGGCTCCGACAGCGCCGTCGCGCCGAAAATCTCGCCGCGCATCAGCGCGGGCACATGAACCTCGCGATGTGTCGCGACATCGCTCTGGGCAAGTTTCGCGGCGACGTTATGCGTGTTGATCATCGAGAAGGTAAAAGCCATGTCCGCGCGCGACATCGCCTCGGCAATGGCAAGCTTCAGCAGATAACGCCCGCCGAGCCCGCCCTGTGCCTTCGGCACTTCGAGCCCGAGGAGCCCTTCCGCCGCCGCCATTCGCAGCGCCTCGACAGGCATCCGCCTCTCGCGCTCCCATCGCGCCGCGGTCGGCGCCACGACGTCGCGGGCGAAGCGTCTCGCCCGGCCGAGAACATCGCTTTCTTCCGCCGAAAGTTCGCCGCCCAGAAAATCGCTCATGCCTCTCCCCATCTTCTTTACCGCAGGATAGCCTTGAGCCCTCGCACCCTCAAATCGCCGGTCTTCACGTGCCGCTGACTTTCTCCGAAGCCGATCCCGACCGTCCCGCCAAGGAAGCGCGCCTTCATGCGATGGGCGAGGTCGAACTCCTCGCGCTCTACAACGAGACCCGAAAGGCCGCGTCCGATGCCCGCCGCGCGCACGACATGGAAACGCTCTACCCGCTCGCCCGCGGCATGAAGACCATCCAGCGCATCGCCGGCGAACGCGGCCTGGTCATAAGGGCGCGGCGGTTTGAGAAGTCCTCAAACGCCTAACCCCGGCACCACGAGCTTCTCCAGCCGCTCCCGCATCTCCTCGGGAATGGGAATGGCCTTGCGCGCTTCAAGGTCGAGCGCGATGGCGACGGCTTCCGCTGTGCCGACCGCGTGGCCGGTCTCAAGATCGAAGAGCCAGTGGCACCATGTATAGGTCTTCGGCCCCACTTCCTTCAATCCGCTCCTGAGCGTCAGCACGTCGCCGACGCGGGGAAAGCGATGATAATGGAAGCGGTATTCGAGCGCCGCGCCGCCCACCTTCGTATTCTGCGAACGGTCGTCGCCGCGCGTCTGGCCGAGAAGGTTCGGAATGGAATCGGAAACGATCCCCATGAAATGCCGCGTGGTCAGAAATCCCTGCGCGTCGCATTGCGAAGCCTGTACCTCGCCCTGCCAGGTGAAGAACAGCTTCATCGTCTCGGCTTCCTTCAGCGTCGGCGGTGTGCGCGGTTCGTAGATCTGAAGCCCGCGCGGCGTCCCATGCGCCGGCAGCTCGACCGCGATCGCCTTCACGGCTTTCTTGGCGCGCAGCGTCAGCGGCTTGATCTCATGCGTGTCCTCGTCCATCAGCTCCACGTCGGCCGCGAAGGTCGCCGCGACGTCGCCGGAAATCGTGTTCGTCATTTCCATATAGACGCGCAATCCGAAATCGGTCGCGCCGAGCACGCCGGCGCGGATCGTGAAGGGCGCGCCGGGACGCTGCTCGCGGAGAAACCGTACGTGGTGGTCGCGCGCAAAGAGCCGCGCCCGTTCGGCATCGATGTAGCGGGGGCCGAGCCCCAGATAGACGCCGAGCGCGGCAAGCCCCTGCGTCGCGTGCTCCATGTAGAACTGCACGTTCATATGGCCCATCTGGTCGGCCTGCCATGTCTGCACGCTGGAGCGCGCGACGTCGATCATCTCTCCCATGGTCTCGTTTCCTTGTTCTTCGTGTATCGAGATCGGTTATTCGTCAGCCGCGCGCGAACCGGGCGGCGATGCTGTCTGGAATAGGGACCGCCTTGCGCGTCTCGCGGCTGAAGAGAAGCCCGAGCCCTTCGGCGGCGCAGGCGGGTTTGCCCGTTTCCGCATTGAAGAGCCAGTGCCGGTAGCGCAGCGTCTTCTCGCCCGCTTCGACGAGCCCGGTGCGCACGACCAGCGTCTCGCCCGCCAACAATTCGCGGAAATAGACGAGCCGCATCTCGACCGTCGCGGTCGCGAGGCCTGCTGCCGCCTGCTCGTGCCGGCCGAGCCCCGCATGCGCCCACATATGCCCCTGCGCATCCGAAAACCGCGCCATGAAGAAACGCGCATTCATGTGCCCGTTGGTGTCGCATTCCCAGGGGTTCACGACCGAGCGATTGCTCTCGATCATGCCGAGTTGGTCGGCGCGGGCGAGCGACACGTCGCGGTCCATCGCCTCGCGCGAAAGCCCGCGCGGCCTCGCATGGTCCGGTTCCGCCACGATCAGCGCCTGCGCCTTCGCCCGCGTCTCTTCGGACCATGGCACGAGACGCCGCGTTCCGAGATCTAGGCAGCCAACATCGACGACGAAAGTGGCCGCCAGCCGGTCATCGACGATCTCGCGCATCTCCTGATACATGCGCATCGTCTTGTCGCGAACCTCGAGCGTGCCTGAACGGACCAGCACGAGGTCGCTGGTGCGCAACTCGCGATGAAAACGGACGTGATGCTCCAGCGCGACATAGCCGAGTCCGCTTTCGCGTTGATGCGTGAAGCCCATGCCGATCGCGACGCGATAGTTGAACGAGGCGTCCGACGTCTTGCCGATATAATGCTGGATGTTCATGTGGCCCATCTCGTCGCATTCCTGCATCGAGACATAGCCGCGATAGGTATCGATCATGCCGGTCATGCGGGCCGGTCAGCCTGTCACGCGCTTGAGAAAGGCGTCGATCCGTTCATTGGCGGTCCGGGCGATCTCGCCGGGGAAGGCGATGAAGCCATGCGCGCCGCCCGGATAGACGCCAAGCTCCGCCTCGCGCCCCGCCCCGACCCAGCGGCCGTACATGAAGAGCGTGTCGTCGACCAGCGCATCGCGCGTGCCCACCGTGAAGAGCGCCGGCGGCATGTCCTTCAGATTGGCGTAAAGCGGCGAGATGTCCGGATCGCGCCGGTCGAACTCGGGCGGCAGGAAGGCATCGCCGAACTGCTGGATGTCGACGGTGCGCAGCACCAGCCGCTCATTGCCGAAATGCTTCTGGCTCGGCGTCATCGCCATGTCGAAGGCGCCGAAAACGAGATTGGCGCCCTTGAAACCCGTATAGCCGTGCCGGTCGCGCATGCGGAGAAGCGTCACGGCCGAAAGATGCCCGCCCGCGCTTTCGCCGCCGATGGTGAGCCGGTCGGTGCCGAATTCCTTCTGCGCGTTCTCGACGAGCCACAGCGCCGCCGTCTCGCAATCGTCGGGGCCGGCCGGGTAGGGGTTCTCCGGCGCGAGTCTGTATTCGACGCTGACGACGGCGAGCCCCGCATTGTCGGCGATCCGCTCGAGCATCGGATCCTGCTGGTCGGACGCGCCCAGCACCCAGCCGCCGCCATGGATGTGAAGATAGACGCCTCTGGGATTGTCCGGCGCGATGATCCTGAGCGGCACCTTGTGTCCGCCCTTGCCGGCGATCTCGATCACCTTCGCGCGGGGAGATTTCGGCAGCGGCGGAAAGCCGCCTTCGCCTTTCGCCCGCGCCTCGCGCACCGTCTGCGCGCCGATCTCCCACCATTCGGGCAGGTTCCCGAAGGCCTGGATGATGAAGTCGTTGATCCCCTTGGTCTCGGGCGAAATCGCCTCCGGACGGAACAGGGCTGGATCGAAGGGGTTCTTGTCTGACATGAGGGCGCTCCCGAATTTTATTTCGGGGGAGTAGACCGGATTCTGCCGCATTCGTCTAATATGAAGGTGGGAAGGAGGTGAGGCGATGCAGACGGCGCTGGTATTGCGCATTCCCGAAGCCGAGGCCGCGATCGCGCATTGGCGTGCGCGTCACGATCCGGCCGCGGCCGATGGCATGCCCGCCCATGTGACGTTGATCTCGCCCTTCAAGCCATCGTCCGAAATCGACGCCGAGGCCGAAGCCTCGCTCGCCTATGTCTTCGCGCAAAGCGCGCCGGTCGATCTTCATTTCGCGGAGACGCGGCGTTTCCCCTCCGTCCTCTGGCTTGCGCCCGACCGGGCCGAACCCGTCGTCGGACTTGTCCGCGCGCTGCGCCTCGCCTTTCCGGATCACTTGCCCTATGGCGGCGCCCATGCGGAGGTCGTGCCGCATCTCACCGTCGCGCATCTGTCGGCCGATGCGTCCCCGGAGGACCTCGACCGCATCGAGAAGGAATTCCTGGCAGACGCCCGTCCGCGTCTCCCGATCCGCGCCCGCATCGAGGCCGCCTCGCTCTTTTGCAAGGACGAGGACGGCTGGCGCGAGAAGCGGCGTTTCGACTTTGGACGGAAAGAGAAAGGTTAGACCGCCGCCGCGTAAGGCGGTGCCGGATCGTATTGCATGCCCATCTGCGTGAACCGCGCATGGTCCTCGCCATGCATTTGTCCGACGAGCCAGAGCGCCATGTCGATCCCGGCCGAAACGCCGGCCGAGGTCACGACGTTGCCGTCGCGGATATAGCGCACGCGCTCGACCACTTCGGCGGCCTCGCCGCGCTCGCGCAGCGCCGGAATGAAGGCCCAGTGCGTCGTCACGCGCTTGCCCTTCGCGGGGCCAGCCGCCGTCAGCACCATCGAGCCGGTGCAGACGCTCGTCACCCACTCGCAATCCCCGGCGACGCGCGCCACCCAGTCGGTGATCGTCTTGTTGTTCACCTCGGTCCGCGTGCCCTGTCCGCCCGGCACCAGCAGCAAGTCGAGCTTCGGCGCGTCGGCAATGCCGCAATGCGCCTCGACGCGCATGCCCTTGGCGCAGGTGACGGTCTTTCCCGTCTCCGAAATCAGCAGCACCTTGTCGGGCCGCCGGTTTTCCGACCGCGCGAACATCTCGTTCGACATGGTGAAGACCTCGTAGGGGCCGACGAAGTCGAGTTCTTCCGCATCGTCGAAAATGAGAATGCCGATGGTGCGCTCGCGCGCCTTCGCGTCATGAGACATGAGCTCTGTCCTCCGCAGTGAGATCGAGTGTGATCGGCCTTTTGGCCGTCTGGAATCTTTCGCGATAGCGATTGGGCGTGACGCCGAGATGCCGGATGAAGGCGCGGCGCATGCGCTCACTGCCACCGAAGCCGGCATCGAATGCGATCGCCTCGATCGAGCCCGCGCCGTCGATGATCCGCCGCCGCGCCTCGTCGAGCCGTGCGCGTTCGACAAAGAGGGCCGGCGACATGCTGGCCGCCGCCGCGAAGCGCCGCGCGAAGGTGCGCTCGCTCATATGGGCGCAGGCCGCGAGCGCCGGCACCGTCAGGTCGGCGCGGGGATTCTGGACGATATGGGCGCAGACGCGCGCAATGCGCTCGTCCGGGACGCTCTGCGCCGCAAGTTGCGCCGAAAATTGCGATTGTCCGCCGGGCCGCATCAGGAACATCACGAGGTGGCGCGCGATGGCCAGCGCCGTCTCGCGGCCGAGATCTTCCTCGACCAGCGCGAGCGTCAGGTCCATGCCGGCGGTGACGCCGGCCGACGTCCAGATATTGTCCGCCCGCACATAAATGGCGTCGCTGTCGAGTTCGACATCCGGGAAGAGGCGACGAAAATTTTCGGCGAAGGCCCAATGCGTCGCCGCCCGCTTGCCGTCGAGAAGGCCCGCGCCCGCCAGCAGCAG
>NZ_DATKFR010000273.1:0-9817 GCF_035511255.1 Parvibaculum sp.
ACGGCCGCGGACGACAAGCTTCTCGCCTTCACCAATGACGGACCGACGGTACTGCGGAATTACAACCGCGCTCGTCTCGATTTTCTTGCCGAGAATGCCAAGCCTTTCGGCGCGGCGGATTGATTTCAACGGCGCTTCGGCGCGCGGTCGCCATGCGACCGCGCGCGTTCAACGGCGTGCGATTCTGATTGTCAGGGAACCGGTCCCTGCGGCGGCAATCTCGACGATCTGACGCGCGTCGTCATGCGATACTTGCGCGTTCTCCGCTTCGACGGAGAAGCCGGACGGATATTGCAGCCTCGGCACGAAAACCTCGCTCGGCGAGCCGGCACGGCATTCGATTTCAGCCGTGAAGGCGCCGCTGACGCGATCGAAGGAGACATGCAGGAGCCTTCCGCCGGCCTTTCTGACATAGGGGCGGACGAAGCCCGCAAGCGCCCGGCCGCCGCTGTCGAGGTCGTCGGCACCGGTCTTCTGATCGCGACTGAAGATCGAGAGGTCTTCCTGATTCCAACCATCGCCGATCGCTGGATCGTTGCTGTTCGACGCGGAGTAGTTCCAGTGCGCGGAGCTGAGCAGCAATGTGTCGAAGGCGTTGTACATGAAATCGAGCGCGAGGATGTGCTTCTCCCACGGTGCGTCCGAGCGGTCGCCCGCGGCGAAGGCTTTGTAGGCCGCGCCCTGGTCGAGATCGAATGGAATACCGCATTCGCCGACGAGCGTCGGCGCGCCGCGCCCGCCATTCAAATTGTGGCTCGCATTGCGCAGGAAGGCGAGTTGTTCGACATAGTTCTTCTCGATTTCGACGCGCCCCCTGAGCCAGGTTCCGGAATAGGGGTTGAAATAATCCGGATAGCCGAAATGTTTGGTCGAGAGCGTGACGAAATCGTACCAGTGGCTCGCATTGACCGCATTGTCCGGCGTGTCGTCCGGGAAAGAGTGGCCCAGCATGATGGCGAAGGGATCGAGTTCGACGAAGAGAAGCCAGTCGGTACATACCGCCCGGACGGCGTCGGCCATCCTTTTGAAAAAGGGCGCCATGTAATCCTGTTTGACGTTCACCGGACGGTCGCCGACGACGCGGAAGAAATCTTCCCGCAGCACTTCGATGTCGCCATTATGCGTGACCCTGTACGCACCGGCTTTTTCGAAGGGATCGCTCCGGCCCTCCATCCAGATCGAGGTGCCCGAGGAATTGATCTTCTCGTCGCGAAGCGGCACGACGGTTTTCTCTTCTTCCGAGAATCCGAGAAGAGGGACGTCGCGTGAGATGCCCCGGGCTACCGCAAGGCCGTCGAGCGGCGACCAGGCAAGACCCGGGCGCACGAGGCCCGGCTTCTCCGGTGTCCATCTGACGTGTTGATAGCTGAGATCCAGGCCGATATAGCCGCTGCTGGGCTCATTGAGCGAGTCGAAGCCTATGACGTTCGGCAAATGGCGGATATGCCGGGCAACCGCGCCGACGCTGCCGAGATAATGATCCTGCAGGTAATCCTGAATGTTGCGGCCATCGATCGTGAAGTCGGGCGCGAAATCCCGGCCGGCAAAGAACAGCGTCCACATGATGCCGTTGACGGGGAAGCGATAATTCTGCGCCCAGCTCATCATCGGATAGCGATCCGGCTGGCGGCCGCCGCGCGCGAAATCGTATTTGTGCTGCATCACATGGGCGGCGCCGGCTTCGTGGAAGCGGGTGAAGTCGAGCCCCACCTTCTCGAAGAGCCATGCGGGCGCGCCGTCGCCGCCCGACATGCGGCTCCATGCGTCCTGGTGGAAGTCGACGAAGACATAATGACCATGTTCGCCGGCCTTGGCGCAGATGGCTGCGAAATAGTCGAGATAGGCTTCGTCGAAGAGGCCAGGGCCGGCATGTTCGACGGCTTCCCATGTCGTCAGCAGGCGGATGCAGTTGAAACCCCAATGGGCGAGGCGGCCGAAATGCTCGTCCGCTTCATCGAGCGGAAAGGGCCGCCCGATGAAGGAAACCGTACGGTGATCGGAAAAATCCGACGGATGGTTCGTCCCGCCGCCGGGGTAAGGCACCTTGCTGTCGCCGCCGAGATTGACGCCGCGCAGGATGACCTGACGCCCGTTCTCGTCGATGAACCGATCTCCCTCGATGCGAAGGCGCGAGAGAGCGGCTGGCGCTATCTTTCTTTCGAGAGAGGGGGGCTGGTCGAGCATCTGGTTCATACTCCTGCCTTGCGAATGGCGATTTCGCCGAGCATTTGGCGGTGAAAAGTCGCGTCGATCGGATAGCGCCAGAGACAGGCGACCGAGAGGAACACGCCGGCAAGCGGAACGAGTGACATGATCGCCTTGATGCCGAGCACGGCCTCCGGCGATTGCGGCTGATTGGCGACGAAGCCGACAAAGCTCAGCATCTGGCCGAGAAGGATGGCGTTGATGCCGAGAGCGACTTTCTGCGCGAAGGCGGCGAAGCCGAATATCTTCGCTTCTTCGCGGCTGCCGAGTTTCCATTCGTTGTATTCGACGGTGTCGGGGACCATCGACCAGAACATCACGGCATAGCTTGACTGGCCGGCGGTGATCACCAGCATGAACAGGATCGTGGCAGGCGTGGTTTCCACCGGATTGAAGAAGAAGCCGATATAGCCGATGGCCGCGATGGCGCTGCCGAGCATCCAGGCGAGGCGCTTGGACGTGCGGCGCGCGAAGGCGATCCAGAGCGGCAGCGTCAGCATGACGACGAGCGCCGGCATCGGCAGCGCGAACTTGACCGCGGCCATGTCGTTCAATCCATATTTGAACCAGTAAAGGATGCACTTGCCGAACATGGTAAGCGCGATCGAGGTCACGGTGACGGCGCCGAAAACCTGGGCCAGCGGCAGGTTCAAGCGCAACATGCCCCAGAACTGCGCGATGTCCTGAACAAAATTCGTCAGGATGCTCGAGATCGAAAACCCAGTTGCCGGCGCCGCGACCTCGGCGGGCTCGTGGGTGGTGAAGAAAGTGATCGAGATGATGACGACGGAAATGGCGCCGAGTATCGCCGCCGACATGGCGTAGCCCACATCCTCACGGCCTTCGCCGAGCACAGCCACGAGGAGCGGAAAGATGAAGGCGACCGTGAGGCCGCCGATGGCGGCGAAGAAGACGCGACAACCGGCGATGACGGCACGTTCGTTGCTGTCGCTTGTGATGCGCGCGGACAGCGATGAGAAGGGGATCGACATGACGGTATAAGCCGTGCGCAGCGCCACATGCGTCAGGATCGCATAAGCGACCAGCGCGGCCCCCTTCAGCGGCGGCACCCAGAAGGCGAGGGCAAAGCAGATCGCACAAGGAATCGCGCCGGCCAGCAGGTAGGGCCGATAGCGGCCGAGACGGGTGCGCGTACGGTCGGCGATCGCGCCCATGATGGGATCGGATATGCCGTCCCAGATGGAGGCGATCGAATAGGCGATCCCCGCCCAGATGGGCGAGATACCCATTACATCGGTGTAGAAGAAATAGAGGAAGAGGCCGATCGCCTGCCAGAAGAAATTGAGGCCAAGGTCGCCGATGGAATAGCCGAGCCTGACGCCCCATCCCAATCGTTTGTCGTCGGCAGCGGATATCGTCACGCACATCTCTCCCGTCGGTCCCGGCCGTCCACGCTCCGGCCTAGCCGGCGCCCCGACGAGGGACATGAGCGGCGAAAATAGGGACCGAATGACAACGATGTCAACATCCGTCTCGATGCGGCCGTCTCCATTGATCGCGGCAGGCGCAATGGGCATAAGAGAGGAGGGGCGGAAGCGGCAGGCCCCGGAGAGGTCGCTCGCTTGCGGCCCCATGGACGTTTGAACGATGGGCAGGATAAAAATCGGACATAAGAGCGGGGCGGCGACGGCGTCGGCAAGCGATGCGAACTCCACGATCAAGGATGTCGCGCGGCTGGCGGGCGTCTCCATCAAGACCGTGTCGCGCGTCATCAACAACGAGGCCAATGTCACCGAGGCGATGCGCAAGAAGGTGCAGGACGCCATCCGACGCTGCGATTATGTTCCCAATCGCTCGGCGCGCAGTCTTGCCGGCCGGCGATCTTTCCTGATCGGGCTTTTCTACGAACGCCAGAACTCGAGCTACATCACGCGCATTCAAGCGGGCGTTCTGGCCTACTGCCGGCAAGAGGGCTACGAACTCCTCATCCACCCGTTCGGACGAGGCAATGAAAGTGTATTGCCGGAGATCGAGAAGGTTGTGCATCGGTCCAACCTCGACGGCGTCATTCTCACGCCCTACTTCTCGGAGTGGGTACAGCTCCTCGATTTTCTCGACGGCATAAAGCTTCCATACGCCCGTGTAACCGCCGTGCGCGACGATCTGCGCTCGCCCTTCGTTTCCTGCGACGATTTCGACGCCGCTTTCCGCATGACCAAATATCTCATCGCGCTGGGTCATCGGAGGATTGGCTTCATCAAGGGACATCCCCGCCACAATTCGGCGACCGAGCGCCATGCCGGCTATGTTGCCGCTATGGAGGCGGAGGGGATTGCCGTGTCGCCCGACTTTGTTACGCAGGGCGATTACAGCTTCGTCTCGGGCGAGGCGGGCGGACGCGCGCTCCTTGACAGCGGGGCGGGGGTGACGGCGATCTTTGCGAGCAATGACGATATGGCTGCCGGAGCGCTGCGGATGGCGCATCAGCGCAAGCTCGTTATCCCGGACGACATTTCCATCGTCGGTTTCGACGACGCCGACATCGCGCGCAAGCTCTGGCCCGCGTTGACGACCGTCCGGCAGCCGGTACGAGAGCTCGCGGCTCAGGCGTCGGCTCTTCTCATCTCTTCGCTGCGCGAGGATGGGCAGGAGCAGGAAAAAATGCAGCGGTTGCTGCCTCTCGAGATCATCATTCGCGAATCTGCGGGCCGCGCGCCCTGATTTCGTCCACGACTGGCGACGACGATGTTTGGCGGCGTTGAATTGACAACGGTGTCAATCGTGAGCTAATAAGGTCGCCACGGTGGCCGGGAGGGCCTCGTCGCTGTTTTGCGTCATGGGGAGGGGTTTCAAAGTGAGATCGAGGATTTTGTCGAGTGCGGCACTGGCCGCGCTCAGCATCGGCCTGTCGGCAGCACAGGCGGCCGATGCGCCGGTTCCGACCGCGGCGGCGGAAGGCGCTTCGCCAGCGGCAGATGGTTCGGCATCGGCTACCAAGGATATGCCCGAGGGAATCGAGGGCATGGTCGTAACGGCCCAGAAACGCTCCGAGAATATCCAGAAGGTGCCGGTCGCCGTCACCGCCGTAACGGGTGAAGATCTCGCAGCGCGCAATCTGACCGATATGGAGTCGCTCAAATACGTCGCGCCGAGCGTGAAGTTCACCAATGCAAATTCCTCCCGCACGGAAGGATTTTCGATCCGCGGCGTCGGCACCGTCGCCTTCGCTGAAGGCATCGAGCAAAGCGTTGCGACGGTGATCGACGGTGTCGTCATGGGACGTGCCGGCATGAGCATCGGCAATTTCGTCGATGTCGAGCGCATCGAAATGCTTCGCGGTCCGCAAGGCATGCTGTTCGGCAAGAATGCATCGGCCGGCCTGATCTCCGTCGTCGGCAACAAGCCCGTGCTCGACGAATATTCCGGCTCTCTCCACACGTCCTACGGGACGGATAACGACACGATGGTCAACGCCATCGCCAATCTGCCGATATCCTCCGATTCCGCCTTGCGCATCGTCGGCTACGGCAGCCATCGCGACGGCTATATCGAGAACGTGCACACCGGCGAGGATCTCAACGACCGCAACCAGTATGGCGTGAAGGGCAAATATCTCTGGAAGCCGACCAACGACTTCAGCCTCTACGCCATCGGCGACTGGTCGCATACGCATGCGAATTGCTGCGTCTGGACGATCAGAGAGAATATTCCTGGAACCTATACCGACACGGCGCAGCAGGCCGACGGCATCGTTCCGGGATCGGAGAACGACAAGGTGACGCTTGACGGACCGGTCTTCTCCCGCTCGACGAGCGCCGGCGGCTCTCTGGAAGCCAACTGGTCGCCCGGCGCCTACACGTTCACCTCCATAAGCGCCTATCGGCAATGGCGTCAGGACGACGGCGTCGACTCGGATCAGACACCCAACGACTATCTCAACGACAATACCGGGCGACAGAGGCAGAGCCAGTTCTCTCAGGAGCTGCGCGTGACCTCTCCGCTGGGCGGCCTGTTCGATTACGTCGCCGGTGTTTATTACTGGCATCAATCCTTGCGCGGAATTTCCCATCAAGAAGGAGATTCGGGGGCTCTCGCCGGTACGCCCACGGGCACGCGGGCGGATGTGACGGCGGACGTGAAGACGGAAAACGACAGCTACGCCGCCTTCACCCAAGGTACGCTGCATGTAAGCGACGATTTTCGCTTCATCGCCGGTGGGCGCCTCACGCGCGACGTGATGTCCGTGGACTTCGATCGGACGTCGCATGGCAGCTTCATATTGCCGCCACCCTATTCGTCGTTGAATATCGTCTACACCACGCCTTATGCGTTCACGGCGCGGACGACGAATACAAACCTCTCCTGGAAGTTCGGCGCGCAATACAACGTCACGCGGAATGTGATGGGTTATGCAACTGTGTCGCGCGGATACAAGGGGCCTGGTCTCGGCGCCGTACTCTATATCGAGCCGGGACAAGACCCGCTCGTGAAACCCGAAATTCCGACGAGCTATGAAGTCGGCCTGAAGTCCCTGTTGCTTGGAAACAGGCTGATGTTCAACGTCGCCGTCTTCGACACGACCTTCAAGGACTTTCAGACGCAGGTTCTCGACGGCTCGACCGTGCTTGCGGGCGGTGCGTCGGCAAAGGTCATCAACGCCAGCAGCCTCAAGACGCGTGGCGTTGAAATCGACACCATGGCGCGGCCGTTCGAGGGGCTCACCCTCACCGGCGGCGTCAGCTATGTGGACGCTTATTTCGGCAGCGGCTGCACGGATTGCGGCGGTTCGGTCGGTAACGACACGTCGGGCATGAGACTTCCCGGCAGTTCGCGCTGGACCTACACCGTTGCGGGCACTTATGAGCAGCCGATCTTCGACACGCTGACCGGGTTCGTTTCGCTCAACTGGTACTGGAGGAGCGGAACGCAATTCGGCACCGAAAAGGATCCTGTCAAGGCGCAGAAGACCTATCAGTCTGGATACGGACTTCTCGGCGGCAACATCGGTATCGGCAGCGACGATGGCAACTGGAAGGTGTCGGTGTTCGCAAAGAACATTCTCGACAAGCGGTTCTCCGCGCTTGTATTCGGGACGCCGGTGCCCTCTCTGGCGCCGGGCGGCACGACCGGACCGTCAGGCTACAGCCAGTTTCTGACCTCCGATGCCTACAGGACAGTGGGCGTGACGGCCGATCTGAGTTTCTAGGGAGCCGGTTGTTCGACCGGTTGGGCTTCTCCCCCACTGATCCCCCGCCCGGTTCACCGGGTGGGGGATTTTTTTGTCCGCAAACTCAGACGAGCGAGCGCCAGGTTTCGCGGTAGCGGAAAAGCTTGCGGGTGGTCTCTTCGTCGAGCGGAAGGGAGCGCGGCAGGGAAGGGCAGGGCATCCCGGGTCGGGCGAGACGCGCCGCGCCGACGGCAGCGCCGGTCGCGTCCTCGGAGAGCAGAACCTCCTGATGCGGCCGCAGCCCCTGCAGCGCAGACGCGAACAGACCATTCCGGCCGAGGGGACCTTCGATGATGATCTCTCCTTCTCCGCCGATAAGCGCGACACACTCGTCGGCCATAAGCGTGACATAGAGCGAGGCGAGCGCCTGGCGCTCGACAGGGTCGGTGGGCGCGCGACCGATGAAGCGGCCCAGACGTCCGGGAAACGGTCCTCCCTCGCCGCCGTGATTTGGCGTAACGAACATGCCGTCGGCCATGATCCTGCCGAGCGCGCGGAGCAGGTCATCGCGCGTAGGGAGCGGGTGGCTTTGCCGGCCGGCGACGGTTTCATATTCGCGGCCCGCCATAAAGCGGGCTGTCGGCACGGGCGCGCCGCCGATCTCTACATTCGAGAGGCAGTCGCGGGCGTGATCGAGTGCGATCGGACCCGCATGTCCGGCCATCGCGATCAGCCATGTGCCGCTCGAGAGCACGACGAAGGGTGTGTCGCGACCGGCCCTATGTTTGAAGAAAGAGGCGGCGCTGTCGTGAATGCCGGTCAGCACAGGTGTTCCGGACGGGATGCCGATACGTCCCGCGAGGTCTTCGCGGATTACACCTGCCTGACAGGCCGCCGGAGAAAGAGGCGGAAGGAGCTCGCGCAGCGACATCAGATCGACAAGGCGCGAATAGTCGCGCGTTGCAGGACACCAGAGGTCGGTATGGCATCCAAGCGCGGTCATCTCCGCGACGGCCCGTCCCGTCAGACGGTGGGTCCAGTATTGCGGATAGAGAAGAAGCCTGCGCGCGCTTATGAACTGCGTGGGGAACATCGTCTTCTGCCACAGCAATTGCCGGCCGAGATTGAGGCCGCATGGCAAGGCGGGAGACTGCGTTTCGCAAAAGGCGGGCCGGATGGCCTCGTAAGCCCCGCTCACTTCTTCCGGGCCGCGATGCTCATAGTCGAGGATCGGCAAGGCGAGCGCGCCCTGCTCGTCGATCAGCGCGGCCGTTGCTCCATGCGCGACCGTCACGAGGGCGGCAATCGGCTCATGGCGGCGCGCTTCCGCGAGGCTGGCGATCAGGAATTGCCAGATCGCATCGGCGTCGACATGAGGATAGGGCGCGGCATCGACGACCTTGTTCGGGATCCGCCTCTCAAACGCTATGCGCGCGGCGGGATCGACCAGCGAAAGTTTGACGTTGGTCTTGCCGATGTCGAAAACGGCTATGCAGGAGTCGGCGTCGGCTTCGTCCGTCGAATGCCGGTTCGCTGTCTCCGTCTCCATATTTCTCTCCTCCCGCGCCGCCGGCAGTCAATCGGACGTCACCCCGACCCGGCGATGTTGTGGTTTTTCTGCGCCATCGCACTGCGGAATCCGAACAAAATCTGACAACGATGTCAAAAAAACTTGACGACGCCTTCGAATAGAACAATATGAAAAGCAATTGAACAAAATATTGCAAAATGTTCAATCATTGAAACTGCGACCCTGGGGAGGGGCTGATGGGGAGATCACGTTCGACCAATTCCGTGCGCGCGTCCATGGCGATGGGGGCCGGTGCGCTGGCCGTTTTCGGCCTGGGCGGCGAAGTCGCCCGCGCAGCGGAACAGACGCCGGCCACGGCGCCCGCCGAAGCAACCGCGACGGCCGCGTCGGATACCGCCGAGGCGAAGAACATTCTCGACACGATCGTCGTCACCGCGCAACGCCGCAAGCAATCGCTTTCCGAAGTGCCGCTCGCGGTCTCCGTGGTCAGCGGCGACCAGTTTCAGGATGCGGGTCTCAGCGGCGTCGACGATCTGCAGAAGGTCGCGCCGTCCATTACCTTCAGCCAGTCGCAGAGTACGCGCGGTTCGGGCATGAACATTCGCGGCATCGGTACCACGACCTTTGCCGACGGCATTGAGGGCAGCGTCGGCTATGTCGTCGATGGCGTCGTTGTCGGCCGCGAGGGCGGGGCGCTCAGCGATCTTGGCGATATCGAACGCGTTGAAATCCTGCGCGGACCGCAGGGTACGCTTTTCGGCAAGAATGCGACGGCCGGCGTCATCAATCTCGTGACCAAACGACCGACGGAAGATTTCGAGGCCGAAGGCCGTGCGAGCTACGGCAGCTACAACGAGGTCAAGGTCAGCGGCGCCGCGTCCGGTCCGCTCACTGAAGACGGTTCCCTGCTCGGGCGATTCTCGTTCTTCTCCAATACGCGCGACGGCAACGTC
>NZ_DATKFR010000274.1:0-7577 GCF_035511255.1 Parvibaculum sp.
TACGCGGATTCACATAAGGAAGAAACTCATCGCAAGGTGCTGAAACTGGCCGCCCGCGCGCTGCGCGAAAAAGGGCCGGACCGCCTTGCCGTCGCGGAGGTCATGAAGGCCGCCGGCCTGACGCATGGCGGTTTCTATGCGCATTTCAAATCGAAGGACGATTTTCTCGCTGAAGCCGTGAGCGAAACCTTCGCACAGGCCGGGCGGCGCTGGGAGCGCATCCTCGAAGGCATGGCGCCGCGCGAGGCGCTGGCGACCTATGTCGACTATTACGTCTCGGAGACGCACCGCGAGAACCCCTCGACCGGTTGCCCCGTCGTCGCGCTCAATTCCGATCTACCGCGCCAGTCGAAGAGTTTCCGCAAGGCTTTCGACGAAGGCTTGAAACGCCTCGTCGCGAACCTCGAGCGACGCATGACGGCCACGGGTATCGAAAATGCGGCGACGCTGGCGCCGTCGATCCTCGCCGAAATGGTCGGCGCCGTCGCGCTCTCCCGCGCGGTTTCGGACCGCGCCCATTCGGACGGGATTCTCGCAGGCACGCGCGACGACATCAAGACACGCCTGGGCGTGAACGACATCGGAGAACAGGCACATGAGTGAAGCAACGACGCTGACCGCTCCCGCGACCGTGGCTGCAATGACGGGGCTCGAACAGCTCCAGGCAATCTTCGACGGTAGCGCCGGCTATCGCGGCATGCCGCATTTCATCGGCATCGAGCCTGTGTCGGCGGAGGAAGGCTTCGTCGTCTTCCAGGGCTCGCCGACGAAGGAGCATTACAATCCGCTCGGCACCGTGCATGGCGGTTATGCGGCGACGATCCTCGACACGGCCATGGGCTGCGCCGTCCATTCGACGCTGAAGCCGGGGCAGGGGTTCACCACTCTTGAGCTCAAGATCGCCTATCACCGCGCCATGTCGGATCTGAGCGGCCCGGTTCGCGCCGAAGGCCGCATCCTCTCGCGGGGCCGCAAGGCCGCCTTCGTCGAGGGGCGCCTCATCGACAAGGATGGCAGACTTTGCGCTTCGGGGACCACGACCTGCATGGTGTTCGACCTATGACCGCGACATTCGAATCCGCTGAAAAGCTCGCGCCCGGACGAATCGCCCGGCTCCGCGCGCTCCCCCGCCGCGCCTTCGTCGTCACGGGCGCGGCCGTCGCGGCCATCGTCCTCGGCGGCGCCTGGATCGCTTCGCCGGCGTCCTCCGTCTCGACGGACGATGCTTATGTGAAGGCCGATAATTCCATCGTCGCGCCGAAAGTACGTGGCCTCGTCTCCGAAATTCTGGTGCGCGACAACCAGCATGTGAGGGCGGGCGACATCCTGATCCGCATCGACGACGAGGACTACCGGCAGGCGGTGGACGCCGCCGAAGCGGATGTTGCATCTGCCGAGGCATCGCTGGCGCAGCAGGAAGCGCAGCAAGCACTGGCGGCGGCGAATGTTCGCGCGGCCGCCACGGCGATCACCTCGGCCGACGCCGAACGCGTACGGGCCGAAGCCGACCACCGGCGCTACAAGCAGCTCGTGAGCGACGGCAATATCTCCCGTCAGGCGGCGGACAAGGTGCGGGCGACGGCGATCGCCGCCGGCGCCGACGCCGAGAAGAGCCGGGCGGCCTTTGCGGCGAGCCGGCAGCAGGAAGCCGTTGTCATGCATTCCCGCGCCCAGTTGCAGGCTGCGCTCGCCAAGGCGAAGGCCGCACTCTCGATGGCGAAGCTCGATCTTCAACACACAGTCGTGCGCTCGCCAGTCACCGGCGTCATTGGCGATCGTCAGGTGCAGCTCGGCGAATATGTCCAGCCCGGCACACAACTTCTGACCGTCGTGCCGGCCGACACGATCTATATCGCCGCGAATTTCAAGGAAACGCAGACGGCGCGCATGCTGGTCGGCCAGCCCGTTCGTGTAGAAGTCGATGCGCTGCCGGGTCACGTCTTCGACGGAGAAGTCGAGAGCTTCGCGCCGGCCTCGGGTTCGGAATTCGCGCTGCTGCCTTTCGAGCCGGCGACCGGCAACTTCACTCGTATCGTCCAGCGCGTCCCCGTTCGCATTCACCTGAACCCGGGCCAGGCGGGCGCGGACCGGCTGCGGCCCGGACTGTCGGCGGACGTGAAGGTCGATTTGTCGGAGAGGTAATCAGCTCCGCACCCGGTCCCTCGGCTCTCGCCCGGCAAAGAAATCGTCGAGATTGTCCAGCGCCCGGAACCCCATCGCATTGCGGGTTTCGACCGTCGCGCTGCCGAGATGCGGAAGAAGGAAAGCGTTCTCCAGCGTCCGGTAGCGCGGATCGATATTCGGCTCGTTCGCATAAACGTCGAGTCCGATGGCGCGCAGATGTCCTGCTTGTAGCGCCGAGATCAACGCCTCGTCATCGACGATATCGCCGCGCGCCGTATTGACGACGATGGCACCCTTGGGCAGCAGGGCGATGGTTTTCGCGTTGACGAGACGTCGCGTCTCCGGCGTCGAGGCGCAATGGATGGAGAGGATGTCCGAAGCGGCGAACAAATCCTCCGCCGTCGCATGGAAGACGGCGCCGTGTTCGGTGCCTGCGTCGAGCCTTGCGCGGTTGTGATAATGCACCTCCATGCCGAAGGCGCGGGCGCGATGCGCCACCGCCTGTCCAATGCGGCCCATGCCGATAATGCCGAGGCGCTTGCCCCGGACATCGGTGCTGAGCATCCCGGTCGGCGCCCAATTCTTCCACCTGTCTTCGCGGATCGCGGCCATGCCCGCGGCAGCGCCGCGCGCCGCGCCGAGGATGAGCAGCAATGCGATGTCCGCCGTCGCATCCGTCAGGACGTCCGGCGTATTGGTGACGGCTATCCCCCGCGCTTCGGCGGCCTTCACGTCGATGTGGTCATAACCCACAGAGAAGCTCGCCATGATGCGGATCGACGAAGGCAGGCGGCCGATGAGGTCCGCATCGAGCCTGTCCGCGGGCGTCACCAGAAACCCATCCTTGCCTTTCGCGCGGGCGACGAGGTCGTCCGGCTTCAGGATAGTGTCAATCGCGTTGGTCTCGGCATCGTAGTCGCGGGCGAGCCGCGCTTCGACGGCGTTGGGAAGCTTTCTGGTGACGAGCAGGCTGGGGCGGGACAAGGGGGCCTCGAAGGTCTGAAACGGGAATTTTGGTTATACGACAGGTTGGGGTAGAAAAAGAGCAGGCGGGCGAGCGCAGGGGCATGTCGATGAATGCCCCTGCATCTTAAGGGAATGATCGTCTGATGTTGGATCGGTTCGCAATCGGGCGGCGCGGCTTCTCGGGGATGCGCGGGTTTATTCTCGCCGCCGCCGGATTTGCGGCTGTCGGTCTCGTCGCCATGCTCGTCCTGGGCCACAAGGGCCGGAGCGGCGAGCCGCAATTTGCCGCCCAGATGCATCGCGCGGTCTACGACCTCTCCGTGGACCAGCTGAAGACCGTGGGCGATGTCGATGGGCTCGACGGACGCATGGTCGTCGAATGGCGCGGCGGGCCGGGCTGCGAGGGTTATACCTCCGACCAACGCGTCGTCACCCGCTCGATCGACGACACGGGCGCGACGACGACGAGCGACATCAGGCTCAGCTCCTGGGAGTCGCTCGACGGCAATGAATTTCGCTTCGACCGGACGGAATATGCCGGCGGCAAGCTGGCGGCGCGCGAGTCGGGACATGCCTACCGCGACAAAGGCCGCGTCATCCTCGATGAACAAGGCAAAGAGCCCGAAACGCTTCCCGACGGCGTTCTCTTTCCGACGGCCTTCAACCTCGCCTTGATCAAGGCGGCCGCCGAGGGCAAGCCCGTCTTTTCGAGTCCGCTGTTCGACGGCACACAGGCGGGGCCGACCAGCATCACCGCCTTCATCGGCAAGGCCGAAGGGACACCGATCGACGCGCGCAAGGTTCAGATCAAGAACAGGGGACAGGGCGTGGCGCTGGGCGGTGTCCATGCCTGGCCGGTGCAGATGAGCTATTTCGACAAGGACAACGACGCGCAGGACGGCATGCCGAGCTTCGAGATGGGTTTCCGAATGTTTCCCAACGGCGTGATGTCGTCGCTGATTCTGAATTACGACGATGTGGCATTGAAAGGCGAACTCTCGCAGATCGAATATTTCAAGCCGGGCGCCTGCTGAAGGGAGACGAAGGAGTGCTGACGATTTACGGCAACAGTGTCTCGGGCAATTGCCACAAGGTGGCTTTCGTCTGCGACAGGCTCGGCATTCCCAATCGCTGGCTCGAAGTCGATTTCCTGAAAGGCGAAACGCGGACGCCGGAGTTTCTGGCGATGAACCCTGCCGGACAGGTGCCCTTCATCCGCTTCGAAGACGGCCGGCTGCTCGCCCAGTCGAATGCGATCATGCTGTATCTCGCCGAAGGTTCCGATCTCATTCCCGCCGACGCCTTCGAGCGCGCGCTGATGAACCAGTGGCTCTTCTGGGAGCAATATAGCCATGAGACGGCCATCGCGGTGCGCCGCTTCCACGCCTTCGTGCTGAAGAAGCCGGACAGCGACATCGATCCCGCGCTGATGGAGAAGGGCAATCGCGCCCTCGGCGTGATGGAAGGCCATCTCGCGACGCGGCGCTATTTCGTCGGCGAAAAACTCTCGCTCGCGGACCTCGCGCTGGTCGCCTATACGCGCTTTGCCCATGAAGCGGGCTTCGATCTTGCGACCTTTCCGCATGTTCGCGACTGGGTAAAGCGCGTCGAGGACGATCTCAATCTGACTTCCTGATCCCGCGGCCCTTGATGATCGCGTCGGCGCCGAACTTCGCACGCACCTTGTCCATGGCACGTTCGGCCACCGCGCGCCGCGTGGCGGCTGGATCGAGCATGTCGGGCGGGTCGGCGAGATCGCCTTCGCCAAGCTGGGATAGCCCGATGCCGAGCAGCCGGAAAGCCGTCCCGTCGGCTTCCTTCGCGAGCAGCGGCGCGCCGATCCTGTAGATGACTTCGGCAAGCTGCGTCGGGTCGGGGAGCGTCACGCTGCGCGTCCGCGTCTTGAAGTCGGCGGTCTTGAGCTTCAGAACCACGGTCTGGCCCGATGTCTCCGCCGCCTTCGCGCGCTGCGCGACCTTCTCGCATAGAGGCCAGAGGCGGCGGTCGAGTTCGGCGGCGTCGTGAATGTCGTCGAAAAAAGTCGTCTCGGCGGAAATGCTCTTGGCGATATTGGCGCTCGAGACGGACCGCACATCGAGGCCGCGCGAGAGCCGCCAGAGCCGCCGGCCCATGGTGCCGTAACGCGCCATGAGATCGTTCTCTTCCATCTTCTGCAATTGAGCGATGCGACTGATGCCGTCCCGCGCAAGCTTCGCCTCGAAGGCCTTGCCGACGCCCCAGATCAGCGACACGGGCTTCGTCGCGAGAAAGCCGGGCGCTTCTTCCTTGCCGATGACCGAAAAGCCGCGCGGCTTGTCCATGTCGGAGGCGATCTTCGCCAGGAACTTGCAGTAGCTCATGCCGACGGAAACGGTGATGCCGATGTCCTTCTCGATGCGCGACTGGAGCTTCGCCATTGTGATCGCCGGGCTCGCGTGATGCAGCCGCTCGGTGCCGTTGAGATCGAGAAAGGCCTCATCGATCGAGAGCGGTTCGACGAGCGGCGTGAGGTCGCGCATCATCTGCCGCACCTCGCGGCCGACACGCGCATATTTCTGCATGTCGGGCCGGATCACCACTGCCTCGGGACAGGCCTGCAAGGCCTTGAACATCGGCATGGCGGAACGCACGCCGCGAATGCGCGCGATATAGCAGCAGGTCGAAACGACGCCGCGCTTGCCGCCACCGATGATGAGCGGCTTGTCGAGGAGGTCCGGATTGTCGCGCTTCTCGACCGCCGCATAAAAGGCGTCGCAATCGAGATGCGCGATGCCGAGATCGTGAAGCTCGGCATGGAAGACGAGGCGAGGGCGGTTGCAGGCCGGGCAGCGCGTCTTGTCTTCCGCGACCGGCGTGAAGCAGTCGCGGCAGAAGCCGGGCCGTGGCGCCGCCTCGGTCATGCCGTTCCGTCCTCCGGCCCGTCATTTTCCGGCCATAGCCAGGCCGCGCCGCGCACGCCGCTCGAGTCGCCATGCAGGTTGCGCACGAGCTTCGTATCGACGCGATCGGAAAAGACATAGGCGCCCCAGCGCGACGGCACTTCGTCGTAGAGCGCCGCGACATTCGACATGCCGCCGCCCAGGACGATCACATGCGGATCGATGAGGTTGATGACATGGGAAAGGGCGCGGGCGAGCCGGTCCGAATATCGCCGCACGGCGGAACGCGCGGGCCGTGCGCCGGCTTCCGCCGCCGCGACGATCTCATGTGTGGTGAGTTTCGTCTTTTCGGCCAATGCGTATTCGAGCTCGAAGGCGGGGCCGGAGTTCCAGCTTTCGATGCAGCCCTTCTTGCCGCAATAGCAATCGGGGCCCGGCAGTTCGTCCGGCAGCATCCAGGGAAGCTGGTTGTGTCCCCATTCGCCGGCGATGGCGTTGGGCCCGCTGAGAAGGTGCCCGTTGACGACGATGCCCGCGCCGACGCCTGTTCCGAGAATGACGCCGAAGACAGTGGGGGCGCCGGCGCCCGCGCCGTCGGTCGCTTCCGACAGGGCGAAGCAATCGGCGTCGTTGGCGAGCCGCACCTCGCGGCCGAGCGCCGCTTCGAGATCGCGGTCGAAGGGCTTGCCGATCAGGAAGACGCTGTTCGCGTTCTTGACGAGGCCGGTGGCTGGCGACAGCGCGCCGGGCATGCCGATGCCGACGGTGCCGCGCGTACCGGCCTGTTGTTCCAACGCCGCCATTAGGTCGCGAATGGCGCCGACGGTCGCGTCATAGGTCGCGGGAGTGGGGACACGCTTGCGCGCCAGCTCGCGTCCGTCAGAGCCGAGCGCGACCCCTTCGATCTTGGTGCCGCCGAGGTCGATGCCGATGCGCATGGAGAGGTGAGTCCGGTCAGTGAGAGTCGTTCAGTATTCTACATCATGTCATCCCGGCCTCGTGCCGGGATCCAGGGGCGGCAAACACGGTGCAAGCGGCCCCTGGCCCCCGGGACAAGCCCGGGGTGACAAGAGTGGTTGGGACGGAATTAAAATCCGTCCTCCGCCAGCCGCTCCTCGATGAAGCGGCGGGCATCCGTCCAGTCCGTTGCATGGAAATGGCTGTGCTCGGACGGCCCCAGCAGCTTCGCGAGCCGTGGATCGGCGATGAAGTGAACCCTGTGCGTCGGCGCATGGGCAGCGGCGACCGAGGCGATGTTGTGCGGGATGTCGTCGAGAAAGATCACCGGCGCCTCGACCAGTTCGGCGAGCCGCTTCACCGCGCCCCCCTTGAGCCCCTTGTTGGCGATGACGGGGTAATCCATGCCGTGGGCGGCAAGGTTCCGCGCCCGCGTTTCCTTGTCGGCGGAGGGCACATTGGTCAGCACGACGACCTGCGCGCGACCCGAAAGGGCGGCCAGCGCCGCCGCCGCGCCGGGCACCGGAATGAGCGCATGGGTCGAGGAGCAAGACCGGCGAGCTCGCGCTGCTGCTGATCCGTGCCTACCGCGCGCTGTTCGCCCTGTTCGGCGGCAACCTCGACGACATGCGCCACTTCCTGCGCACCGAG
>NZ_DATKFR010000275.1:0-11836 GCF_035511255.1 Parvibaculum sp.
TCGAATTCGACCATATGGCAGGGCGAATGGGCCGAGCAGCGGGCCAGTGCCTACGGCGTTTCGGTGGAGGCGCTGCCGGATTTCTACAAGAGCCGGAGCTTGCTCAAGCAGCAGATCCTGCCCGAAGATGTGGCTGAGGCCATTCTCTTCTTCAGCAGCGACCGGTCGGCGAAATCGACCGGCAATATTCTGAATGTCGATGGCGGCAGCGCGGCGGCATTTCCGCGCTGAGACCGCAATCTGGCCCGCGCTGGAAGCGCAATCTATTTACCCGGCCTGGGGAGGACGGTTCGATGCTCGGATTTTCCATCGACGAGGCGGTGATCGCCGGTCACAACAGGGCGCAGTCGAAAGCCCTCGATGCAGGCTATGCGCGTCTCTGCGACCAGCTCGCCGAAAGGGATGTCGACGTCGCTGCGGTCGAGTCCCGGCTCGCTTCGCTCAACATCGCCGTTCCGAGCTGGGGTCTCGGCACGGGCGGCACGCGCTTCGGGCGGTTTCCCGGGCGGGGCGAGCCGCGCGACGTCTACGAGAAGCTCGACGATTGCCGCACGATATGGGATCTGGGACGGCTCTCGAAATCCGTGTCGTTGCATCTTCCCTGGGATGAGGTTTCCGATTATCGCAAGCTCCGCCTTTATGGCGAGCGGCTCGGTCTCGCCTTCGATGCGGTCAATTCGAACACTTTTCAGGACCAGCCCGACCAGGCGCACAGCTACAAATTCGGCAGCCTCACGAGCACGGATGCGGCCGTGCGCCGGCAGGCGATTGAGCACAATCTGCAGTGCATCGAGGCGGGCGTCGCGCTCGGCTCGCGCGCGATCACGGTCTGGATCGGCGACGGCGCGAATTTTCCGGGGCAGCAGAACCTCTCGCGCGCCTTCGAGCGCTATCTCGACTCGATGAAGGATATCTACAAGGGCCTGCCGGCGGACTGGTTGCTCTATATCGAGCACAAGTTTTTCGAGCCCGCCTTCTACGCGACTGTCATTTCCGACTGGGGATCGAGCTATCTCGCCGCGACGGCGCTCGGCGAGCGGGCGAAATGTCTCGTCGATCTCGGACATCATGCGCCGAACGTCAATATCGAGCAGATCGTCGCGCGGCTCGCCTGGAGCGGAAAGCTCGGCGGTTTTCATTTCAACGACTCGAAATATGGCGACGACGATCTCGACGCGGGATCGATCAATCCGTTCCAGCTCTTCCTGATCTTCAACGAACTGGTGGATGCCGGCGCGAGATTGGGCGAGGCGTTTCAACCCGCCTACATGCTCGACCAGTCGCACAACATCACCGACCCGATCGAAAGCCTGCTCATCAGCGGCGAGCAGGTGGCCCGCGCCTATGCCAAGGCGTTGCTGATCGACAGGACGGCGCTGACGCAGGCCCAGGATGCGAATGACGTGATCGCCGCGCGGCGGCTTCTGATGGCGGCCTATGAAACGGACGTGTCGCCTCTTCTCGCCAAGGCGAGGATCGACAAGGGCGGTGCGGCCGATCCCATCGCCGTCTATCGCGACAGCGGCTATCGCGCGCGCAAGGCGGACGAACGGCCCGTTTCGGCGGCAGGCCCCGCGGTCCGCCAATCGGTTCTCTAGATGAGCACGACAAGCATGATCCGATCGAAATGGCTTCGCCGGTCTCTTGTGGCGCTTGCCGTCATTTTGGGCCTTCTTCTCCTTCTCGGCGTGGGTGGCGCGTTCTGGTTCAAGGGCAAGCTCGCCGGTTACATGGTGCCGCCGCCTCCGGTTGCAAATGCGCGCCCGCTCGACAGCTATGCGCATGAGGCGCCGCCGGCGCGAACGCCCGTCACGAAGGAGCAGGTCGCTTTTTCATGGTCAAGCATCGCGAACCCGCCGCAATCGGCGCGCCCCTGGGCCCGTTGGTGGTGGCCGGGCGCCGATGTCGACAATGCGGAGCTGAAGCGCGAACTCGTCGAACTTGCGGCGGCAAATTTTGGCGGCGTCGAAATCCAGCCTTTCTCGGCGGGTGTCACCACGGCAAAGGACCCGGAGGCCGTCCGTCGCGTCAACGAATTCGACACGCCGCGCTATTACGACATTCTTCATCAGACGCTTCGCGATGCCGACGCGCTCGGGATGCAGGTCGATCTCACCCATTTCAGCGGTTGGCCGGCGGGCGGGCCGGAAGTCGCGCTCGAGGATGGGCTCAACAATCTGGTTTATGCGACAGCACGCTTTTCCGGCGGTCGTCGCGTCGAACTCGACCTGCCGCATCCAGAGCCGGGGCTCAACGACTATCTGCTCGCGCTCGGCGAGATGGGATTCGGCTTCGACATCGGCAATTTCGCGCGCGGCAAGGAGAAGCTCGTCAGCGTCATGGCGGCGAAGCGCCTCGGCGGCAAGCTCTCTTCCAATCCGCTCGTCGTCGACGACAACGTCACGCTCGATGCGTCGTCGGTGCATGTTCTCGACGCCGAGGTGAAGGGCGACAAGCTTGTCTGGGATGCCCCGGAGGGGGACTGGTTCCTCGTCGCGTCCTACGTCATGCCGGAAGGCGAAGCGCCGACGTTGATCGCGCGCGATCCAGGCGGCTATGTGCTCGATCCGATGCGCGCCGAAAAGGTGATCGCTCATTACAACTACGCTTATGGCGCCCGCACGGGCCTCGCGCCCTTCTACGGCAATGCCCTGCGCGGCTTCTTCAACGATAGCCTTGAATTCAAGGCGAACCGGCTGACCGCGACGGACATCTTGCGCGAGTTCAAGGCACGGCGCGGCTATGACCTAGAACCGCATTTGCCGGCGCTGTTCGTCGACGGCAAGGACAATTATTTCGTCACCGAGGTTGCGAATATCCATGCAAGTCCGAGCTTCGTTCTTTCGGACGAGGATGCGCGCGTGCGGCACGATTACGATCTGACGCTGTCGGACCTCATTGTCGAGCGCTTCGTCGAGACGTCGCGCGACTGGGCGCGGGCGCGCGGGCTCGTCTCGCGCGGTCAGAGCTACGGCATGGATGTCGATATTCTGCGAGGGCTCGGCGCCAATGAAATTCCGGAGACCGAACAGCTCTTCGGCGGCGGCAGCAATCTCTTTTTGAAATTCGCACCGTCGGCGGCCGCGCTTTACGGGCGGACGCTGGTGAGCTCGGAATCCTTCGTCTGGATCGATCGCGACTACACGAGTTCGGCGGTGAAGCTCAAGGCCGCCGCCGACAAGCTCTTTCTCGCGGGCATCAACCATGTCATCTATCACGGCATTCCCTATAGCTGGCATCGCGGCGAAAAGGATGGGCCTTTCGGGGCCGAGGGCTGGTATCCGTTCTCCGGTCCCGGAAATCCGGCACATTTTTCCGACAATTATTCACCGGCCAATCCGATCTGGTCCGATCTGCCGACGCTCAATAGCTATATGGCGCGCGTGCAGAATCTGATGCGCCAGGGGCAGCCGAAGCTCGATGTGCTGATCTACTATCCGTATCTTGGGTTTCCGAACAGCTTTGGCGACAAGCCCGGCGACAGCGACGAGGCTCTGCTGAAAGGCGCGTTGCCGATCTCCGATCCGGCGCCGAAGACGCCGGCCGCTCCTTCGACGATCGGCAAGTTCATGCCGCAGTCCAGTGAGGACAGGCGGATGGCCTGGCTTCGCAAGATCGCGCCGGTGATCGCCGATCTCGACCGGCGCGGCATCGGCTGGGGCTGGGTCAATGGCGACGCGCTGCGCGAGGGAAACGTCCTACCGGGTGGGAGGATGAAATCCGGTGCCGAGTATGGAGCGCTTCTGTTCGCCGATGTCGAGGAAGCGGAGCCGGCTACGCTCGAAGCGGTGGAGCGTCTTGCGCATGCGGACAAGCCGATGCCCGTCTTCTTTCTCGGGAAGACGCCGGTGCGACAGCCGGGTTATCTGAACGCCGACGCTGGCGATGCCGAGGTTCGGGATCTTGCTGCCGCCCTCTCGGCGGGAGGGCATCTTCTCTCGAAGCCGGAAGATGTGGCGTCCACCATTGCGGCGGTTCTGCCTGCGGCTCTCGCCTATCGCGGGACGAGCGAGATACGCCGGATCGCGCGCGTTACCGCATCGGGCGAGACGGTCCACTTCTTCGCCAATCAATCCGGCAAGGCGGCCGAGGTCGCGCTGACGGGCGGCAACGAGATGCTTGCCTGGTGGTTCGATCCCGCGAGCGGTGCCGTCTGGCCGGCGAAGCGTAATGGCGATGGATCGTTGGATCTCGCGCTGCCGGCCTATGGTTCGCGGGTGCTGGTCGAAGGCGTCGCGATGCCGGCGGGGGCTTCACAACCAGTTGCGGCTCTGTCGACGGCGCGAAGCTGGAATTTGACGAGTTGGACGGTCAAGGCGGGGGACACGGAACGTAAGGCAAGCGGTCTCTTCGACTGGCGTAGCGACCAGGCTTTCGTTCATGCGGCGGAGGGGCTTTATACGACGCAGGTGACGATCGACCGGCTCGACGCCGACGCACGCTATGTTCTGGACCTGGGTTTCGTTCCGGGCGCAGTGTCGGTGCGCGTCAACGGGACCGATGCGGGCAGGCCAGCCATCGCGCCGGCGCTTCTCGACGTCACATCCTTTATACGGGAAGGGGAGAACACGCTCTCGATTTCCTATCGCCCGCCTCTGCGCAACGTCTTCATCGGCAAGGCGCTTGCCGGCGAGGCGCAGTACCGCCAGTTCAAGGACCAAGCCGAGGCTCTTGTCCCGGCCGGGCTGATCGAGCCCGTCAGCGTCGAAGAGCGGATTGGAGCCAAGGAGTAGGGTGCCAGGTGCATATCGAAATCCGGGCGACGGGATGCGAACTGCATTAGAATTATCGAATGTTTCGCGGTGCCGGGATTCGAGAAACGGAAAGAGACGAGATGCACACCGAGGATAGATGGCGAGCCATTCTGACGTCGCTCGCTGCCGAGCGCGTCACGCCGATTGAATTGTTGGCCGACCGGCTCAACGTTTCGTCGGCCACGATTCGCCGCGACATCAAGATGCTCGACGAGATCGGGCGATTGCGGCGTGTGCGCGGCGGCGCCATGCCCGTGAGCGAGTCCTCCAGCGGCCCTGTTCCGGCGCCGTCGCAACTCATCGGTCAGGAGCCGTATAGCGAGGCGGAAATCCGCAACGTCAGGCAGAAGCGCGCCATCGGCAAGGCAGCGGTCGCCTATTGCGATCCGAACGAGGCCATCATCATCGACGGCGGTTCGACGACGAAGATGCTCGCCGACATGCTGCCGAACGAACCCTATCAGATCCTGACGACCTCGCTGCCGATCATCCAGGCGCTGCTGCTGAAGTCGCGCGTGAAGCTCCTGATTCCTGGCGGTGAAGTATTCCGTGAACAGAATATTCTTCTGAGCCCCTATGAAGACGGCCTTCTGGATAATTTTTCCGCTGCCAAGATACTCATGGGTGCGCAGGCGATTACGGCGGGAGGTTTGATGCAGACCGATCCGCTGCTCGTGCAGGCGGAACGCCGGCTCATCGACCGGGCGGACAAGATCATCGTGCTGGCGGACGCGTCGAAATTCACGGCGCGGGCGGGGCTTTCCGTTTGTTCCCTGTCGCGCATCAGCACGGTCATCACAAACGACGACATTCCTGCGGCGGCTCGCCGGATGCTCGGGGACGCAGGCGTGGAGTTGGTGACCGTCGCCGCTTGAGGGAGCGGCTTTATTTCTGGGGGAGGTAAGGTGACCGATCGGAATTCGAGGCGGGGCATTGTGCCGCGCATGAAAAGCATGTCCGTAGTCTCTGTAACGGGAGATCGGGCATGATCGCCAATCCATTTCTGGGTGTGCTCTTCCACTGGACCGGCGGGCTCGCGTCGGCGAGCTTCTATGTTCCCTATCGTGGCGTGCGGTCGTGGTCGTGGGAGGTTTATTGGCTCACCGGCGGCATTTTCAGCTGGATCGTCGCGCCCTGGCTTTTCGCATGGTTTCGCACCGAGGACATTCTCTTCGTATTGAGCGAGACACCGATGCGCACGCTGGCGCTTTGCTATTTCTTCGGCGCCATGTGGGGCGTCGGCGGCCTGACCTTCGGCCTCACCATGCGCTATCTCGGCATTTCGCTCGGCATGGCGGTGGCGCTCGGCCTGTGCGCGGCTTTCGGTACGTTGATTCCGCCGATCGTCACCGGGGATCTTTTCACGACGCTCGTGCCGAGTTTGCATGGCCGGGTCATTCTGCTCGGCGTCGCCGTCTGCCTCGTCGGTATTGCGGTCGTCGGCTTTGCCGGCTACCGGAAAGAGCAGGAGGGCGATCCGGAGACCAGGCAGCAGACGATTGCGGAGTTCGATTTTCGCAAAGGCTTTCTGGTGGCGGTCTTTTCAGGCGTGATGAGCAGCTGTTTCGCCTATGGCCTGGCCGCCGGCGATCCGATACGCACCCTGACCCTGTCGCGTGGCACGGAACCTCTCTGGCAGGGATTGCCCGTGCTGGTGGTCGTGCTCCTCGGCGGTTTCACGACGAATTTCATCTGGTCGCTGGCGCTCATCGTCAAGAACCGCAGCGCCGGAGAGTTCATCGGCCGCAGAACGGGTGCCGCGACGCCAGCGGTGCCGTTGTTGCGCAACTACTTCTTCTGCGCTCTGGCCGGTGTGACCTGGTACCTGCAGTTCTTTTTCTACACGATGGGCGAAACGCAGATGGGGCCATACGGCTTCTCGAGCTGGACGCTGCATATGGCGAGCATCATCATCTTCGCGAGTTTCTGGGGGCTCATTCTTCATGAGTGGAAGGGCGCGGGCTTGCGGGCAAAGGTCTATTTGTGGAGCGGCATCGCTATCCTGGTGCTTTCGACAGTCGTGATCGGCCTCGGAAACGCGTTGGGCGTCGTGGGAAAATGAGTCGGGTCCAGACATGGTGACGGCTTGAATTATATGAATAGCATCTAATATATTGCGGGATAGACATGCTCGCCGTCAGGCGATAGCGGAGTTCGTCCCCATGGTCGTCGTTGCCGACGTGAAGGATCTCGAAGCGAGCGCTTCAGAGGCATCGAAGCTTCTCGGCGCGCTCGCGAACGAGCGACGGCTGCTCATCATGTGCCAGATTGCGGATCGTGAAATGTCGGTCGGTGAAATTCAGGACGTCGTCGGCATCAGCCAGTCGGCGCTCTCCCAGCACCTTGCCGTCCTCCGGGACCAGGGGCTGGTCGCGACCCGCCGCGAGTCGCAGACCATCTATTATCGGCTCGCGAGTCCCGAAGCACAGCGCGTGATCGAGACGCTGGTCTCCATTTATTGCCCGCCCGGCCGTCCTCAAAGCAAAAAGGCGCGCTGAGCGCAAACCGCATCAGCGCCCAATGCGTGTTGTCCTGCACGGCTACTTGTCGATGATCCGGCTCACGGCGGCGGCGGCGATGCGCCAGTTCAGGCGCGCCGCATAATTTTCGTAAGCGGCGCGGGCCATGTCCATGTATCTCCCGCGGTCGTTGAAGACCTTGCGGATGGCGACCGCATAATCGCCTGCGTTGGCCGAAGGGGCGAGCAGAAGTCCGTTTATGGAGTCCGTGACGATTGTCGGGATGCCGCCCGTCGCCGTCGCCACCGCGGGCACGCCGAAGGCGGCCGCCTCGCAGAAGACGATGCCGAACGCCTCGGCTCTGCTCGGCACGATGAGAAAGTCGCTGGTGCTGAACAGGTCGCAGAGAGTCTGACGATCGGAGGATCGTTTAAGGCTCAGGAATTTCCTGACATCGACGAAGGCCGGCGGAGGTTTGGCACCGAAAGGGTCGCAACCGACGATGGTCAGCGTCGTCTCGAGGCCAGAGGCATTGAGGAGCCGCGCCGTCTCCAGGGCAATGGGGCCGCCTTTTCGTATCCAATCGACGCCGACGAACAGCAGAGAGCATTTGTCGGCGGGACGGGCGTCGATCAGTGCGTGGACTTTCTCGCGATCGTATCGAGGGTCGAGATTTGCTCCGAATGGGACGACATGAATTTTCGACGCCGCGGGCGGGTGGAGGCGCCGCGCGGCGGCGGCGGCCCATTCCGACGCATAGATCGCCGCCGAGCAATGTTCGAGCGCGGATCTCTCCTGCCGGCAGGCAAGGGCCATGCTCGTCGCATCCGCGCGTCTGAAATAGTCGTAGTAATCGACCATCGCGTTGAAACAGGCATCCGTCCAGAAAGCGGCGGGCGGCGTCGCGGTCAGCGCGGAAACCGGAATCGAACTGGACGAGAAGACGGAAGCCACATCGCGATTCCGGCAAGCCGTCTGGATTTGCTCCGCGAACGAGTCCAGCATCGGCGGCGTACGATCCGCCAGAAAATTTCTACGCCTTAGCTTCGCCCACAGGCGGCGAGGCATATGGTGCCATGCATGCGGTTGGCGAAGGGGCGCCAGAATCTCGACGGAGAAATGTGCCGTCAGTGCTTCCGCCATATGGAAAGGAGTCCCGGACCAGGTGTGCACGTCATTGGCATCGCCTATGTCCACGAAAACCATATTTTTCATAAGAACCGATCAGGCCAATAAATTCGCGATGCGTGTAACGAAGCGCGTCAAGGCGTTCCGCTCGTTCGCCGTGCGGGAACAGAATTTGAACGCACCTCATACTTCCTTGTTCCGCTACGAGCATGGAGCGGACGGATATCTTGGGCGGGAAAGCAGAGATGGTTCCGCAATATGGAGAGCCAGGAGCCCCGATCTCACTGGGCGTGGGAATCCTGCAGCCCTTTCGGCGGGTTTGCGAAGACGCGTGGCGCACGGGCGGGAATTATCCAGTCGCCGGTGCCGAGCCGGCATGCGAGACCCGGAAATATCCGGCCTTCGTCGGTCGGGTCCGTGCGCAATAATTTGTAACGCAGGCATCGCTTTGCGGAGAGTCCCGCCGGGGGCAATGCGGAAGGTGGTACGGCCGTGTAATCCACACGGATCGAAAATCGCTCGGCCGCGCCGGTGCTCGACCACATGACCGGTGTCGATTGCGCGTCACCTTCGAGCGCGTTGACGATTGCCCAATCGAATCCTGTGCGTGCAGCCGTTGGCCATGCTTCCGTGTCGGGCTGGACGGCGACGAGTTCGCGAATGGCGGCTTTCGCACCTTCGATCCTGACGACTTCGCGTATGACCTGCCGAATGGCAGGGGCGTATGACCATTCCCGCTCCACTTTGGGTCCGGCGTCACCGGTCTCGTTGCAAGCGACATCGACGACGGAGAACTTCCCCGCGGGAACAGTTCTGGAGCGCTGATCGCCGACGACGCAGGAAACGACGGAAACATGGTCCTGGTCCCCGGTGCGACGATAGATTTTGTAGTCTCCCTTGCGACCTGCTCTCAGCGGTTGCAGGAAATCGGCAGGAGCGTCCGATGTGGCGTCCGCCTCCGCGAACAGAAGAAAGTTCGCGGGCTTGCGGCGCTCGCCACCGCCGGTCTGCACACGAATTTCATCGTCGGTTATCCCCAGCACCTTTTCCGCCGAACCGTCGCTATAGACGATGGTTTCGCCAACTTCATATTTCGGCGAGGCGGTTACCGGAAGTTTGGCATAAACGGCGGTCAGTCGATTGACCATATTCGGCGCGAGCTTTCCGTCCCCGGCGATGTGTTGATCCTTCTGGAAGGATCGAATGGCAGCGCCCGTCTTCGGCCCGAGGACGCCATCGGCCGGACCTGCATCATAGCCGAGCGCGTTGAGCATTCTCTGTGCCTTGCCGATCTCGGCGCTCGACGGGACCTGTGCGTCGGCATTCCCTTGGGGTTCAGGTTCAGCGGTCTTTTCGCCATTTGAGTGTGTGCATGACGACAGGATGACGGAGAACGCCAATAGAATAAGTGCGCTTTTCAGTGGCGCGGCGACATTGGCGAAGAGCCTGTCCATCAAGCCGCCTGCGTCCTGCCGATGACGCGCTCTTCCGGGCAGGTCAATGTCACGCGCGTTCCGGCACCTTTTTCGCTCTCGATGGACAATGCGAAGCCGGAGATTTGCGCAACGCGGTTGACGAAGGACAGGCCGAGGCCGGCACCTTCATGCTCATGCGGCGAGACCGAGGGGAGGCGCACGAAAGGTTCAAGTACCTGCTCGAGCTTGTCTGCCGGAATGCCGATGCCTGTATCTCTCACGACGAGGCTGACCGTGCCGTCCCTGTTTTCTCGTGCGAAGAGTTCGGCTTCGCCGCCTGCCGGCGTGAACTGAACGGCATTCGATAGGAGATTGGTCAGTGCCTTGGTCAGCAGGCGCTCGTCGGCGCGAATAAAAATACCGTCATCCGGGCAATGCGTCGTCAGCGACACCCCGGCGGACCGGGCTTGTGCCTTTACCCGGCCGAAAGCCGTCCTGATGACGTCGGCGACGCAGACGGGCGTGTCGTCGAGGGGTCCCTGCCGCGACTCGAGCTGCGAAAGATCGAGAAGCTCGTTGACGAGTTGGAGAAGCGTCAAGCCGCTCGAATTGACGTTCTCGACATAGCCGCGGATGCGGGCCGCGCCGTTGCCGGCTTCGACCTCTTGCACCATATCCCCCGACAAGCCGACAATGGCATTGAGTGGCGCGCGCAACTTGTGGCTCATGGCGGCGAGAAATTCCGATTGCGCCCGATTGGCGACTTCGGTCTTTTCCTTTGCGCGACGGAGAGAGGCTTCCGCCTCCCGACGCATTTCGATCTCGTCGCGCAGCGCTGCATTTGCTGCGTTCAATTCGGCCGTCCGGGCGACAACTGCGCGCTCGACCGCCTGATTGTACATCGTCGCATTATGGAGGTGTTGCGCCAGAAGCCCGGTCAGGAGAAGCGCGCCAAGCGCCGTTCCCAACGCAATCAGCAGACCGCCGGCGGCCTCGCTTCCGGCCGACGACCGCACGGATAGGATGAAGCGCCGATCCGCGATGTCGAATATCTGCGATTGCGAAAATGTCGAATGCGCGAACCAGCCGTTGGCAGAAGACGTTGCGTCGGTTCCGGGTGGCGTCGATCCGGTCCCGGCTTGCCCGACGACCATCTCGATGGGTGCGCCTTTCGGGAGGATCGTGCGGATGAGTTCGTCGATATCGAGAATACCGACCGCAAATCCCTTCGTTCTCGGCGCGGCGACGTCTCCGGCTGTGCGCCGCTCGGGGGCGCCCAGCGGAAAGGCAACCAGCAGCAATGATGCCTTCCTGCCCTCGACATCCTTGTGCGTGAGCGGCGATACGGCGATGTCGTTTCTTCGTCCTGCCTGCTGAAGCAGATCCCGGTAGTCGGGGTCCGTCGCAAGATCGAGGCCGATCAGATCCTGATTGCCTTCCAGGGGATCTACATAGGTCACCGGGAAATAGGCATCCTTCGTCCGGGCGACCGAGAAGCCGCCATTCGCGTCCATGTCCCGTATACGCAAGCCGTAGAGACCGTCGCGTTGGAGGTTCGCCTCATAAGTTCTGCGATCCGGCCCCGGAACCACAGGCACCCAAAGAACGGCCTTGAAGCCATGGTTGTTTGGAAGCGTCTGGCTGGCGAAGGTGGAGAATTCCCAGCGCGTCACGTCGCGCGCGGCGACGAAGGCTCTCAGAAATTTCAGTGAATTGACGTGCCGTCCGACGGTCTCGGTGACGAGAGTGCCGTAATAGACGGCGTCCCGCTGGAAGCGCTGACGCTCAATCGTCTGATAGTGTGCGCGTACGAAGACAAAAAGAAGCGCCGCGATGATCAGTCCGATGCCCCATACGATGGCAGAGGGACCGAGATCGGATGGCCTGCGCAGCAAATACCGGAATTGTCCTGACACGGAAGCCCACCTTCAAAACATCGCCCATGCTTTGCGCGGAAAGAACCTTCCTTATTAAGTTATTAATTGGTTAATGTGAGGTTAAGCGGTGGTTGTGGCGACGATCCGATAACGGGCCATGAACAAAAGTCGCGCCGGGGTCTCCGATGTCGCGTCTCGCTTGA
>NZ_DATKFR010000276.1:0-7003 GCF_035511255.1 Parvibaculum sp.
CAAGCGCCATCTCGTGGATGCGGGCACGAGAAAAAACCTGCTCGGCAACCGCCTCGTTCTCGTCGCGCCGAAAGCATCGGCCGTCGCACTCGACATTGCGCCGGGCTTCGACCTCGCGGGCGCCCTGCAGGGGGGCCGTCTCGCCATGGCGGACACGAGCAGCGTGCCCGCCGGAAAATACGGCAAGGCCGCGCTGGTGAAGCTTGGCGTCTGGAAAAGCGTCGAGAGCCGCGTCGCCCAGGCCGAAAATGTGCGCGCCGCGCTGGCCTTCGTCGCCCGGGGGGAAACGCCCCTCGGCATCGTCTACCGCACCGATGCGATCGCCGAGCCGGCGGTCAGGATCGTCGGCACCTTCCCGGACGAGACCCATGCGCCGATCGTCTATCCGGCGGCCCTCGTCGCCGGCGCGGCGAGCCCCGGCGCGACGGCCTTTTTCAACTATCTCTCCACGCCCGCCGCAACCGCGATCTTCAAATCCCAGGGCTTCGCGGTTCTGCCTTGATGCAAGACTACCGCCGCGCGCGGCCGATCAGCGCGATTTCGGCGGCAGCGGCCTTCTGCGCCTTCTTCTCGATCGCGCGATAGGCCCGCACGATGTCCTTGCCGGTCTGCGTCAATCCTGCGCCGCCGCCGCGCGCGCCGCCCTGCTGCGTCGCCACCACGCTCCCGAAGATCGTGTTGAGGTCGTCGACGAGCTGCCAGGCCCGGCGATAGGACATACCCATCTGGCGCCCCGCCGCGCTGATCGAGCCAAGCTCCACGATCAATTCGAGAAGCCGCACCTTGCCGGGGCCGAGTCGTCCAAGGTCAGGAAAATCGAGCCGCAGCGTCAAGCGCGTTTCAGCGGCCTTGTCCTCCTTCGCCCGAACCTGCGTTCCCGCCGCGCGCCGCGCCATTCATCCTCCATCCAGCCCGATTACAAACCCTTGCCGCGGCGTATCGCCTGAATCATGTTTTCAAGTTCGCGCAGAAACCGCGAGCGATCGTCGCGCGTGAAGGCCGGATTTGTCCCCTTCACGTCGCCCGCCTCCCGCAGTTGCTGCATGAGATCGCGCATGGCGAGCGCCATGCCGATACTCTCCTTGGTAAAGGGTTTGCCGTCCGGCCGCAGGGCCCGTGCGCCGCGCCCAAGACAGCGCGAGGCGAGCGGAATGTCGGCCGTCACGCAGATGTCCGACGCGGTGATCCGTTCCGCGATCCAGTCGTCAGCCGCGTCCGGCCCCTGCGCCACCACGACCTGCCGCACCAGCGGATTGCCGCTCGGCCGCATGCCACTGTTGCTGACGACATAGACCTGCAGCCCGTGCCGCTCGGCCACGCGCAGCACTTCGTCCTTCACCGGACAGGCATCGGCGTCGACATAGATTTCCATGGCTGCGGATTCGGACAAGCTCACTCCGGTGGAAGGCAAGCGCGATTCGGGCCTCGCGGACGTCTCTATATATCCGGAGTTTTGTGAGCGGATGCAAACGGCGCGGTTGTCTCAGGTGGCAGCCTCCAGCGGCGGCGCCTCCTCGTCGGACGACGTGGAGAATTCGGCCTCTCCGCTGGCGCCGGCCTCGTCCATGAAACCGCCGCGGAAGCTTTGCGGCGAGCAACCGTTCCATCGCCGGAAAGCTCGACGGAAATTCGCGGCATCCTCGAATCCGAGCAGCGCCCCGACCTCCGCAATGCTGAACTTCGTCTCGCCGAGATAGGCTTTGGCAAGCCGGTTGCGCACGTCGTCCAGAATCTCCTGGAAGGACTGCCCTTCATTGAGAAGCCGCCGCCTGAGCGTGCGTCCGCTCAGGTTGAGTTGCCGCGCCACCTCATGCTCGTTCGGAATGCGTCCGCGTGCGCTCATCAGAACGCGCCGCACCTCCGACACGTAGCTTACCGCCCGATCCTGCTCGCGCAGAAGCTTGCCGCACTGCCTGACATACATTTCAGCGACTGCGTTCTGCGCGGCAACAAGGGGCTGATCGGCAATCTCGCGCGGCCCGATCAGCCGATTGGCCGCCTTGCCGAAGCTGACGGGGAGCCGCAGATACCGCTCATAGATCTCCACCGGCATCGCAGGCTCGAAGGCGAACTCCACACGGCATCCCTCGATCTCGGCGCTGACGAGTTCACTGATCGCCGTCACGGCCGCCGCGAAGAACGATTCGACGATGAAGTTGTGCGCGCCGGGCAAGTCGGCTGTCGGCGCAATCGTCAGCATGACGTTGTCCTGATCGAACGAGAAACGCACCGTTGCATGCGCCGCGCGCACAGGATTGTGTTGCATCAGGAATTCCGCCGCCTGACGCAGCGTCCTGCAGCCCATCAGGGCGTGACCGAAGACGCCGTGGGATCCGAGGTGGAGCGACGATCCGAATCGCAATGCAAGCGACGGATCGCGCGAAAGAGTCACTGCTTCCTCGCACATCCTGAAGAATCCATCCTCGTCGATCGGCCGCCCGGCTTGAACCAACGTAGACGGATCACAGCCCAGATCGCGGAGTGTCCGCGTCAGTGCAAAAATGTATGCCGCTTGGACTTTCATGCTGCGTCCACATCCGACCTGGGGTTTGGCCACGAGCGACCTCACGCGACGCCAAGAATATTTCTGAAATAGAACCCTCGCAACGCGTGCCGCTCAAGTAAAAATTCCTGTGTGAGCGAGCAAACGACAAAACACAACAAGCGAGGACGAAGAGAAAAAGAACTATCGCAGAAGGGGAGAGAAATGAGGGTCTGCAAACAATCGATACTTGGGCTGTCTGTCGCGATCTTCGCTGCGGCCTTTCTCGCAAGGCCGGCACTTTCGGAGGAATACAAATTCGGCGATGTCTCGATGACGCTCGACAATACCGTGTCCGCGTCGGTCAGCGTCCGAACCTCCGATCAGAACTGCGAGTATATTTCCGTCTATAATGGCGGCTGCACCGCGGCCAACGGCACCGACTACGACGTCAATTCGGATGACGGCAACATCAATGTCGAGCGCGGCGACATCATCTCGGCGCCGATCAAGATCGTATCTGAAATCGATGCCAAGTGGCGCGAATATGGCGTCTTCGCCCGCGCCAAGGCATTCTGGAATCCCGCCGCCTACAAGCTCGGCGACGGCGACGGAAATTATGGCCCCGTTGCTGCGCCCAACGCCCAGCGCCGCCCCTTGCAGGACGCCTATCGGGGCGACGACGCCTACAATCGCGAACTGCGTCAGTTGAAACTTCTCGACGCCTTCGCCTACGCAAATTTCAACGTCTTCGACGACCTGCCGCTCAACGTCCGCCTCGGCCGTCAGGTCGTGAACTGGGGCGAGAGCCTCTTCATCCCGGGCGGCGTGTCCTCCTATCTGCCCCTCGATGTCGCCGCGTTGACGAAGCCGGGCACGGAGCTCAAGGAGGTCTTCCTTCCCCAGCTGACCGCCTATGCGAGTCTCGGCCTGCCGGCAAACTTCACCGTCGAGGCGATGTATATCGCGGCCTGGGAGAAATCGCCTTTGCCGCCCTGCGGCACGTTCTTCTCGCCGAGCGACGCGCTCTCCGACGGTTGCGGCTATGCGTTGGCAAGCGGCGAGTTCTACACCAACCCCGATGGCTCGCCGCGCGACACGTCCGGTACCACCGGTCCGCTGTTCGTGCCTCGCGGCGCGTCGGACAATCCGCCCCAGCAGGGTCAGTGGGGCGCCGCACTGCGCTACTACGCGGACTGGCTCAATGACGGTACCGACCTCGGCGCCTATTTCGTGAATTTCCACGACAAGCTGCCGATAGGCACCTTTACGGCGAATGCGAACCAGACATTGCTGAATGTTGCCTCCATCGCGGCCGGCGGCAATCCGTCGAGCCCGCTGTGCCTCGTGGCTCTTCCCTTCAGCGACGATGCCGGCCGTCCGGTCCGCACCTGCGCGGGCGCAGAAGGGCTCGACGCCAAGCTCAGCGGAAAAACGCTGCGCGCCCAGTACCCCGATAACATTCACATGATCGGCGCGAGCTTCAATACGACCGTCAACATCCTGAACGGCACCGCCCTTTCAGGTGACCTCGCCTACTACACCAACATGCCCTTCCAGATCGATACGACGGAATTGACGGGTGCCGATTTCAGAAATGCGGGCTTCCTCGGACTGCTGGGGCAGCCGTCCATCTACAACGGTCCCGCAGTCGCTCCCGGCGATCTGATCCCCGGTTACCAGCGCACGACGGCGCTGCATGGTCAGGTCTATACGATCAGCACCTTCACGCCCTCGGATGCCATCGTCAGCATGGCGGGGGCCGATATCCTCCTTCTGGTCGCCAATGCCGGCTTCCAGTATCTGCCGGACGCGAAGGGAAATCGGTTCATGATTCCGCGTTCCGGCGAAACCCATCCCAATCCGGGCATGGCGTCTATCCTCGGCGATCCGTGTATCGCTGCCGGCAGTTGCTCAGTCTCGCCGCAATATGCCACCTCCTTCTCATGGGGGTATCGCGTGCTGGCGGCGCTTCAATACAACTCCGCCTTTGGAACGCCTTATACGATCATGCCGCGCGTCTTCTTCTCGCATGACATGAAGGGCTATTCCGCCGGACCGATCGGCCCCGGTTTCATCGAAGGCGTGAAGCGCGTCGGCATCGGCGCCGACTTCAGTTACAAATCGGCCTACAAGGTCAGCGTCGATTACTCGACGGCGTTTGGAAACGCCTATCGCAACGCGATGTACGACAAGGACTTCGCGAGCGCCTCTTTCTCCTACGCCTTCTGAACCGACAGGCGCCCCGGACCGGTCGAAGTTCGGGGCGTTTGTTGCAACTCTGTCTAGATTTGTCGGGCGTTTCGACTTTGATGCGCTGTCCTCATTCGACCCCTTCATTGGCCGAAAGAGACCTCACCCCGTCTGGGACAATTTTCTGAAATGACACGCCCGCAACTGTCGGCCGCGCGATTCCCTTCGCGTGAGCGAGCGACAACGACCGGCGGCGCGGCGGCTTCGGAAATGTACCTGTGCAGAAGGGGAGAAAACATGCGGTTCCGTATCCAATCACGCCTCGGACTATGTCGGCCATATGTCGCTCTGTTGACGTTCGCCGGTGTGGCGCTGTTGGCGGCTCCGGCTTCCGCCGAGGAATACAGATTCGGTTCCCTCAATCTCACATGGGACAATACGGTCTCCGCGTCGGCGAGCGTCCGCACGTCGAACCAGTCCTGCGATCACATCTCGGTTTATAACGGCGGCTGCGCGAGTTCGAACGGCGCCCATTGGGACGTCAACTCCGACGACGGCAACGTCAATGTCGAGCGTGGCGAACTCATCTCCGCGCCGCTGAAGATCATTTCCGAACTCGGTGCGAAATGGGAGAACTTCGGCGCCTTTGTGCGCGCCAAGGCCTTCTGGGATCCCGCCGCCTACGATCTCGGCGAGGGTGACGGCGATTACGGCCCCGTCGCGGCGCCGAACGACCAGCGCCGGCCCTTGCAGGACGCCTATCGCAACAAGGATGCCTACAATCGCGAACTGCGCCAGTTGAAGCTCCTCGACGCGTTCGTCTACGGCAATTTCAACGTCTTCAACGACCTGCCCCTCAACGTCCGTATCGGACGCCAGGCCGTGAACTGGGGCGAAAGCACGTTTATTCCTGGCGGCGTCTCCTCCTATCTGCCGCTCGACGTCGCCGCTTTCACCAAGCCCGGCACCGAACTCAAGGAAGTCTTCCTGCCGCAGAACACGGTCTATGCGAGTCTCGGTCTGCCCGCGGACCTCACGCTCGAGGGCATGTACATCCTTGAATGGGACAAGTCGCCGCTTCCGCCTTGTGGCACGTTCTTCTCGCCCAGCGACGCGCTCTCCGATGGCTGCGCCTACGCGCTCAGCAACGGCGAATATTACACCAATCCCGACGGGAGCCCGCGCAGCCTGACCGGCCTCTCCGATCCTCTCTTTATCCAGCGCGGAGCGGAACAGGGCGCTCGCGACCAGGGCCAGTGGGGCGCCGCTCTGCGCTACTACGCGAGCTGGCTCAACGACGGCACCGATCTCGCCGGCTATTTTGTGAACTTCCACGACAAGCTGCCGATCGGTACCTTCACCGCCGACCAGACGAGCGGCCTCGGCTACACCGCATTGAATACCATCTCCGGGCCCGGCGTGTTGAGCAGCCCGGTCTGCACGACGACGCTTCTGATCGACGAAGGCGGACAGCCGATCCCCGTTTGCGCTGCCTTGTTCGGTCAGGCCGCGCGCGACAGCGGCAAGCATCTCATCGCTCAGTATCCTGAGGATATTCACATGATCGGCTTCAGCTTCAATACGACGCTGGCCGATGTGATGAACGGAACGGCGCTTTCCGGCGAACTCGCCTACTACACCAACATGCCCTTCCAGCTCGACACGACCTATCTGCAGGGCGTCGACGCGCAGAACTTCGGCTTCACCCCCGGAGCTGGCGAAAGCTCCTATTATGACGGCCCCGCCGTCGCGCCGGGCGATGTCATTCCCGGCTACAAGCGCACCAAGGCGCTCCACGGACAGATTTACTCGCTCTCGACCTTCACGCCGTCGAACTGGCTCGTGGAGGCCGCGCGCGGCGATCTGCTCATCCTCGTGATGAATGCGGGCTTCCAGTACCTGCCCGACGCCGACAACAACCATTACATGATCCCCCGCTCCGGCAGCACGAATGCCAATTCGGGCATGGCGGCGACCTTCGGCGATCCCTGCAACGTCTCGGGCACCTGCAGCATCGCGCCGCAATATGCGACATCTTTCTCATGGGGTTATCGCCTGCTGGCGATGATGCAATACAACAGCTTCATGGGAACGCCGGTCACGATGACGCCGCGCGTCTACTTCGCCCATGACGTGAAGGGCTATTCGGCGGGCCCCATCGGTCCGGGCTTCGTCGAGGGCGTCAAAACGGTCGGCCTCGGCGTCGATTTCGACTACAAATCGACCTACAAGCTCAGCCTCGATTACGCCTCCAGCTTCGGCAACCGCTACAGGAACGCGATGGTCGACAAGGACTTCGCCAGCGCCTCGATCTCCTACGCGTTCTGA
>NZ_DATKFR010000277.1:0-5681 GCF_035511255.1 Parvibaculum sp.
CAGATGAAGAAGTCTTCGTCGCGGCCCGGTGCGTGCCAGGGCATCGAGAAGTAGCGCATGTCCAGGCCACCGGCCGTGGCGGCGCGCTGCTGGTGGTTGGCCGGGTTCATCAAAAAGGCCAGCGGCACCTCGAAGATCTCGTTCATCGACATCGCGAAGGTCCTGCGCAAGGTGCACCGGCGCCCCTATCTGCTCCCACGGATGCAGATACCGAATGTCCTCATGCGGCTCATCGGACCCTTCTTCGGGCTGACGCCCAAGTTCCTGAAGAACCATCTGGGTATCCGCTTCACGCTCGATAACCGCCGCAGTATCGAGGAGCTGGGTATCCGTTATCGTCCCGCCGAACAGACGCTGATTGACCACTACGAGAATTGGCTCAAGCAGAAGACAGCCTGACGCCAACTCGACAGCAACCTTTATCCTCAACGAGGCGAAAACTACTTCTTCTCAGGCGTCGCGTGCGTCGGATCGCGGCCGAAATTCGGCGCCGCAGTGTCCTGTCCCGCTTCGATGATCGAGCGGCGCACGGCGCGCGTGCGGGTGAAGAGGTTGAAAAGCCCCTCGCCGTCGCCCCAGCGGATCATGCGCTGCATGGCCGAGAGATCCTCGGAGAAACGCCCGAGCATTTCGAGGATCGCATCCTTGTTGTTGAGGCAGATGTCGCGCCACATCGTGGGATCGGACGAGGCCAGACGCGTGAAGTCGCGGAAACCGCCGGCGGAATATTTGATGACTTCCGATTCCGTCACCGTTTCGAGATCGTCCGCCGTGCCGACGATGTTGTAGGCGATCAGATGCGGCAGGTGGCTGACGATGGCGAGCACCAGATCGTGGTGCCGGGGCTCCATGTAATCGACCTTCGATCCGCAGGCTTCCCAGAAAGCCGCGAGCTTTGCCACCGCGTCGCGGTCCGCGCCCGGCACCGGCGTCAGAATGCACCAGCGCCCGTCGAAAAGTTCGGCGAAGCCCGCATCGGGCCCCGACTGCTCGGTGCCGGCGATCGGATGGCCCGGAACGAAATGTACGCCATCCGGCACATGCGGTCCCACATCGCGGATGACGGCCATCTTGACCGAACCGGCATCGGTGACGATCGCGCCCTTTTTCAGATGCGGCTCGATTTCGGCGGCTACGGCCCCGAGCGCACCCACCGGCGTGCAGATGACGACGAGGTCGGCATCCTTCGCCGCTTCCGCCGCCGTCGTCGCGGCGCTGTCGATGAAGCCGATCTCAATCGCCCTTTTGCGCGTCGCGTCCGACGTCGCATAGCCCGAAATATGTTCGGCAAGCTTCCCGCGCTTGATCGCATGGCCGAGCGAGCCGCCGATCAGGCCGAGGCCGATGATCGCAACACGCTTGAAATGCGGATCGGCGCTCATGATTTGCGCCCGAGAAATTCCGCCAGCGCCGCGACGACGGCGCGGTTCGCCTCTTCGATACCGACGGAAAGACGCAGATGATCCGGCAGGCCGTAGGCAGAGACCTGACGCAGGATGAGGCCGCGGCTCATCAGGAAAGCGTCGGCCTCCTTCGCCGTCCGGCCCTTCTCGTTGGGAAACCGGATCAGCAGGAAATTGGCGACGCTCGGCGCAACTTCGAGGCCGAGCTTCGAAATCTCGACGGTGAGCCAGTCGAGCCATTCCTGATTATGCGCCCGCGCCTTCTCGAAATGCTCGACGTCGCGGATCGACGCGATGCCGGCATGAAGTGCCGGGATCGAGACGTTGAAGGGCCCGCGAATGCGATTGACGACATCGATCACATGCGCCGGCGCATACATCCAGCCGAGCCGCAACGCGGCAAGCCCGTGGATCTTCGAGAAAGTGCGCGTCATCACGACGTTCTGCGACGTCGCGACCAATTCGATGCCGCTCTCGTAATCGTTCTTGCCGACATATTCCGAATAGGCGGCGTCGATGACGAAAAGAATGTCCGGACGAAGCCCGGCATGAAGCCGCTTCATCTCGTCGATGGGAAGATAGCTTCCCGTCGGATTGTTCGGATTGGCGAGAAAGACGATCCTGGTCTTCGGCGTCACCGCGGCGAGGATCGCGTCGACATCGGCGCGGAGATTTTTCTCCTTCACCTGCACGATCGTCGCGCCGGCCGCCTTGGTTACGATCGGGTAGACGAGAAAACCGTGCTCCGTCGCGATCGCCTCGTCGCCATCGCCGAGATAGGCTTGGGCGAGAAGATGCAGAAGCTCGTCCGAACCCGACCCGCAGACGATGCGGTCGGCCTTGAGCCCGTAGCGTTCCGCGATCGCCTCGCGCAGTTCGGCGGCCGAACCCTCGGGATAGAATTCGAGCTGGTTCGCCGCCGCGACGAAAGCCTCTTTTGCGAGCGGGCTCGGTCCGAGCGGCGTCTCGTTGGCCGAGAGCTTGAAGACCCGCGCGGCGCCATGCGCATGCGCGCGGCCGCCGACATAGGGCTCGATTTCGAGAATGCCTTTTTGGGGCTTGGGAAAGTTCATGTCATTCGCCATCTTTTGCGCGTGTCACCGGGTTCGCATAGCCGCCGATGATATGGGCGCTCTCGACGACGCCATCCGAAGCGATGGCCGCGAGCCGCGCATCATCGGCGGTGATATGGCCGGCGATGGCGAAGAGGTTGTGGCGAAGACGATGTCCATTGGCGGTTTCGGCGACGGCGATGCGCTCGCCCGTGAAGCCAGCGGCCTTTACGCGCGCCGAAATCGTCGCCTCGCTGACATTGCTTTCGGTGGCGATGGCGAGAAGGCTGGTGTCGTCCCCCGTCGCTTCGAAGTCCGCCTGCGCCACCACCAGCGCGCGCACGGCGTTCTCCTCCGCCGCGATGTCGAGAAAGGGCACACGCCCGACGACCCGGGCGCCGCCGGCAAGATCGGTCGCGAGCGCCGGCCACCAGTCGCCGCCGTCGAAATTGCCGGGCACCGGCAGGATGCCGAGCGCCGAGCGGTCATGCGTGACGCGGCGCAGCACATCGCGCGCGCCGTCATGCAGTTCCATCTCGGTCGACGAACCGTAATAGCTGCGCGCGAGGTCCCAATAGGCAAGCCCGTCGCCCGCGCCGAAAACCTCGACCCGGAACGGCCCCTGGATGCGCGTCATCGTGGAGATGACTTCGCGGAAAATCCGGAACGCGACCTTGAGCGGAAAGCGCCCCTTCTGGCGGGCGGCCAACCGGCGCAATACCTCGGCCTCGCGGCCCGGACGGAAGGCGATGAAACTGCCCTGACCATTGGCGCTCGCGGCACGCGCCTTCGCATTCGCGACCTCGACCACGAGTTCGGTGCGCTTCATCAACAGGTCCTGGATCGCGTCGTCGATCGTGTCGATCTCGCGGCGGACGTCGCTGAGCGCCTTGGCTGGATTCTCGGTCTTGATCGCCATGGTCTTCAGAGGACTTGAGGGGCAGGATTCACGGGCGTTGCAAAGCAGGTCGGAGGCCCCCACGCGGCCGCCTGCAAGAGCGGTATTCATAAGGGGCGAACCCGCCAAAATCAAAGAATATTCAGGGCTACCCTGCGTTTTCAATGACTTACGGGTTCATGTGCGCTGTTTGTGTTATGGCGCTGCTGAAATGAGAGAATGGATGTCGGATGCACGCTCCGCACTGCCACTTTCCGACAGCCCTTTGATCAGATGACCATAGATATCGAAGGTCGTCTGAATGTTGGCGTGACCGAGTTCTCGTGACACTCCGAGGAGGCTAGCGCCCGGCTTGGAGAGGGCCACAGACGCTTTGAAGTGCCGCATCGAGTGAGCGGTATAACGCATCTGACCATCGTCCACCAAGCCCAATCCGGTCATAATCACGTTCCAGACGCAGGTGCGGAAGGTCGTGTAGTTGAGCAGGCTCCCGTCGAATGCCGGGAAGACCAGATTATGCTCGCCGGCCGGACAGCGTTCCTTCCACTCGCGAAGCATGTCCGCAAGCGTCTCGCTGATGCTGATGGTCCGGTTCGAGCGCTTCGTCTTGGTCTTGCCGATGACGTACATATTGAGCTTGGCGGTCTGCCGCACCTGGACAATCCGAAGATCGAGATGAACGCAGGACCACGGCAAGCCGATGATCTCCCCGATCCGCATACCAGTCTCGAAGCCGAGCATGATCATGGCGTGCCACTTCTTCCAGCGAAGACGCTGACGCTTATTTGGACATGAGGCTCGCTCCTTGCAGAAGGCCAGGATTTTCCGAGCTTCATCCACGGTCGGGATGTTGCCGGCCTCCTCCTCGCCCTCATCCGAGGGTTTGGACTTGCTGAAGTGAATACGGACGTTGGCCGTGGGGTTGCTCGCGAGGGCGCCACATCCCTCCATGAACCTGATCATCCGGCAGAAGAGCGCCCATACATGGCTGGCGTAGCGCCGGTCAGAGATGCGAGCCACGACCTGATCCCGGAGTGTGCCGCAGAGGCGTGGATTCATGTCCTCCAGCGCGTAGGTGCCGAACATGGGGATTAGATGAGCTTCGACCTTGGCTCGGTACGCCTTAAGTGTCGAGTGCTCGACCGGGAGCTTGCCGTCCGCCCCTTGTTGCAGCGCTCGAAGGAACTCGTCAAAGCCCTCCGCGACCGTCTTCGCGGTCGTGTAGCACTCTCTGAGATGCGCCTTCTTGGGCTCTTGTGGTTCAACCTTGCGGCGGAACTCCTCCGCATCCTTGCGCTTGTCGAACTGACGCCGCGCTACAGAGCCGTCGAGCTTCTTGTAGCGAACCTGGTAAGCAAGCTTGGCTTCGCCCTCGGGGGAAAGCCACTTACGCTTAGAAATCGACGCCATGAACTCAGACCCGCCGCTTCCGAAGAGCTTCGTCCTGTTTTCGGCGCAAGCTAGCCCACAGCTCCCGCTTTTCGATATAGAGCCGCTTGCCCATTTTAAAGAACGGCAGGAAGCCCTCCGCTGCCCACCTTCTCACCTTGCGAAGGGTCAGGCCCCGGACCCCCCATTCGACAAGCTGCTCATAGGTATCTTCGATTGTCAGAAATTCTGGCCGCTCAACCATTTGCATCGCTATATTCCTTTTCGAAAAATCACCACCTGCTTATTAAGTTATTGGTGACTTTTTCGCAAGTGGCAACTGGTGACAAACGGAAAGAAAATGTAGGCGAATGAGACCCAGCGGGAATTCGTGCTTGGGCACGGCCAGCACTTTGCCATCGAAAGATACGTAATCCGTGACTATACTAAGTTACAATCACCCGACTCGTTGGAGGCTCTATGAGCAAAGCAGCAAATTTCGCCGAGTACATCGCGGCACAGATTGATGCAAGCGACCTGAAGCAAAATGAAATCGCGAGGAAACTCGGCTACGACAACCCGAACATCATTTCGATGTTCAAGAAGGGGCTGACGAAGGTTCCCATCAACAAGCTCCCGATTCTTGCCGATATCCTCGGAATCAATAAGGCCGCTCTACTCCGCCGGGCGATGCTCGAATACGCGCCCGAAATCTGGAGAACGATTGAGGGCGTCATGGGTATAATTCCGACCAAGAATGAGGCTGAAATCTTGGAGATCGTCCGCAGCGTCGTGGGAGTGGACGACCCGGCGCTTACGCCCGCAGCACGAAAGAAGTTTGAGGCAGCGGCTAAAGCACTGAAATAAGGGGCAAATGCCTCCCGCATAAACTTGAAAAACATTGTCTGTTTTCTCTAACCACGCTCATCTCGCACGTGTCCTCATAGCCGCGAAGTCGAT
>NZ_DATKFR010000278.1:0-2660 GCF_035511255.1 Parvibaculum sp.
CGCTTCTCCGGCGGCTTCAGGAAGCCGAAGCGGTCGAGTTCGCCCTCCAGATGCTCGAAGAAGCCCAGAAGCTCTTCTTTGGTGGCCGGGCGGGTCTGGAGATAGTCGATCTGCTCAGCCGGTGTCCGGTCGGCGGCCTTGAACCATTCATAGCCAATCAGGAGCACCGCCTGGGCGAGGTTCAGGGAGGCAAAGGCCGGATTAACCGGAACCATCAGAACCGCGTCTGCCAGCACCACATCGTCATTGGTGAGGCCCGTGCGTTCCGGCCCGAACAGGACGCCGGCGCGTCCGCCGCCGCCGATCACCTCGCGAAGCTTCGCCGCGGCCGTTTCGGGTGTCAGAACGGGTTTGACCATGTCGCGGGTGCGCGCCGTCGTCGCGATCACATAATCGAGGTCTGCGACTGCCTCCTCCGTGCGGGTGCAGAGCCGCGCGCCGTCGATGACGATGTCGGCGCCTGACGCAGCGGCGCGGGCGCGCTCGTTGGGCCAGCCGTCGCGCGGGCTCACGAGGCGCAGGTCCGAGAGCCCGAAATTGAGCATGGCGCGCGACGCCGTGCCTATGTTTTCACCAAGCTGCGGCTGAACCAGGATAACGGCCGGCGTCGCCTCGCCTTGCGTGGGGTTGGCTTTGGTCTGATCCGTTCCGGCCATGAGAAAGGGCTCGCTCGTGAAATATTGTGTCGCTGAATAGGCGATTGGCCATCTTTAATCAATTGGCCTGCAATGTTATACGAACGGGGCCCAAGCGCTCATCCAGCGCCTCCCCCCGAGCCTCGCTCGCTCCCCTGCTCACGCTTTCTCGAAGGGTCCAGCCGCATGTCGAAGATCAAGGTCAAAAATCCTGTAGTCGATCTCGACGGCGATGAAATGACCCGGATCATATGGAAGTGGATCAAGGACAAGCTGATCTTCCCCTATCTCGACATCGATCTCGATTATTACGACCTGGGCATGGAGCATCGCGACGCAACCGACGACAAGGTGACGGTGGAGTCCGCGGAAGCGATCAAGAAATACGGCGTCGGCGTCAAATGCGCGACCATCACGCCGGACGAGGCCCGCGTGAAGGAATTCGGCTTGAAGAAGATGTGGAAGTCGCCGAATGGCACGATCCGCAACATTCTCGATGGCACGGTCTTCCGTGAACCGATCATCTGCCGCAACATTCCCCGCCTCATTCCCGGCTGGACCGAGCCGATCGTGATCGGGCGCCATGCCTTCGGCGACCAGTATCGCGCCACCGATTTCGTCGTGCCGGGCAAGGGCAAGCTGACGATGAAATGGGTGTCGGAAGACGGCAAGGAAACGATCGAGCATGACGTGTTCGACTTCCCCGGCGCCGGCGTCGCCATGGGCATGTACAATCTCGAGGCCTCGATCCGCGACTTCGCGCGCGCCTGCCTCAAATTCGGCCTCGACCGGCAGTATCCGGTCTATCTCTCGACCAAGAACACGATCCTCAAGGCCTATGACGGTCGCTTCAAGGACATCTTCCAGGAAGTATACGAGAAGGAGTTCAAGGCCGAGTTCGACAAGACGAAGCTCGTCTATGAGCATCGCCTGATCGACGACATGGTCGCTTCGTCGTTGAAATGGTCGGGCGGCTATGTCTGGGCCTGCAAGAACTACGATGGCGACGTTCAGTCGGATTCGGTGGCGCAGGGTTTCGGATCGCTCGGCCTCATGACCAGCGTGCTGCTGACGCCGGATGGCAAGATCATGGAGGCGGAAGCCGCCCATGGCACGGTGACGCGCCATTACCGCGCTCACCAGCGCGGCGAGCAGACATCGACCAATTCCATCGCCTCGATCTTCGCCTGGACGCGCGGCCTTACCCATCGCGCCAAGCTCGACGGAACGCCAGAGCTCGAGAACTTCGCGCATACGCTCGAAAAGGTCTGCGTCTCCACGGTCGAGAGCGGCTACATGACGAAGGATCTCGCCCTTCTCGTCGGTTCGGAGCAGAAGTGGCTCTCGACGGAGGGCTTCCTCGACAAGGTTGCCGAGAATCTCGACAAGGCGCTGGCAAAGCAGGCCTGATCTCTTGCTGATCCGCGATTATCGGCCGGCAGATGCCGCGCCATTGACGCGGCTTTTCCACGACACGATCCACTCAACGGGCTTGCGCGAGTACTCGCAAGCGCAGGTTGCCGCCTGGTCGCCCTCTCCGCCCGACGCCGAACGTTGGCACGCCCGCATGAGCACACGCCACACTTTCGTCGCGGAGAAAGACGGCGGCATCCTCGGTTTCGCCGAACTCGAAGAGAACGGGCACTTCGACATGCTTTATGTGGCGAAAGAAGCCATCGGCACGGGCGTCGGCGGCGCGCTTTGCGATGCTGTGGAAACACGCGCCCGCGCGCTCGGCATCGCGCGCCTCTTCACCGAGGCGAGCAAGATCGCGCGGCCCGTCTTCGAGCGGAAGGGCTATTCGCTAATCGCCGTACAGTCGGTGACGCTCAACGGCGTTACGCTGACCAACTACCGGATGGAAAAACCGATCGCACTCTAAGCAGCGACAGCGGCAAGCGCTGCCTTGACGGCGTCGAGCGCGGCATCGGCTTTCGCGCCGTCGGGACCGCCGGCCTGGGCCATGTCCGGCCGCCCGCCGCCCCCCTTGCCGCCCATCGCGTCGGCACCCGCCTTCACGAGTTC
>NZ_DATKFR010000279.1:0-5092 GCF_035511255.1 Parvibaculum sp.
ATCCATGGTTCGAAACGGACGTTCTTCCGGTGCTGCGTCGCGACGTGCGCCGGCTCATTGGATAGATACCATGCGTGGAGTCTTTCGTCTGGCGCTCGGATCGGCCCTCGTCGCGGGGCTGACTTTCGGCTGCGCGCCGCGGCTGATGGCGACGGGAGACCCTGTCTACACGCCCAAGATCGAGCAGACGAATGTCGTGACCTCCGACGGCGCGCGGCTTCCCTTGCGCATCTGGGCCGCGCCCGACGCCAAGGCCATTCTCATCGGCGTGCATGGATTCAACGACTACTCAAACGCCTTCGACATGCCGGGGCGATGGTTCATCGAGCATGGGATCAGCGTCTATGCCTATGACCAGCGCGGCTTCGGTCAGGCGCCGGGGCGAGGGCTGTGGGCCGGCGATACGCGCATGGCCGACGATCTCGACGCGGTGGTGGGCCTCGTGCGTGCGCAGCATCCTAATGTGCCGGTCTACCTGCTCGGCGAAAGCATGGGCGGCGGCGTCGCCATGCGTGCTTTCGCGTCGCCCAATCCTCCCAAGGTCGACGGCGTGATCCTCGCCGCGCCCGCCGTGTGGGGCTGGCGTTCGATGAATGCCTTCTACGAGGTCGTTCTGTGGACGAGCGCGCACATGCTGCCGGAGATGACGGTGACCGGGCGCGGCCTCGACATCAGGCCGTCCGACAATATCGAGATGCTGCGGGCGCTCGGCCGCGATCCGCTGGTCATCAAGGGAACGCAGGTCGGCACCATCTACGGGCTCGTCAACCTGATGGATGCCGCCGCAGCGGCCGCGCCGCGCATCGACGTGCCGGTCCTGCTGCTCTATGGCGCGCATGACCAGATCGTGCCGGAACTGCCGGTAGCCGACGCCTATGCGGCGATGAAGGGTGCCCATGTCCCGGTGACGGCGGCGTGCTACGCTAACGGCTATCACATGCTGATGCGCGATCTCGAACGCGAGGTCGTCTGGAAGGATGTCGCGGCCTGGATCGCCGATCCGGACGCTCCGCTTGCATCCGGGGCCGGCGATCTGCGCCCATGCGCGGCTCTTGCCGCAGCAAAATGATTTCCTGAAGCGAAGCGGGGTCCGCCTCAGCCCCCGGTCGAGGCCAGCGCCGCTTCGCCCTCGGGTTCTTCCTCCGGAGGCGTGGCGGCGGGCGTTTCCGGCGCGGCGCCGTCGAGAATGTCTTCCATATCGATGTTGAAGCGCGTTCCGATCTCGCGGCCGAGATCGCGGATGAGGTCCGGCACGGCGGCGAGATGCGGTTTCTCGGCGAGGAGGATTGCGCGGAAGAGACGCCCCTTCAGCTTCGTCAGGTCGATGCCCGATGCGGCGATGTTCGGGCCGGCCGTGCTGGTGACGATGTCGACCAGACGGTCGGCGGCATGGAGGCGGCCCCACAGATAATCGTTTTCACGCGCACGCCGACTGAAGAAGGCGGCGAAGTGGCCGAGGTCGCGGCCCATCAATGTCGCCTGCGCGCCGCCGGAGCGGATCGCCTTGGCGTCTTCCGGGCTGATGCGGTCGACCTGCACCGTGTCGACGTCGTCGAGATCGTTCCATTTGTTCAAGGGAAGCGTCAGCACATCGAAGAAGGGGAAGCCGACAAAGGCATGGATGAGTTCGAGACGCGCCGCATGCGGCAGATAGCTCGCCGACATGACGGAGATCGTCTGGTCGATGATGTGGTCGGCGCCGACCAGATCGAGCGTGGGGCCGATGTGCTCGATCAGCCTGTCGATATCGCCGCAGTCCGGCATGCCGTTCGCGAAAATTTCGGCGCACATGCTCGCGACTGCCGGCGTGCGCATGCGGTCGCGCGGCCGGCTGTTCAGAAGCTCGAGGCATTCGTAGAGGCTCGCCTTGAATTCATCGAGGGCGTTCGTGTAGTTCACGTCGCCGCCCTGCTCCTCGTAGAGTTCATTGAGGCGGCGGATCACGAACCGCAGACGGCGGATGCGGAAACTCAGATCGAAGTCGCGCAGGAAGCGAACCCAGCTCGTCGCCGCCGTGGGCGCTTCGACCCTGCCGTCGACCTTGGTCCAGAGGACCGGAAATATACCGCGGTCGCGCGCCCAGTCCTCGACGGCGCGGGACAGCGCCAGACGGTCGCTCGGCTGGAGCGTCTTGCCGCTCGCCTCGCCGATGAAGCGGGCGAGGCCGTCGAGCACGGAACTCACCTTCAACTGGATGTAGCCGTCATAGGCATAGCCCGCCTCGACGGCGGCTTGTGCGTTGGCCTTGTTGCGCCAGTCCGCCAGCGCATGCGGGGTCGGCGCGATATTCGGCGCACCTTCCAGCAATTCGCGGATGCGCGCGGCGACATGCGGCCTTGTCGCGGCGACGATCTGGCGGTACTGGCGGATGCGCTCCGAAAATTCGTGAACGGATTCGAGTTCGTCGCGGACCGGCTGATTGCGCGGAATGTCGGAGAGCGCGCCGCGGATCGTGTGGAAGAAGCCCGGCGCCATGCCGCCGCCTTCGAGATGGCCGCCTTCGGGATCGGGGTCGATATAGACGATGCGGCGGTCGACTTCGCGATAGGCCGGCCGGCCACGCAGCGAGGCGATCGCCGCGCCGAAGGGCTTGTTGTTCAGCACGCTTCCGTCGATGAAGGACGACTTCACCGGGTCGGCGCCGGAAGCGACGATGGGCTTGAAGTTGCCGGCGAGAAATTCGGCGCGGGTCGGCCAGGTCTCGCCGCGGGTTTCGAGAACCTCGTCGATTTCACCAATCTGTGCGGCCGGGAAGGCGCCGGGAAAGGACGAGGTCGCGCGCGCGGCAAAGACGAGCCCCGGCACGTGATCGCGATCGAAATCCGTCTCGGTGCGGCCGCCCGGATGCTGCATATAGCCGAATTTCAGCATGTGGCGATGCTCGCGCTCGCGGATCGAGGGCGGATCGTGGAGCGGAATGTTTTCCGCAAATCCGTAGAAGTCGGTGACCGAGACGATGAGTTCGAGCCTGTGCCCGACGGGCAGCAACGAGCCGCCGGGATGCGCGCCTTCTTCCATCGCCCGACAGGCGTCGAGCAGCATGTTGGTCATCAACTCGCCCGAGAAGGGCGGCTTGAACCAGCGCGAGCGTGTGAAGAGCAAAAGCTTCTGGCGCATTTCGGCGTCCGGCGCGAATTGCGAAAGCCAGCGATTGTTGATCGCCCAGAAGACCGGCTTCATGAAGAGCTTGCTCCACTTGCCGGCAATATGTTCCTCGTCCATCAGGGCGAGGATGTCGGCCTGCTCGAGCCACATCCTGCGATGCCTGTCGAGGGGAAGGTCGTGCGCAAGGGCCCGGGCGAGCAGGACGCCGTTGATGCCCCCGGCGGAGGCCCCAGCGATCGTGTCGACGAAGACACGCAGATCGAGCGTGCCGCCTATCGCGCGCAGCAGCTCGAAATAGAGTTCCTCGGTGTCGCACTCGCGGCCGTTGGAGGCGTCGAGATCCGAAAAATTCGCGGTCTGGCGGCGAACGTGGTTCGGCTCTCCATGATAGACGCGCGAGGCCCGCACAAGCTTCAGAATCTCCCGTGACACGCCGTACATGTAGACGGCGAGGGAAACCCCGCCGTAGCAGACGAGGGCGAGCCTGAGTTCCTTTTCCTTCATGCCGAGGATCGAGCTCCAGATCGGACTCCGGCGAGCCGAGACGGATCATGTTACCCGTCATTGGTAAAGGAACATTAACGATGTTGGGAAGGCAATTCCGGCGGCCGATGCGAAAAGCGGTGGGGGCAGGGCGCGGCATCCGGCCTCGGAGGTTCCGTGCACTGGCCCCTTGGGCACCTTCGCCGTCGGTACATTTTTACCGATTTGGGAAATTCCCCCTTAAACCCCCAATGGAATAATGGCCTTCGCAATTCCCGGACGTTTCGGGACGGGAGCTTCAGCTTCGGGCAAGTGAACAAGATGACCTCAGAAGAGCACATTCGCCGCAAGGTGCTTCTCTACTGGATATCGATGGAGGACCGACTCTATCTTTTCCGCTGTTCGTTTCCGCTGGCTCTTGCCGTGACGACGATGAGTGCGAGCGGCCTTACCAGTGGTGTCGGCTGGTTCATCGCCGCGGTTGCGCTCGATACGGGAACGCTCATCTGGCGGCGTGCCGTCAAACGAAACATCGTCGATGTCGACACCGAGCGCTGCTGGCGCGATGCCGGCCTTTTTCATGTCGCCGCGGTCGCGACCTATACGATCGCGGGCTACAACTGGGTGCTGGCCGAGCCGAAGAATTTCGTGGTGACGGCCATCGTTTTCGGGGCGAGCCTGATGACGCATTGCTCGTGGGTTCCGACCATGCGGGTGTGGCCCAATATCGTCTCGCTCATCCTGCCATTCTCGCTGATCGTCTTTGCAGCGGAACAGGCGCATCTCCTGACCGTGCTTTCCGGCATGCTCTGTATCGTGCTTCTCGGTACCACGGCGGTCATCATGCATTTCAACCGGCAGAAATATTTCGAGACCTTCGCGCAGTTGCAGGCCGAACAGGATCTGACGCGCAAGCTCGACGATGCCTTCGAGACGGCGGTGCTCGAAAAGGCGCGGGCCGAAGAGGCGAACCGCGTCAAATCGGATTTTCTCGCGACGATGAGCCACGAAATCCGTACGCCTATGAATGCAATCATGGGATTTTCCGATCTCATCACCCAGATGAGCAAGGAGCCGAAGACGCGGGAATACGGTCAGTATATTCACGATGCCTCGGTGGGGCTTCTGACGGTGCTGAACGATGTGCTGATGTTCTCAAAGATCGAGGCCGACAAGATCGAGCTCGACGAACGGCCGGCGGAGTTGGCCGCGCTTTTCGAGTCGCTTCTGTTCTGGCGCGAGAAGGCGCGCGAGAAGAACATCCGGCTCGAAATGGACTATCGCGAGCTCCCCGAGGAAACCGTCTTCGCCGACGAAGGCCGGCTGCGGCAGATTCTTTCGAATTTCGTATCCAACGCAATCAAGTTCACACCGGTCGGCGGTGAAATTCATGTCGGCTGCCATGTGGTCGAGCGGCAGGACGATTGCGTGCGCATCCGTTTCGAGGTGCGGGACACGGGGATCGGCTTCAGCGACGATGTCGCGATGCGCCTCTTCAAGCCTT
>NZ_DATKFR010000280.1:0-1939 GCF_035511255.1 Parvibaculum sp.
CCGCCGCCGCCCGCTCGACCCGCATGGCCGCCGGGTAGGAATAGGTGCTTGCGAACTCGTACCAGAAATCGATCAACATGCTCTCCGCCCATATCCTGAATTGCTTCGCAAATTGGCGGTTTACCGCCCTTCTGGCAAGACTGCCGCCGCCCCTTGCCGCAAGGGCGGATTTCCCTATGATGCGCCGCAAAATCGACCCTTGAAGGTGTGAAAACGATGAGCGGCGCGATGAAAAACGTGAAGAAGGTGGTGCTGGCCTATTCGGGCGGCCTCGACACCTCGATCATCCTGAAATGGCTCCAGGAGACCTATGGCTGCGAAGTGGTGACCTTCACCGCCGATCTCGGCCAGGGCGAGGAGCTGGAGCCGGCGCGCAAGAAGGCCGAGATGCTCGGCATCAAGGAAATCTTCATCGACGACCTGCGCGAGGAATTCGTCCGCGACTACGTCTTCCCGATGTTCCGGGCGAACGCGCTCTACGAAGGTGTCTACCTGCTCGGCACGTCGATCGCCCGGCCACTGATCGCCAAGCGCCAGATCGAGATCGCGGCGCTGACCGGCGCCGACGCGGTGAGCCACGGTTCGACCGGAAAGGGCAACGACCAGGTCCGCTACGAGGTGAGCTACGCGGCCTTGAACCCGGACATCAAGATCATCACGCCCTGGCGCGAATGGGACCTGACCTCGCGCACGAAGCTCATCGAATTTGCCGAGAAGAACCAGATTCCGATCGCCAAGGACAAGCGCGGCGAAGCGCCCTTCTCGGTCGACGCGAACCTTCTCCACACCTCGTCGGAAGGCAAGGCGCTGGAAGACCCCTCGCAGGAAGCGCCGGACTTCGTCTATCAGCGCACCGTTTCGCCGGAAGAGGCGCCCGACAAGCCGACCTATATCGAAGTCGGCTTCGAGAAGGGCGATGCGGTTTCGATCGACGGGCAGAAGCTGTCTCCCGCGACGCTGTTGACGAGGCTCAACGAATTCGGCGGCAAGAACGGCATCGGCCGTCTCGATCTCGTCGAGAACCGCTATGTCGGCATGAAGTCGCGCGGCATCTACGAGACGCCGGGCGGCACGATCCTCATCGCCGCTCATCGCGGCATCGAGTCGATCACGCTCGACCGGGGCGCCATGCACCTCAAGGACGATCTGATGCCGCGCTATGCGGAGCTGATCTACAATGGCTTCTGGTTCTCGCCCGAACGCGAGATGCTGCAGGCGCTGATCGACAAGAGCCAGGAAATGGTCACAGGCACCGTTCGCCTGAAGCTCTACAAGGGCAATGTCTCGGTCGTCGGCCGCAGCTCGCCCTATTCGCTCTACTCGATGGCCCATGTGACCTTCGAGGAAGATGCGGGCGCCTACGACCAGAAGGACGCCACCGGCTTCATCAAACTCAACGCGCTGAGGCTCCGCCTCCTCGCCGCGCGCAACAAGCGTATCAAGGGCTAGAAAAGTAAATGCGTATAGAGGCCATTCCCGTCGGCAAGAACCCGCCCCACGACGTCAACGTCATCGTCGAGGTCCCGCATGGCGGGCATCCGGTGAAGTATGAGATGGACAAGGCGTCGGGCACGCTCTTCGTCGATCGCTTCATCCATACGGCGATGCAGTACCCGGCGAATTACGGCTTCATCCCGCACACGCTGTCCGACGACGGCGACCCGGTCGACGTGCTCGTCGTCAGCCGCATCCCGGTCGTCCCCGGCGCCGTCGTCCGTGTACGCCCGATTGGCGTCCTGATGATGCATGACGAAGCCGGACAGGACGAAAAGATCCTCGCCGTGCCGGTCGAAAAGCTCAACCCCTATTACAAGAATGTCCGCAGCTATACGGACCTGCCCGAAATCCTGATCCGCCGCATCGCGCATTTCTTCGAACACTACAAGGATCTCGAGGAAGGCAAATGGGTGAAGATTTCCGGCTGGCATGGTCCCGAGGA
>NZ_DATKFR010000281.1:0-4955 GCF_035511255.1 Parvibaculum sp.
TCGGACACCGCCTCGCGGGCCTTGAGTTCTCCCTTGCGGACAAGCTCCGCCGTTTCAATCACTGTTCGCACGGGATACTCCTAGTTCAATGCGTTGTTTATGCTTTCGCGCAGACCGTCGCTGATGCCAGCCGTTGCGCGCACGCGTTCAAGTGCCTTCTTCATCAATTGCCGGCGATGCGGATCGTAGCGGCGCCACTGATTGATCTGGGGCATGATCCAGAAGCTGCCCTGCCGCCCCAGCTTGTCCATCATGATCAGGCGATCGGCGAGGAACTCATAGCCCTTGCCGCTCGGGTCATGAAACATCACCCGGTTCTGCCGGAAGAACCCGCCATAAAAGAGCATGGCGCGCGCCATGTTATTGAGGTCGAAAGCCGGATGGCTTTCCAGTGCGACGATCTCGTCGATCACACCGGGCATACGCGAGAGGGCCTGGGCGTTGAACCACTTGTCGATGACGGTGGGCGCGTCTTTCCATTTTTCGTAGAACCACGCGATGGCTTCCCGCCGCTGCGGGCAATCGATATGGCTCAGGTAGCAAAGAGCCTCGAACATGTCCGTCATGTTGTCGGCGTTTTTCAATTGCCCGAGACAGAGGTCGAGCACATCCGGTGTTCCAAGCGCAGTCAGAAGCTCGAGACACGCATTCCTGAACTTGCGTCGTCCGATCGACGCAAAGTCCTGTTCGTAAGGCCCGGTCGCGGCAAGGGACCGATACTTGTCGATCAGCTGCGCCTTCAGCGCCGTCGCCAGGGCATGGCGCACGAAACTCCGAGCCGTCATGTGCCCATCGAGATCGATGAGATCGAGCCCCTCGCTCAATACGGGCTCGTCGGGGATCGCTAGAAGCTGGGACTTCAGAAACGGATCGGCATCTTCGTCTGAAAGAATGCGGGTGAAAGCGTCAACCACCGCAGCGGGAAGAGCCATCTCCTGCCCTGCTGCACGCTTGGCGGCCAGATCGCGGATCAGCCCGATAAAGAGGGTCTGGCCGGCGTCCCATCGCGCGAAGGGATCGGGGTCGACGGCCAGAAGCGTGGCCAGATCATCCTGCGTCAGATCCGAAATGACCGTCACCGGTGCCGAAAACCCGCGCAGCAGAGACGGGATCGGCCTGACGGACACATCCTCGAAGACGAAGATCTGCTCGGCTTCCGTGAGATTCAGGACGACGTCCGTCATGCTCGATGCAGAGCTGTCATCGGCCAGCCTGAAGGACAAGGCATGTCCCTCATCGGACACCAGCCCGACGCGTACAGGAATATGAAACGGCTCCGCCGGAGCGCGGCCATGTACCGTGCGGCAGCTTTGCCGAAGCGTCAGCGCGTAACGCGAGCGCTCCGCATCATAGCGGCCGCTGGCCTGAATGCGCGGCCGCCCGGCCTGATGGTACCAGCGGCGGAACTGCGAGAGGTCCCGCCCCGATGCGTCCTCCATCGCACGGACGAAATCCTCGGTCGTCACCGCCTGCCCGTCATGCCGTTCGATATAGAGATCGAAGCCGGCGCGGAAAACCTCCCGACCGAGAAGCGTCGCCATCATGCGGATGACTTCAGCCCCCTTCTCATAGACCGTTCCCGTATAGAAATTGTCGATGGCCGTATAGACATCCGGTTTCACCGGATGCGCGGCAGGACCGTCATCCTCCGGGAACTGGTTGCGCCGGAGCGCTTTCACCATTTCGATGCGCCAGGCACCGGTTCCCAGCGTGCTCTCCATGAAAAGCTGATCGCGGTAACGCGTCAGTCCTTCTTTCAGGCTGAGCTGAAACCAATCCCTGCAGGTCACGCGATTGCCGGTCCAGTTGTGAAACTGTTCATGGCCAATAATGCGTTCGATCAGAATGTAGTCATCATCGGTCGTGATCTGCCGATCCGCGACGACGCCATGCGCCTCGATAATATTGAGGCCCTTGTTCTCCATCGCTCCGGCCCAGCCGGACAGGGCCACGAGATGGAACGTATCCAGATCGTACTCGAGACCGAATGTTTCTTCGTCCCAGCTGAACGAACGCTTGAGCGCCGACATCGCAAACCGGCACTTCTCGACCAACTCGCGATCCGAATAAATGAAGAGACGGATCGTCCTTCCGCTCACGGTCTTGAAGCTGTCGGCGAGGATGCCGAAGTCGCCGGCGCAGACTGCGAAGATATAGGAAGGCTTCGGGAAGGGGTCGTGCCATTCGACCCAATGCCGTCCATCCGTGTCCTCACCCGCCGCGACAAGATTCCCGTTGGAAAGCAGAACAGGATAGCGCGACCGGTCGGCCAGCAACCGTACCGTGTAGACGGCAAGAATATCGGGCCTGTCGAGAAAATAGGTGATGCGCCGAAAACCAACGGCTTCACACTGCGTCGAGAGCTTGCCGCCGATCTCAAAAAGCCCCCGCCCCGACTTGTTGGCGGCGGGGCTCGTCTCCGTCTCGATCTCGAGAATGAAGCTGTCCGGCAGCTCGGCGATCGTCAGACTCTGCGGGTCGAGCACATATTCCTGCGGGTCGAGCCTCCGGCCATCCAGAACCACCGAAATCAGATCGAGCTTCTCGCCATCGAGCCGGAGCGCCTCTCGCGCCGCGCCCGGCCGCCGTCGCATCTCAAGCTTCGATGTTACGCGGGTCCGTTGCGCATCGAGTTCGAATGCCAGATGGACCCGATCGATCAGGAAAGAAGATGGCCTGTAATCCGCAAGTTTGACCTGACCAGATGCCGGGGCGTCCATAGTCTTCTCCGCTCAGAAGTCGTAAGGGCGGGCGCGCCGGAAAGGACAGACATTGCTCACGCGACAAGCTCCTTCATTGCCGACAAAATCTCGTCAACTTCGCCATCGGTATTGTAGTGGACCGGCCCGATACGCAAGACACCGGCGTCGCCGAGACCGAGATGCGAGATGACATCGAGCGCATAATTATGTCCGCTCCAGACGAAAATATTCCTTTCGGCAAGAGCCTCTGCGAGCTGGTCAGGGTCCCGCCCTGCCACGCTGATGGAGACCGTCGATACGCGCTCGCTCATCTCGTTGTCCCCGACCAGACCGTGGACACGAATTCCGGGCAAAGCCCGCAACCCCTCGATCAGGCGCTGCGCAAGTCGCTCCTCCTGCCTCAGCATCAGCAACTTGCCGGCATTGATCGACGTCCGCAACGGGACATCGAACGGGCCGAAGACGGTTTTGTCGCCGCCGACCCACGCATAATAGTGAAGTGCGCCCAGAAGGCCCGCGAGAAGCTCGAAAGGGGCCGAACCCTGCTCGAAGCGTCCCGGAAGATAAGTCGGCGCGGCCCTGAGCTTGTCTATCGGCATGTCCGCGAGCAATTCCTTTCGTCCCCACAGAATGCCCAGATGAGGACCGTAGAACTTGTAGGCGGAGCAGACGAGGAAGTCGCAGCCAAGCGTCTGCACGTCGATCACGCCATGAGGCGCATATTGAACGGCGTCGACATAGGTGAGGCCACCATTCGCCTTCATGCGCTTGGCGATCGCGCCGACATCGTTGATGGTACCCGTGATGTTGCTCGCATAATTGACCGCGGCGAATTTCGTGTGCGGCGTCAACAGCCGCTCGAAGGCCGCCATGTCGTAGCGATAGGTTTCGCGATCGAATTCGAGACGCTTCACCACCAGCCCGCGCCGCTCGGCCATCTGCAACCAGGGCGACACGTTGCCGTCGTGATCCATGCTGGTGACGATAATCTCGTCGCCCGGCGCGAAACGATTTTCGAGACCACGCGCCATCCGGAACGTCAGCGCCGTCATGCTGGGGCCTATGACGACCTCTTCGATCGTGTCCGCATTGAAGAAGGCGGCCATACCCTGGCGAACGGCATCGATGATGGCGCTTGTCGCGCGCGTCGTGACAAACGCGCCGTCCTTGTTCGCATTATGATGCAGGAAATAATCCGAGATGCGATCCGTGACGAATTTCGAGACCTGGGTGCCGGCCGGATTGTCGAAATAGATGCGCCGCCGGCCTCCATCCTTCACGGCGAGGGATGGAAACTGCGATCGCACCAAATCGATATCCAAAGTCATTTCATCCCGTCCGCTTCACTCTTAATATGAACGATGTTCATATGAACATCGGGATAGCTGGCCGTCAAGGCCGTTTCAGGCGACGGCGCTACGGCAGCCCCCAGCGGCGAGCCGACGACCAGTCGAGCTCCGATCCGGCATAAACCGTCTCGCCGGACTCGACCTCCCTGAGGAACATGGCCGCATCGAGATCGCAGATGGAACAAAGCTGCGCCACGATGAGTCCCGGTGCCATCGCAAGCGTGGTGCCGTTCGTGCAGCCGATCATCACGCCGAAACCGCGCTTCCGCGCCTCCCTGGCGAGGGCAAGCGCCTCCGTCACGCCGCCCGTCTTGTCGAGCTTGATGTTGATATAGGCATATTTACCCTCGACGCTCGGAAGCGAGGCACGCGTGTGACAGGCCTCATCCGCGCATAGCGGAATACCGCATTCGAAGCCGCGCAGCGGATCGTCTCTGGTCGCGTGAAGCGGCTGTTCGATCAGCTCGACACCGGCCCCCTCGAGGATTGGCACCATTTCCTTGAGCTGGTCGAAGGTCCAGCCCTCATTTGCATCGACGATAAGGCGTGCGTCGGGCGCGGCACGTCTGACATGCTCCATGCGGGCGCGGTCGTCCTCGAAATGCCCCAGCTTTATCTTGAGAAGCTGCCTGTGGCTCTCCTTGCGCGCGACCTCTGCCATCTCCTCCGGCGTCTTGATCGTGATCGTGTAGGCGGTGACGATCGGCGCCGTGGGAGCGACCATCGCCCGAACCTCGGCCGCCACGCCCGACTGCTTGGCTTCGAGGTCCCAGAGCGCGCAATCGAGGGCATTCCGCGCCGCCCCCGCCGGAAGGACCTTCTCCAGCTCTTCGCGCGCGAAGCGTCCGGCGAGCTTTGGCGCAACGGCCTCGATCTGGGCGAGAACCGACTCTTGCGTTTCGCC
>NZ_DATKFR010000282.1:0-23765 GCF_035511255.1 Parvibaculum sp.
TCCCCGGCTGCGGTGCCGAAACCGAACATGCCGCCGACGCGCTGGCCATCGCGATCTGCCATGCGCATTCCGGCGGCGCCAATGCGCGCATCGCGGCGGCGATCCTCAAGGCAGAGGCGGCGCGATGATCGGCAAGCTGAAAGGCCTCGTCGACGAGACCGGCCCCGACTGGCTGATCGTCGACGTCAACGGCGTCGGCTATCTCGTCACCTGTTCGCGGCGCACATTGGAGGCGCTGCCGGAGCCGGGCGGTCTCGTGACGCTCGCCATCGAAACGAAGGTCAGCGAGGACGCGATCCGCCTCATCGGCTTCACCTCCGATCTGGAGCGCGACTGGTTCCGTCTTCTCGTGAGCGTGCAGGGCGTCGGCACGCGCGTCGCGCTGGGCGTCCTCGGCACGCTCACCCCCGCCGATCTCGCCCGCGCCATTGCGCTCGAAGACAAGAAGGCGGTTTCCGCGGCGCCCGGCGTCGGCCCCAAGGTCGCAGCCCGCATTGTCGCCGAACTGAAGGACAAGGCCCCCGCCTCGACCAATTTGAACGCCGTCCTCGATGTCGGGGTTGCCCTCGGCGTCGCGGACGCCGCCGGCAACGCGTCGGTCTCCATGCGCGACGCGGTCTCGGCCCTCGTCAATCTCGGTTATCCGCAGGTGCAGGCGGCCTCCGCCATCTCGGGCGCGGTCAAGAAACTTGAGCCCGGCGCCAGCGCGGAGCAGCTTATCCGCCAGGGCCTGAAGGAGTTGGCGCGGTGAGGGCAAGACGGCTCCTCATATCTTGCTGTCATCCCGGCCTTGTGCCGGGATCCAGGGGCTGCTTGCTCCGTGCCTGTCGCTCCTGGACCCCGGGACGAGCCCGGGGTGACAGCTTTAGTTTGGGAAAACCATGACCGACCGCCTCATCGGGGCCCGCAAGAAGGAAGAAGACGAGGCCGAGCGTTCGCTGCGGCCGCAGGCGCTTGCCGATTTCGTCGGTCAGGCCCGCGCCCGCGAAAACCTCGCCGTCTTCATCGAGGCGGCGCGGGCGCGCGGCGAGGCGCTCGACCATGTGCTCTTCGCCGGTCCCCCCGGCCTCGGCAAGACGACGCTCGCCCAGATCGTCGCCCGCGAGCTCGGCGTCAATTTCCGCGCGACGTCCGGCCCCGTGATCTCGAAGGCGGGCGATCTCGCGGCTCTCCTCACCAATCTCGAACCGCGCGACGTGCTCTTCATCGACGAGATCCATCGTCTCTCGCCGGCGGTGGAGGAAATCCTCTATCCCGCGATGGAGGACTTCCAGCTCGACCTCATCATCGGCGAAGGCCCCGGCGCGCGCTCCGTCCGCATCGACCTCGCGCCCTTCACGCTGGTGGGCGCGACGACCCGGACGGGCCTTCTCACCACGCCGCTCCGCGACCGCTTCGGCATTCCGTTGCGCCTCAACTTCTACGAGATCGCCGAACTCGAATTGATCGTCCGTCGCGGCGCCGGTCTCCTCGGCATCGAGATGACGGCGGACGGCGCCCATGAGATCGCGCGCCGCGCGCGCGGCACGCCTCGCGTCGCCGGACGCCTGCTCCGCCGTGTGCGCGATTTCGCCGCGGTCGACGGCGTGAAGACGATCGACGCGAAGGCGGCCGACAGGGCGCTGCAACGCCTCGAAGTCGATCAGCGCGGCCTCGACGCGCTCGATCACCGCTATCTCCGCTGCATCGCCGTCAGCTTCTCGGGCGGCCCCGTCGGCGTCGAAACGGTCGCCGCCGCGCTGTCCGAGCCGCGCGACGCCATCGAGGAAATCATCGAGCCCTATCTCATCCAGCAGGGCTTCGTGAACCGCACGCCGCGCGGCCGCGTGCTGACCGCGGCCGCCTTCGCGCATCTCGGCCTCCCCGTGCCCACGGGCGGCGTGGCCGGGCAGGGCGCTCTCTCCCTTTCGACCGATGAGGACGAGGCATGAGCCCGCCCGCCTGGCCGGACATCGCGGGCCGTATCGAAGGCCGGACACACATCCTGCCCATCCGCGTCTATTACGAGGACACGGATTTTTCCGGCATCGTCTACCACGCCAATTATCTGAGATTTGCCGAACGCGGCCGGTCGGATTTCCTGCGCGTCGCGGGCATCAGCCATACAGAACTCTTCGACGGCGACGATCCGCTCGCCTTCGCCATCCATCGCATGGAAATCGACTTTCTGAAGCCTGCCCGCATCGACGACCTGCTGGAGGTCCACACGCGCTATACCCGCGCCGGCGGCGCAAGGCTCGAAGCCGAGCAGACGATCTACCGGATGGGCGAGGGCGAGCCCGATCCGATCTGGCGCGCGAAAGTTTTCGCCGCCGTCATCGACACCGCCGGCCGGCCCCGCCGCATGCCGGTCCCGGTGCGCGAGGCGCTGGCCCGGTATGTCGCGGAGGTGGGCGCGTGACGCGGATCCGGTTCTTCCCAGCTGGAACATCCGGGACGTGGTTTTCCTTCAAGAAAATCGACCGCGTCGTCGATGGAAATATGATCATGTCGAATGTGGCTAAAGGCGGACGGGTGGGAAAGCGGACGCGCTCATTGCGAGCGCAACAGATCGTCGAAATAGGCGATGGTTCTCAGCAGTCCTTCGCGCAGGGGTATTCTCGGCTCCCAGCCGAGCTCGGCCTTCGCCCGTGAAACATCGGGTTGTCTCTGTTTCGGATCGTCCGAGGGCAGGGGCATAAACCGGATGGCCGATGCCGATCCCGTAAGCTCGATGACAGCTTCGGCAAGCTCGAGGATCGTGATCTCCGCCGGATTGCCGATATTGATAGGCCCCGTTTGTGCGGGCGGCGTGGCCATCATCCGGATCATCGCCTCGATAATTTCATCGACATAGCAGAAGGAACGGGTCTGGCTGCCATCGCCATGGATGGTGATGTCATTGCCGGTCAGGGCCTGGATGGCGAAGTTGGAGACGACGCGCCCGTCGTCCGGCTGCATCCTCGGCCCATAGGTGTTGAAGATCCGCACCACCTTCGCGGGCAGACGATATTGGCGGATATAATCGAAGAACAGGGTCTCCGCGCAGCGCTTTCCCTCGTCGTAGCAGGAGCGGAGCCCGATCGGATTCACATTGCCCCAATAATCTTCAGTCTGGGGATGTACGACCGGGTCGCCATAGACCTCCGATGTCGAGGCCTGAAGAATCTTGACCCCCAACCGCTTGGCGAGCCCGAGCATGTTGATGGCGCCCATGACGCTGGTCTTGGTCGTCTGTACGGGGTCGGACTGGTAGTGAAAGGGAGAGGCCGGACAGGCGAGGTTGTAGATTTCGTCGACTTCGACATGGAGCGGAGAGGTCACGTCGTGCCGGAGAATTTCGAAGCGGCGGTTGTCGAGCAGGTGGATGACATTGCGCCGCGAGCTTGAGAAGAAGTTGTCGACGCACAGGACCTCGCACCCCTCGGCGAGGAGGCGTTCGCACAAATGAGAACCGAGGAAACCTGCGCCGCCCGTGACAAGAATTCGTTTTGGCATGGGAATCTGGGGTCTGGTGGGTGAGTCGTGTGCCCGAACAGTCCGGTTGTCGCCGGCTCGGTCGCGGCTTGGTTACGGTCCAGGCCGGCGCGGTCGGCAAGCGATATCCGGAAACCACATGGGACGCGACCGTAGAGCCCCAGTCTCCAAACTCTACGCGTAGGAACATCCCGAGGGAAAAGCGAATCGGCGCATTTTCTGCATCGGTCCAGGATAGAAGGCCGGCTGTGGTGGCGCGGCAACAACCCGCTTTCTAAGCTCTTGTATTCGTGAGATATCCCACAATGTGCCACTGTTTCGACATAATTCGTGGACTAACTTCGGCTTCAATTCGGAGGCAGATTTGCGCTATGACACGCGCCGATGCCGTGAGGCGTGGCGCGGTTTGTCTGGCGCGGCGGGCCGCTCCGGGTGAGCCGTATGACTTCGGAGAGGCAATCTGATGGATCCGACGACCCGTATTGAGACCGGCGTGAATACGGCGCAGGTCATCGCCAACCAGACCGTGAACGCGGCGCCGGTGGATTTTTCCATCTGGGGCCTCTTCATGCATGCCGACCTGATCGTGAAGGTCGTGATGCTGGGGCTGCTTTTTGCTTCCGTCTGGTCCTGGGCGATCATTTTCGACAAGTGGTGGCGCTTCAACCGGGTCGAACGGCGCGCCGACCAGTTCGAGCGCACCTTCTGGTCCGGCCGTTCCCTCGAAGATCTCTATCAGGAGATGGGCCACCGCCCGGCGCATCCGCTCTCGGCGCTCTTCATCGCCGCGATGCGCGAATGGCGTCGCTCGCAGGACATCGCCACCGACAGCTTTCTCGGTCTCAAGGAGCGCGTCGACAAGGTGATGCAGGTGACGATCAACCGCGAGATGCTAAGCCTCGAAAGCCGGCTTCTCTTCCTCGCCACCGTTGGTTCCGTATCGCCCTTCATCGGCCTCTTCGGCACCGTCTGGGGCATCATGAACAGCTTCCAGTCGATCGCCATCAGCCGCGACACCAATCTCGCCGTCGTCGCCCCCGGTATCGCCGAGGCGCTCTTCGCGACGGCGCTGGGCCTCCTCGCCGCCATTCCGGCGGTCATCGCCTACAACCGTTTCTCGAACCAGATCGGCCGCTTCGGCACGCGGCTCGAAAGCTTCGCCGACGAATTCTCGGCGATCCTGTCGCGCCAGCTCGACGAGCGGGGTTGAGCCATGGCTTTTTCCGTTCAGGGCGGCGGGGGGCGCGGGCGCAGCAAGTACAAGCGCGCGCCGATGTCCGACATCAACGTGACGCCGATGGTCGACGTCATGCTGGTGCTGCTGATCGTCTTCATGGTGGCCGCGCCGCTCCTCACCGTCGGCGTGCCGGTCGATCTGCCCAAGACGCAGGCCGCCGCGCTCTCCGGCGACAACGAGCCCCTGACGGTCACGATCGACAGCAAGGGCCAGGTCTTCCTGCAGGAAACGCCCGTCGATCCCGAGGAGATCGTGGCCAAGCTTCAGGCCATCGCCCAGAACGGTTATGAGCAGCGTATTTTCATTCGCGCCGACAACACGATCGATTATGGCCGCGTCATGGATGTGATGAGCCGGATCAGTTCGGCCGGTTACAGCAAGGTCGGCCTGGTCACGGATTCGGCGAACGTGTCGCCGCCCTCGAAGGCTGCGAAGTAACAAGTTCTGGCATGAACAACAGGCCGCTTCTTCTTTCAGCCGGGCTTCACGCCGTGGTGTTGATAGCGACTATAGTGGCCCTTCCTTCGCCGAAGGAACTGGCCCCGGTGCAGACGCGCGTCCTGCCCGTCGAACTCCTGACCGTCGCCGACATGACGAACCTGAAGCGCCAGGCGAAAAAGAAGGTCGAGACGCCGAAGCCCGTCGAGCAGCCGGCGCCGAAGCCCGAGCCCGAAAAGCCCAAGCCCGTTCCCCAGCCCGAGCCGCAGAAGACCGAGCCCACGCCCGCGCCGCCGGAGCCGGAGAAGAAGGCCGAGCCGATCCCGGACAAGAACGCGCCGAAGCCCAAGGAAGAAAAGAAAGAGCCGCCGAAGCCCGAGTCGAAAAAGCCGGTCATCGAAAAGAAGGCCGAGAAGAAGCCGCCGAAGAAGAAGTTCGATCCGAACAACATCGCGGCGTTGCTGAACAAGCTGCCCGACACGGCGACGCAACCCGACGAGGCCAAGGATACGAAGGAAAAGGCCGACGCTTCGGAGACGGACAACCCCGACTTGCCGATGACGGCGAGCGAGGTCGACGCCGTGCGTCAGAAGATTTCGCAGTGCTGGAACATGGGCGACCTCGCGGGCAGTCCCGACGCCGACAAGCTCTATGCGAAGGTCAGCTTCACGCTCAATCAGGACGGCTCGCTCTCCGGCCGCCCGACCATCGAGGATTCGGGCGGCGGCAGCATTTCGCGGCTCTTTGCGGAGCGTGCCGTCCAGGCGGTGCTGAAATGCGCGCCCTACGATTTTCTGCCGGCGGACAAATTCAACAGTTGGCGCGACATAGAACTGAACTTCTCGCTCGCTGGAGCATTGTGAAACGGGAAAATGCCATAATCGTCTGGTATGCGTTCGCGACGGGGAAATGAAGGGTCGACAGCCCTTATTGCAGGAGAGACGGCGATGTTTGATTTTCGTGGATTTGGTCGCCCGAAGGCGGCGCGCATTGCATCTGGTGCGAGAAACGGATTGGCGCTGCTTTCTCTTGCGCTCTCGCTCGTGATGGCCGGGCTTTTCACCGCCGCCCCCGCCGAGGCCGCGCTGCAGATCGACATCAATCAGGGCAACACCGAGCCCATGCCGATCGCGATCACCGATTTCCTCGGCGCAGCCGGTCAGGAAGCCTCCGCCGGCACCGACATCGCGACTGTGGTCACTAACGACCTCGAGCGGTCGGGCCTCTTTCGTCCGCTCTCCAAGGCATCCTTCATCGAGAAGATGACCGACATCAACGTGCCGCCGCGCTTCGGCGACTGGCGCGTCATCAATTCGCAGGCGCTGGTGACGGGGCAGGTGAAGATGGAAGCCGACGGTCGGCTCCGCGTCGAGTTCCGCCTCTGGGACGTTTATGGCGAGCAGCAGCTCACCGGCCTGCAGTTCTTCACCACGCCGGACAACTGGCGCCGCGTCGCGCATCTGATCGCCGATGCGATCTATCAGCGCCTCACCGGCGAGCAGGGCTATTTCGACACGCGCGTCGTCTACGTGTCCGAAAGCGGTCCCAAGAACCGCCGCGTCAAGCGTCTCGCGATCATGGATCAGGACGGCTACAACCCGCATACGCTGACGAACGGCGCCGAACTCGTGCTGACGCCGCGCTTCAGCCCGAATTCGCAGGAGATCACCTATCTCTCCTATCACAACAACAATCCGCGCGTTTACCTGCTCGACATCGAGACCGGGCAGCAGGAAGTCGTCGGCGATTTCAAGGGCATGACCTTCGCGCCGCGCTTCTCGCCCGATGGCCAGAAGGTCGTCATGAGCCTTCAGCGCGGCGGCAACGCGAACATCTACACGATGGATTTGCGGAGCCGTCAGGTGACGCGCCTCACCTCGACGAATGCGATCGACACCGCGCCGAGCTATTCGCCGGACGGCACGCAGATCGCCTTCGAATCCGATCGCGGCGGTTCGCAGCAGATCTATGTGATGAATGCCGACGGCTCCAACCAGCATCGCATCAGCTTCGGCCAGGGCCGTTACGCGACGCCGGTCTGGTCGCCGCGCGGCGACCTCGTCGCCTTCACCAAGATGATCAGCGGCCAGTTCGTCATCGGCGTGATGAAGCCCGACGGCACGGGCGATCGCATCCTGACCGAAGGCTTCCACAATGAAGGCCCGACCTGGGCCCCCAATGGCCGGGTGCTGATGTTCTTCCGCGAGACGCGCGGCGCACAGGGCGGCCCCTCGCTCTGGTCGGTCGATCTGACGGGCCGCAACGAGCGCCCGGTGCCGACGCCGACCTTTGCCTCCGACCCCGCCTGGTCGCCCCGCATCCAGTAATCCGGGGACTGCGCATTCGTCGCATGGGCGCTCACGCCGGGTTCGGTCGAGAATTCGATCGAATCCGGTGTGAATAGATGCAAAAATGTCACGAGCCGCATGCTGAAAAGTCGCAGGCAACCCAATGGTTCTTGCCTCTTTTTGGGTCGGCAGCTAGTATTTTGTTGCGGTACGGCAACCCCAGCGTCGGCCAATTTCTGGGCGGCGTGTCATGGTTCGGACGAACTTCGGGCCACTTTGTAGAGCCTCGACTTCCCGGCAAGAAGGAAACCCTTTTTTGCTTGGGATGTTTGGCATGCAACAGTAAATAAGGGAACGCTGAGGCACCTTTGGCCGCAGAGATTAAAAGGAGAGCACCCGAATGAAGTCCCCGTATGCAGGCCTCCGGTTCGCCGCTGTGGCCGCAGCATTTTTGATGGTTGCCGCTTGCAGCTCGACTGACGAGACTGCCAGCGCCACCCCGTCCTCGTCCTCGTCGTCGACCGTTCAGCCCGGCACCCAGGCTGACCTCGTCGCCAACGTTGGCGACCGCGTTTTCTTCGACCTCGACAAGTCGACGCTGAAGGACGAAGGCAAGGCCACGCTGACGCGCCAGGCCACCTGGATGAAGCAGTATGCGAACCTGACCTTCACGATCGAAGGTCATGCCGACGAGCGCGGCACGCGTGAATACAACCTCGCGCTCGGCGGCCGTCGCGCCACCGCCGCGAAGGACTTCCTCGTCGCCGCTGGCATCGACGCCTCGCGCCTGAAGACGATCTCCTACGGCAAGGAGCGTCCGGTGTGCCTCGAGTCGAACGAGGATTGCTGGGCCCAGAATCGCCGCGCTGTGACGGTGGTTGCCGAGGGCGCCGGCAGCTAATCGGCTGACGGACCTGATTACCGGGAGCGCTCTTCCGCAATTGCGGGAGGGCGCTTCTGTGTTTCGGGGGGTAGGGTCGGGCCCCGTTCCGGCGGCTGAAGGCCGCAGGCGGAGGGCGCCCCATTTTAGTCGCAGTTCTCGTTACCATGGCTGAGCCTCGGGCGTCGCGAGGCGTGTGCCGGCCTTCATCGAAATGCGATCGTACGAAAATATCTTGAGGCGGATCAGGTGACAAAAGCCAACATCCTCGTGACGGCGGGCCTCGCGGCCCTTGTCGGAATGCCCGTCCTGCTGCCGCTGGCTGCCGCGGCCGATGATTCGGACCTGCGCGCCATCAACAATCGCCTCGATCGTCTCGAGAACACCGTTGGCGACATCCAGAGCGGCGGCTACGGCGGCGGAAGCAGCTCCGGCGGGTCCGGCGGCGGCATGTCCGCGGATGCGCAGTCCCGCCTTGGCGAGATCGAGGAACAGCTCCGCAGTCTGACCGGCCGTGTCGAGGAGTTGAGCCACCGCGTCGATCAGACCGCGCAGGACCTTCAGAACTTCAAGAGCGACGTCGATCTGCGCTTCCAGGACATGCGTCAGGGCGGCGCCGCGCCAGCGCCTGGCGCCGGGCCCGTTCAGGAGCCCGGCGACGTTCCGCAGGGCGGCGGCGCACCCACCAGATTGACACCGCCCGGCGCCGCGCCCGCGGCTCCGGCTGCCGCGCAGCAATCGTCGGCCGCGCCGACTGTCACGCTTCCGACCGGCACTCCCCAGGTCCAGTATGATTTCGCCATCGACCTGTTGAAGCGCGGCCAGTTCCCGCAGGCGCGCGACGGGCTGAAGCAGTTCCTCGCCGAACATCCGAAGGATGCGCTCGCTGGCAACGCCCAATACTGGCTCGGCGAAACCTATTACGTGCAGGGCCAGTACAAGGACGCCGCCGACAGCTTCCTCAAGGGCTACACCACCTATGCGAAAAGCCCCAAGGCTCCGGACAGCCTGCTGAAACTCGGCATGACGCTTTCGCAGCTCGGTCAGAAGGACGCGGCTTGCGCCACCTTCGGTCAGTTGAAAGAGCAATTCCCGCAGGCCGCCCCCGCCGTCGTCGCCCGCAACAAGCTCGAACGCCAGAAGGCCGGCTGCTGACCAGCAAGCGGTACTTCCGCCTCCCCACCCTCCCGCTGTCTGACGACAGCGGGTCCCTCCCTCCCCTCTCCCGCCCGGACTCATCGAGGTACGGAGAGACTCGGGCGGGAGAGGGGAGGGATACGAAGGCTTGGCTTGGGCTTGTCCCAAGCCTTAGCCGAAGTAGGGTGGGGAGCGGGAAGAACGGCCCTCGGAAAACGCGGTCGAAAGCCCCGCACTGGCATCTCTTCTCCCCCCGCGCCATGATCCGCGCATGAATGCACCTCCCGACAGCAAGCCCATCGCCGCCGCCGAATTTGCCGCGCGCCTCGCCGCGCTCGCGCCGTCGAGCCGTATCGCGGTCGCGCTTTCCGGCGGACCGGATTCTCTTGCGCTGCTCTTCCTCGCCGCGCGCTGGGCGAAGGCCGGAAAGCGCGCGACGCTCACGGCCTTCACTGTCGATCATGGGTTGCGCCCCGAATCCGCGCGCGAAGCCCGCGCCGCCGCGCGCATGGCGAAAGCCCTCGGCGTCGGCCACCGCATCCTCCGCTGGAAAGGTGAGAAACCGAAGACGGGGCTTCAGGCTGCCGCCCGCGAGGCCCGCTATCGCCTCCTCGCCGAGGCCGCCCGCGCCGAAGCCATCGGCGATCTTCTCGTCGCCCACCACCTCGACGATCAGGCGGAAACCTTTCTGCTGCGTCTGGCGCGCGGCAGCGGCGTCGATGGCCTCGCCGCCATGGCGCCCGCGCGCGACCTGCCCGGCGCGCCGCCCCTCCGTCTCCTGCGCCCGCTTCTGTCTTTTCCACGCGCGCGTCTCGCGGCGACGCTTGCGAAAGAAAAACTCGAAGCGATCCACGATCCGAGCAACGACAATCTCCGCTTCGATCGCGTGAAGGCGCGCCGCATCCTGCGGGACCTCGCACCTCTTGGCCTCGGCGCCGAACGTCTCGCCGCCACCGCCGCACATATGGCCCGCGTCCGCGCCGCTCTCGAAGCCGAGACGCAGGCCCTGCTTGCCGCCCATGCGCGTCTGGCGCCGGAAGGCTTCGTCGTCGCCGACGCGCGGGCGCTCGCCGGAACGCCCGATGAAATCGCGCTCCGTGCCCTCGCCGAAATCCTGAAATGCGTGGCCGGCGCCGATTATCCGCCGCGTTTCGACGCGCTCGTCGCGATCCATGCGTCGCTCGTGGACGGCACGCTCGGCCGTGGCCGGACGCTCCACGGCTGCAAGCTTTCGGTGAGCCGGGGAGAGCTTCTCGCGACGCGCGAGCCCGCCGCCGCCCTGAAAGCCCCGCCGCTTCGTTTGAGGCCGGGCGAGGCAGGATTATGGGACGGCCGTTTCGTCATTGAGGTCGAGACTTTGCCGCGCGCGGCAAGCGGAGCGGAGTGGCGGGCGCTCGGCGCCGCCGGTCTCGCAGCCCTTGGAAGTCTTGCTGTTCTGGAAAAAAGGGGGCAACCGCCAATAGGCGTTCCGAAATCGGCCTTGCCCGCGCTTCCGGCGCTCTGGAAGGGGGGCGATCTTCTTGCCGTGCCCCATATCGGGATCGTGCCCGCCGGCCTCCGTGTGAGTGTGGCGCCGACCGGGCGGGGGCTCCTGCCGCCGCCGTAACCACCTCTTTACGCGGCGCTGCGACACTCAAACGGCGGGGAGATGGCGGGATTGAGGGAAACGGCACTTGGTAAACCTCCGGAAGAACCCTATCTTCTTCCTAGATTAGAAGTTCTCAAGAGCAGTGGCGGCCGGTTAACAGTCTGGCATGGCCCCTGCTAGAGACCCGCTTAGATGTCCGTCAGGTGACAGAAGGTCAGGCCGTTGTCCAATTTCAAGAATCTCGCTCTCTGGGTCATCATCGCGCTGCTTCTGGTGGCGCTCTTTAATCTCTTCCAGAGCCCGGTCCAGCAAAGCGCGTCGACGGACGTCAACTATTCGCGCTTCCTCTCCGAGGTCGATGGCGGAAATGTGCGCGACGCGACGATCACCGGCGACACGATCGTCGGTCATTTCGCCGACGGTCGTACCTTCCGCACCACGGCGCTCGCGGATTCGCAACTCGTCAACCGGCTGAACGACAAGGGCGTCTCGGTGACGGTGAAGCCGGCCGAGGAGAGCGTTCCATGGTTCGTTAGCGCGCTCGTCTCCTGGTTCCCGATGCTGCTACTGATCGGCGTCTGGGTTTTCTTCATGCGCCAGATGCAGGGCGGCGGCGGCAAGGCGATGGGCTTCGGCAAATCGAAGGCCAAGCTCCTCACCGAACGTCACGGCCGCGTCACCTTCGACGACGTCGCCGGCATCGACGAAGCCAAGGACGACCTCACCGAGATCGTCGAATTCTTGCGCGACCCGGCGAAGTTCCAGCGCCTCGGCGGCCGCATTCCGAAAGGCGTGCTGCTCGTCGGACCGCCCGGTACCGGCAAGACGCTGCTCGCCCGCGCCATCGCCGGCGAAGCCAATGTGCCCTTCTTCACGATCTCGGGTTCCGACTTCGTCGAAATGTTCGTCGGCGTCGGCGCGAGCCGCGTCCGCGACATGTTCGAGCAGGCCAAGAAGAACGCGCCCTGCATCATCTTCATCGACGAAATCGACGCGGTCGGCCGTCATCGCGGCGCCGGTCTCGGCGGCGGCAATGACGAGCGCGAGCAGACGCTGAACCAGTTGCTCGTCGAGATGGACGGCTTCGAGCCGAACGAAGGCATCATCCTGATCGCCGCGACGAACCGTCCCGACGTGCTCGATCCGGCGCTGCTGCGTCCGGGCCGCTTCGACCGTCAGGTCGTCGTGCCGAACCCGGATGTCGTCGGCCGCGAGAAGATCCTGAAGGTCCACATGAAGAAGGTGCCGCTCGCGCCGGATGTCGATCCGCGCACGCTGGCGCGCGGTACGCCCGGCTTCTCCGGCGCCGATCTCGCGAACCTCGTCAACGAGGCGGCCCTCATGGCGGCGCGTCGCGGTAAGCGTCTCGTCACCATGTCGGAATTCGAGGACGCCAAGGACAAGGTCATGATGGGCGCCGAGCGCCGCTCGATGGTCATGTCCGAGGAAGAAAAGCGCCTCACCGCCTATCACGAAGGTGGCCACGCGCTGGTCGCTCTCAACATGCCGGCGTCCGATCCGGTTCACAAGGCGACGATCATCCCGCGCGGCCGTGCGCTCGGCATGGTCATGCGTTTGCCGGAACGCGACCAGGTTTCGGTGACGCGCGAAAAACTCAAGGCCGACCTCGCGGTCGCCATGGGCGGACGCATCGCCGAGGAAGTGATCTTCGGCCACGAGAAGGTGACGTCCGGCGCGTCGTCCGACATCTCGATGGCGACCAAGATGGCCAAGGCCATGGTCACGCGCTGGGGCATGAGCGACAAGCTCGGGCCGCTCGCCTACCACGAGAACGAGGAAGAAGTGTTCCTCGGCCACTCCGTCTCCCGCCAGCAGAACATGTCGGAAGAGACGCAGCGCGCCATCGACGGCGAAGTCCGCCGCATCGTCGAGGAAGGTTATTCGACGGCCAAGCAGATCATCACGGATCACCTCGATGAACTGCACACCATCGCCAAGGGCTTGCTCGAATACGAGACGCTCTCCGGCGAGGAGATCAAGGGTCTGCTGAAAGGCGAGCCCCCGGTGCGCGAGCGCGGCGAGCCCGTGAAGCCCGAAGCCGGCCCGGTCTCGTCGGTGCCGAAAACCGGCCGCCCGGCCGAAACCGGCCCCGGCGTCTCGCCCGAGCCGCACGGCGCCTGACACTGAGGCCGAACGAAAACACGTTATAAAGGGAGGCCCCGCGGCCTCCCTTTTTCATGCCGAATATCGACGACGGAGAGACGATGACGTGGATATGGCGCAGACTCGCGGTTCTGACGCTGCCGCTCCTCCTCGCCGCCTGCGCGAGCCTACCGCCGGCGCTGGTCGAGCCGCCGAGCTTCGCGCCGCATCGCGTCGTCGCCGGCGACCCGCCGCCTCTGGCGCGAACGCCTTTCTTCGTCCAGCCCGAACGCATGGCGGAGAAGCGCGCGGCGCTCGAAACGCCGGTCGATCTCGTCTTCATCGGCGACTCCATCACCCAGAACTATGACCGCGCGTCGGCGAAGCCCGCCGAAAACTACAAGCCCGTCTGGGATGCCTTCTACGGCGACCGTCATGCTCTCAATCTCGGTTACGGCATGGACACGACCTCGTCCGTGCTCTGGCGCCTGCAACAAGGCGAAATCGACGGCATCGCGCCGAAGCTCGCCATCGTGCTGATCGGCACCAACGACACCAACATCGGCGCCTCCGCCGCCGACACGGTGTCGGGCATCGACGCCGTGGTCGCCGCGATCCATGCGCGCCTGCCGCGTACCAAAATCCTGCTCCTCGGCATCCTGCCGAGCGGCCGCTCCCTCGCGAAGATCCGCGCCGACGCGCGCATCAACGCGGAGCTTGCCGCGCATTATGAGGAAAGTGACGTCGTCACCTTCCTCGACATCGGCCACGTCTTCCTGAAGGACGGCGCCCCCGACCCGGCGCTTTACGTCGAGCCGGAAGGCCGCGAGCTGCATCCCAATGCGCGCGGCCAGGCCGCCATGGCCGCCGCCATCGAACCGACGGTCGCGCGACTGATGGGAACGACACCGAAAACACCGGCGCCCGCCGGCAGTTGAGCAAATAAAATGGGAGGCTCAAAGAGCCTCCCATTTCCCCGGACGCCTCCCGATTCAGTGCTGCTTCTCCGGCAGCCTTGGAACCAGTCCGTCGAGATCGTTCGCGCGTCTCCGCTCAGGCGTGGAGGCGCACCGGCAGGGACACGTAGCCCCGCACGAAATTCGAGCGCGTGCGTTCGGGCTCGGCCAGCACCTCGATCCGGCTGAAGCGCGCAAGGATTTCTTCCCACAGGATCCGCAATTGCAATTCCGCGAGCCGGTTGCCGACGCAGCGATGAACGCCGAAGCCGAAGGAGAGATGCTGGCGCGGCCGCGCGCGGTCGATGATGAAGTCCTCAGGTCGCTCGATCGCCTCCTCGTCGCGATTGCCCGACAGATACCACATGATGACCTTGTCACCCTTCCGGATGGTCTTGCCGCCGAGCTCGGTGTCGACGAGCGCCGTGCGGCGCATATGCGGCAGCGGCGTCTGCCAGCGGATGATTTCCGGCACCGCGCTGTCGAGGAGCGCCGGGTTCGCCTTGAGCTTCGCGAACTCGGCCGGATTCTTGTGGAAGGCGAGCACGCCGCCCGTCATCGAGTTGCGCGTCGTGTCGTTGCCGCCGACGATGAGAAGCAGGATGTTGCCGAGGAATTCCTCCGGCGGCATGTTCCGCGTCGCCGGCGAGTGGGCGAGCATGGTGATGAGATCGGAACCCGGCTCGTTCGCATTGACGCGCTCGTTCCAGAGGTTCTGGAAATAGACCGCGCATTGCATCAGTTCGTTCGTGCGCTGCTCCCAGCTGTCGACGATGCCGCTTCCGGGCGCCGCCGTCGCGACGTCCGACCAGCGCGTCAGCTTCCGCCGCTCCTCGAACGGAAAATCGAACAGTGTCGCCAGCATCTGCGTCGTGAGTTCGATCGAGACCCTCTCGACCCAGTTGATTTCCTCCCCGAGGGGCAGCCCGTCGAGTACGCGCGCCACGCGCTCGCGGATCGTCCCCTCGAGCCTGGCGAGATTGGCTGGCGCAACGATCGGGCTCACGGTCTTGCGCTGCGCGTCGTGGCGCGGCGGGTCCATCGAGATGAAGTTCGAGAAGCTGATGCCGCCTTCCTCGCCGCCGCCGTTCTGCAGCGCGTCGTCGATGACGATGCCGCCAAGCGTCGCTTCCGAGGAATAGATCTGGTGGTTGGTGTCGACATGCATGATGTCGGCGTATTTCGTCACCGACCAGTAGGGCCCATAGGCGCTTTCGGCGCAGTAATGCACCGGATCTTCCCTCCGAAGCCGCGCGAAATAGGCGCCCACCGTGTCGTCGTGGAAGAGATCGGGATTGCTGACGTCGATCCTGTCGAGCGGCAGGGCGTCGATGCCCTCCGCCATCCGAGCGGCCATGGCCATGGTCTTCCTCCCGTTTGTCCAGGCCGGCTCCCCGCCGGCTTCGTTATTGAGCAAAGTATCAATAGCAACTGCGTGAAGAGTCAATACGGGATTTTGACGGGCGTTGGCCCGTTCCAGCGAGCCCGGCTTTCCGCCTATACTCCGGCCCCGTTCGACATGATGAGAAGGCGCTCCCTTGAAATCGAAAGCCGGCAAGCGGCAAGGCCATCCGAAAATCCGCACCCGCCTCCTGCCGGAGGAGCGCCGCGCCCAGCTTCTCGCCTGCGCGCTGGCCGCCTTTGCGGAGCACGGTGTCGCCCGCGCCACGCATTCCCATGTCGCGGAGCGGGCAGGGGTCTCCGTCTCGGCGGTCCATTCCTATTTCCGCACCCGCGAGGACCTGGTCGCCGCCGTGCTTGGCGAGGTCGAAACCTTCCTGATCGAGGTCGCGACGATGTCGCTTCTGCGCAAGGCCCCCGTTCCCGATCTGCTGACGGCGCTCGCCGCGCGCTTCGCCGACACGGCGGTCGAGAGGCCCGATCTCATCAAGGTCTGGCTCGACTGGAGCACGGGCGTCCGCGCCGATGTCTGGCCGCATTACCTCGACGTGCTGGAGCAGCTTCACGACATGGCGCAGAAGGTCTTTGCGCGGGGCAAGCGGGAAGGGCTGATGCCGCAAGGGCTCAACATCCGCGCCGCCGCCCGCCTCTATATCGGCGGCGGCCATACGGTCGCCCTGATGCAGTTCGCCGGTGCCGGTCGCCGCGAACTCGATACCTTCATCGACCAGCTCGTCCGCGGGTTTCTGATCGACGGCCTTTGAACGGGGCGCCCCTGGACAAGCCCTCCCGACTTGTTTATAAGTGACTACTCACAAATAAATGAGCCGAGGGGCCATGGGCCGCCCGAAGAAAATCGACGATGCCGACCTCCTCGCCGCCGCCCGCGAGGTCTTCCTCGAGCGCGGCCCCGTCGGCGCGGCGAAGGAGATCGCGCGCCGCGCCGGTATTTCGGAAGCGGCCCTCTTCCAGCGCTTCGGCACGCGTGACGCGCTCTTCTTCAAGGCGATGATGCCGCCGTCCTTCGCGGCGGAGGAACTGGTGCTGCGCGCCGCCGCCGATGCACCGGACGCCCGCGCGGCGCTCGCCGCCATTACGCGCGGTGCGCTCGTCTATTTCCGCGAGGCGATCGGCTCGGCGCTGGTGATGATGTCCCATCCCGAATTCAAGCTCGCCGAAATCGCCCGCGCCCATGGCGGCGGCAATCCCGGCGCGACGCTCATCCGGGCGCTCGCCCATTGGCTCACCCGCGAGGCCCAGGCGGGCCGCGTCCATTGCCCCGACCCGCAGGCAAGCGCCGACCTCGTCGTCGCCGCGCTCCACAGCGTCGTGCTCTTCGAACATCTCGGCATCTACGACCGCGAGGCGGGCGACGCCCGCGCGCTCGCCGCCATCGACGCCCTGTGGCCCGCGCTCGAACCGCGACCCTCGCCCGGAATCCGAAAGGAGAAGCCCCATGGAAAACGTTGAGAGAAAAATCTCGCGGACGGAATATTTCGTCGCGCGCGCCGTCTATCCGCTCTTCTTTTTCGGCGCGATCGGCGTCGCGCTTCTCGCGCTCGACCGGGGCTGGGATCTCGGCATGGCGACTGGCATCATCATCGGCACCATGGCGGTCGCGCTCATCCTCCTCGAAGCGGTCTTCCCCGCGAAAGCCGAATGGCGCATGACCTTCCGCAGCTTCCTGCGCGACGCCAAATACATCGCCTCCGGCGTCGCGACGGGCGCGGCGGCGAGCGCCATCGGCGCCGTCCTCGCCGTTCACGTCGCGGGCGCCGGGGCCGGCCCGGTCGCCGACCTGCCGCTCTATGTCGCCGTGCCGCTCGCGATCCTCGTCTTCGACTTCGTGCAGTACTGGGTGCATCGCTGGATGCACGAGACCTCATGGCCGCTCGGCGGTTTCATGTGGCGTCTTCACGTTGCGCATCACCTGCCGGACCGCGTCTATGTGCTGATGCATCCGGCGGCCCATCCGCTCAACGATCTTCTCGTCCGCCAGGCGATCAACATCGGCCTCATCAAGCTCATCGGCTTCAACGCCGACGCGATCTTTCTCTTCTCGGTCATCACCGTCACCGGCGGCCTCTTCTCGCATTTCAATCTCGATGTGCGGGCCGGCTTCATGAACTATCTCTTCGTCTCGACCGAGCTTCACCGCTTCCACCACAGCGCCGCGCCCGACGAGAGCAAGAATTACGGTGTCGTCACGCCCTTTTGGGACATCGTCTTCGGCACCTTCGTCTACCGTCCGGGCGTCCTGCCCGCGCGCCTCGGCGTCGAGGAGCCCGCCCTCTATCCCCGCTCGGAGCAATACTGGAAAGTCTTCCTGCTGCCCTTCCGGCGGACGGCGCGTCGAGCGGCATCCGGCGACGCCATGCAGGGTGTTTGACGGCTTTCTTCCCGGCGCGCGGAGCGGCGTGCTAGAAAGCCCTCATGCAAGCTCCCGCGCCAAAATCCGCCGGCCCGAAAATCCCCGGCCCGAAAATCCTCGGCATCGTCAACATCACCTCGGACTCCTTCTCCGACGGCGGAAAGTTCCTCGCGCCCGAAGCCGCCATCGCCCATGCCCGCACCCTCGTGTCGGAAGGCGCCGACATCGTCGATCTGGGTCCCGCCTCCAGCAACCCGGATGCCGCGCCCGTGTCGGCGGCGGAGGAAATCCGCCGCCTCGCGCCCGTCCTCGACGCGCTGCTCGCCGACGGTGTCGAAATCTCCATCGACAGCTATCTGCCGGAGACGCAAGCCTACGCTCTCGCGCGCGGCGTTCCCTGGCTGAACGACATCAGGGGCTTCCCCGATCCCGCGTTCTATCCGGCGCTGGCCGCTTCGTCCGCCCGCCTCGTCGTCATGTATTCGATCCAGCAGGGCCAGGCCGATCGTCGCGAGTCGCCGCCCGGCGACATCGTCGAGCATATCTGCCGCTTTTTCGGCGACCGTCTGTCCGCTCTCGAAGCGGCGGGCATCGACCGTGCCCGCATCGTGCTCGATCCCGGCATGGGCTTCTTCCTCGGCCCCCGGCCCGAAACCTCCTTCGGCGTGTTGGGGCGGCTCGGCGAGATCAGGGGGCGCTTCGGCCTGCCGCTTCTCGTCTCGGTCTCGCGCAAGTCTTTCCTCCGTGCGGTCACGGGCCGCGCGACCGGCGAAGCCGGCGCCGCGACACTTGCGGCCGAACTCATCGCCGCCATGAAAGGGGCCGATTTCATTCGTACCCATGAGCCGGCTCCCCTCCGGGATGCGCTCGCGGTCGCCGCCGCCCTGAAGGGGCGAAGCTGAAAGATTCAGCAAGAATTCGTTAACTGCGTTGCGGCGATAAGGCCCTATATTTGCAGCGCGGCGGGGGGAGGCGGCGTCTGTCGGGACGCTGACCGGTTTTGGGACACACGGGGATATGACCTTTCATGTCGCGTAAATATTTTGGTACGGACGGCATTCGCGGAACCGCCAATACCGGCTTCATGACCGCCGAAACGGCGCTCCGGGTCGGCATGGCCGCGGGGCGCGTCTTCCGTCGCGGCGAGCATCAGCATCGCGTCGTGATCGGCAAGGACACGCGCCTTTCGGGCTACATGCTCGAACCGGCGTTGACCGCCGGCTTCACCTCGATGGGCATGGACGTGTTCCTCTTCGGTCCCCTGCCGACGCCTGCCGTCGCAATGCTGACGCGCTCGCTCCGCGCCGATCTCGGCGTGATGATCTCCGCCTCGCACAATTCCTTCGAGGACAACGGCATCAAGCTTTTCGGTCCCGACGGCTTCAAGCTCTCCGACGATGTCGAACTCGAAATCGAACACCACATGGATAACGGCCTCGCCGACAATCTGGCGGGCCCGCGCGAGCTCGGCCGCGCCAAGCGCATCGACGACGCGCAGGCGCGCTACATCGAGCATGTGAAGCACACCTTCCCGAAGGATCTGACGCTGGACGGGTTGCGCGTCGTCATCGATTGCGCCAACGGCGCCGCCTACAAGGTCGCCCCCGCCGTGCTCTGGGAACTCGGTGCCGACGTCGTCGCCGTCGGCACGGAGCCCAACGGTTTCAACATCAACGACGAATGCGGCTCGACCGCGCCGGAGCGCATGTGCGCCACCGTGCGCGAACGCCGCGCCGATATCGGCATCGCGCTCGATGGCGACGCCGACCGCGTCATTATCTGCGACGAGAACGGCCACATCGTCGACGGCGACCAGATCATGGGCCTCGTCGCGCGCTCCTGGAAGGAAGAGGACAAGCTCTCCGCGCCGGGCATCGTCGCCACCGTCATGTCCAATCTCGGCCTCGAACGCTATCTCGCCTCGCTTGGCCTCGGCCTCGCGCGTACGCAGGTCGGCGACCGCTACGTCGTCGATTACATGCGCCAGAACGGCTACAATGTCGGCGGCGAGCAGTCCGGCCATATCGTGCTGAAGGATTTTTCGACCACGGGCGACGGCCTCATCGCCGCGCTTCAGGTTCTCGCCGTGCTGAAGGCCGGCAATGCACCCGTCTCGAAGCTCTGCCATCTCTTCGATCCGCTGCCGCAGCTTCTGAAGAACGTGCGCTTCCGCAAGGGCGAGCCGCTGAAGGAGAAAGACGTCGTGGAGGCGATCCGCGACGGCGAAGCCCGCCTCGGCCAGAAGGGCCGCCTCGTCATCCGCAAGTCGGGCACCGAGCCCCTGATCCGCGTGATGGGCGAGGGCGACGACGCCGCGCTCGTCCGCGCCGTCGTCAACGACATCGTCTCCGCGATCGAGGCCCATGCGGCGTGATTGATGCGGTGGGCCTCGTCGGCCCACCCCTCACCCTCCGCTCACTGACGTTCGCTCCTCCCTCTCCCCTCCCGCCCGGGCATGGGTGGGGACGGAAGGGCCGGGGCGGGAGGGGAGAGGGATGCGAAGGGTTGGCGAGGGCAAAGCCCGAGCCTTACCCGCAGCAGGGTGAGGGGAGGGCGAAAAAAGCCCCTCCATCTGCCCCACAACGAAAATCGACAGGAAAACTCACCATGCAAGGCCGCGTCTTCATCATTGCGGGTTCGGATTCGGGCGGGGGCGCCGGAATCCAGGCCGACGTCAAGACGGTGACGGCGCTGGGCGGTTACGCCGCGACCGCGATCACCGCGATCACCGTTCAGGACACGCTGGGCGTCCACGCGATCCACGAAGTCCCGCTCGACATCGTGCGCGGCCAGATCGGCGTCGTGCTCGACGACATCGGCGCCGACGCGGTCAAGACCGGCATGCTTCATTCGACCGAGATCATCGAGATGGTCGCCGACGAGATCGGCCTGCGCGCGCCGGACGCGGCTCTCGTCGTCGATCCGGTGATGGTCGCGAAGGGCGGTACGGCGCTCCTGCAAGCCGACGCCGTCGTCGCGCTGAAGCGCGCGCTGATCCCGCTCGCGACGCTCATCACCCCTAATGCGCCAGAAGCCGCCGCGCTTACCGGCCGCCGCATCGAGACGCTCGAGGATCAGAAGGCCGCCGCCGACGCGCTGCTCGGCCTCGGCTGCGACGCCGTTCTGTTGAAGGGCGGACATATTCCGGGCGAGACGATCTTCGACGTGCTGGCGACGCAGGACCAGCTCGAAGTGATGTCCTCCCCCCGCATCGAAACGCCGAACACCCACGGCACCGGCTGCACGCTCGCCTCCGCCATCGCCGCCTTCCTCGCGCAAGGCGCGGACCTGCGCGAAGCCGTCGAAGCCGCCCGCGACTACGTCCACATGGCCATCCTCACCGCCCCCGGCCTCGGCAAGGGCCACGGCCCGCTCAATCATGCGTGGACGGTGCAGGGGCTGGACGAGGAAGAGGCGTAGGGCTGAGGCTCGGCATCTAGCCGCCACCCCCCTCCCAACCCTCCCCCTCAAGGGGGGAGGGCTTTAGTCAGCGTTCCTTAAGAGCCGCGACAATCAATTCGATGACACCGTCGGTATTGGCGAGAATGTCGTTGTTCCAGAAGCGCAAGACTTTGTAGCCGCGACTTTCCAGCCATTTGGTCCGCGCGATATCGTGCAGTGCGCGGTCTTGACTGTGTTGGCCTCCATCCGCTTCTACGATGAGCCGATGTCCGAGACAGACGAAATCGACGATGTAGTGGCCTATGGGATGCTGGCGGCGAAAATTCTCACCAAGCGCGTTGCGCCGCAGCCTGGACCAGAGTCGTTGCTCCGCATCCGTCTGATCTCGTCGTAACCGGCGGGCTCGTTCATTGGCCATGTGAGACTGTAAATCCGCTCATCCCGCCCTAAAAGCCCTCCCCCCTTGAGGGGGAGGGTTGGGAGGGGGGTAGGCGGCAAACCGCAGCTTACGAAAACCGCATCTCCATCAGCGGCAAATTCCGCCCGGCGATCGACGCGGAGGGGACTTCGCCTGTCCGGCGGAAGCCTTCATGTTCGTAGAAGCTTGCCGCGTTCGGGTCCGCCTCGACATGCACGAGCCGCACGCCATGCCGACGCGCATGGTCGAGAAGATCGCGCAGCAGCAGGTGCCCGACGCCGAGCCGCACGAATTCGGGGTCGATGAAGAGATCCTGCACCAGCGCCTTCGCGTCGCGCATCGCCACGGCGGAAAATCCCGCGATCCTTTCGCCGGCCTGCGCCACGCGGAAGCGCTCGCTTGCGATCCGCCACGGCGTCACCGTCAGCTCCGCTTCGCAGCGCGCCATGAACTCCTCGTCATAGCCCCAGCGGGCTTTGGAATTCATCGCGAGGCGCGACAGGAGCGGGCCCTCGTCGGGCCATGCCGGACGAAGAAAGAGGGCGGGGCGTCTGCGATAAGCTGATCCCATGATCGTATCCTCCCGCTGAAAGCTAACACCCTCCGAAAAAAATTATCCACAGGAGTCTGGCCAGCGTCGGTCACACGGTCGAATTTTCTCGGTAAGCGGATCGTTTCAGGACAGATCGCGGCATCTCGTGCGGACGAGGGCGCTCTTACGCAAGCGGCGCAAGGTCCGCAGGCGCGCCGTCGAGAAGCGTCGCGACGATGCCGAGCCCGTGCCGCAGCGCCTCGCGGCTTGCCGGCTGGCCAAGGGCGATCCGCACGTGGCGCGCGGCACGTTCGGGACGCCCCACCATGAAGTCCTCGCCGGCCGCGATGGCGACGCCGCGCTGCCGCGCCGCCTCGACGAAACTATGCGCGCGCCAGGCTTCCGGCAGATGCAGCCAGACGTAAAGCGCGGCGGGGTGGTGGCGTATTTCATGGCCCTCCAGAACAGCGCGCGCAATGGCGTGACGCGCCAGCATCTCGTCCCGCTGCCGCGCGACGAGGCTCGCCGCCTCGCCGCTTACGATGAGCCGCGTCGCAAGTTCCGCCATGACCGGCGGCACGGTCTGTCCGAAGCCATGCTGGATTGCGCGGGCGCGGTCGAGCTTCGCGCGCGGCGGCACGAGGAAGCCGATGCGCAAGCCGCAGCCCAGCGATTTCGCGAGGCTCGTCGCGTAATAGGTGCCCTCGGGGTAGTAATGCGCGAGGGGCGGCGGCCGCTCGCCGAGCAGCGCGCCGTAAATATCGTCCTCGATCACGGCGAGGCCGTGCGCCCGCGCGATCCCTGCGATTTCGATGCGCCGGCTCACGCCCATGATCGCCGTCGTCGGATTGTGCAGCGTCGGCACCGTGAAGATCGCGCGCGGCCGCTGCGCCTCGATCGCGCGTTCGAGGGCCTGCGGCACAAGGCCTTCCGCGTCGATGTCGACCGGCGCGATGCGGCGTCCCATCAGCGAGGCCTGCGCGATCATCGCCTGATAGGTCAGCGCCTCGGTGAGCACGAGATCGCCGGGCTCCGTCGCAGTCAGGAGCGCGGCGAGGATCGCCTGCTGCGTACCCGACGAGACGACGATCCCGTCCGGCTTCGGCGCGAAGCGGCCATAGGAAATCCACCGCGCCGCCGCTTCGCGATGCGCGGCCGCGCCGCCCGGCGGAAGATAGTTGTTGAAGAGCGACGCTCCCTCGTGCGTGGCTTCGTCGAGCACCGCGCGCAGGGCGGCGCCCATCGTCTCGTCCTGTCCGACCGGCGCGGCGAGCGCCGCCTTCATCGCGACCTCGGCGCCGTCCATGGCGTTGAAGCTCGCCGAGCCCACGCCCTGCATCGGCGCGCGCTCTTCCCGCGCCAGCACATAAGTCCCGCGTCCGACTTCGCCCGCGACCAGTCCCCGGTTCGCCGCCAGCGCATAGGCGCGCGCCACCGTGCCGACGGTGACGCCGAGTTCATAGGCGATGTCGCGCAAGGGCGGCAACCGTGTGCCCGGCGCGAGCCGGCCCTCGGCGATCGCTTCGCCGATGAGATCGGCAATCGCCCGGTAGCGCGG
>NZ_DATKFR010000283.1:0-1670 GCF_035511255.1 Parvibaculum sp.
CTTTACCTCCCCCCTCGAGGGGGAGGTCGGAACGCGCAGCGTTCCGGGTGGGGGGGCTTCTTCGAAAGACTCTTTCTTCTTAGCCCGGAGCCTACCCCCCTCCCAACCCTCCCCCTCAAGGGGGGAGGGCTAGATGGCGAACGTTCAAACGGGCATATCTCAACCTTCAGGCCGCATCGCCGAGAACATCGTGCATTTCGCGCGGGTGCTTCGGCGCGCCGGGCTCAAGGCCGGGCCGCAGCAGGTGCTCGATGCGATTGCGGCGGTGGAGGCGGCGGGGCTTCGCTCGCGGGAAGACTTCTACTGGACGCTTCATGCGACGCTGGTGAAGAAGCACGAGGACCATCTGATCTTCGATCAGGCCTTCCACGTCTTCTGGCGCGACCCGCAACTCCTCGAGCGGATGATGGCGCTGATGCTGCCCGAGGTCGTGGCGCCCGAGGGCGAGGATCGCGACAAAGCCAACCGGCGCATTTCGGATGCCCTTTTTGGCAATGACGCGAAAGACCCCGAACCGGACGAACCCGACGTCGAGATCGACGCCAGCGAGACCTTTTCCGCTGCCGAGGTACTGCGCCGGAAAGACTTCGAGCAGATGACGGCCGCCGAACTCGCCGAGGCCAGGGCCACCATCGCAAGGCTCCGTCTGCCGCTCGACGAGGCCCGCATCCGGCGGACGGAGCCCTCGGCGCGAGGCCGGATCGTCGACATGCGCGCGACGCTTCGGGCAACGCTCAGGGCCGGCGGGATCATTCCGCTGAAGAAACGCGCCTATCGGAAACGCCGCCCGCCCCTCGTCGTGCTGTGCGACATTTCGGGGTCGATGTCGGCCTATAGCCGCATCTTCCTCCATTTCCTGCATGCGCTGACCAATGATCGCGACCGGGTGCATGTCTTCCTGTTCGGCACCCAGCTCACCAATGTGACGCGCGAACTCCGGCACCGGGACGTCGACGAGGCGCTGGCCCGGGTCTCCGCCGCCGTCGGCGACTGGGACGGCGGCACCCGGATCGGCGAGACGCTGCATCGCTTCAACGTCGACTGGGGCCGCCGCGTCCTCAGCCAGGGCGCCGTAGTCCTGCTGGTCACCGACGGGCTCGACCGGGACGCCGGCGAAGGCGTCGGGCCCGAGATCGCAAGGTTGCACCGGCAGTCGAAGCGCCTTATCTGGCTTAATCCGCTCTTGCGCTATGACCGCTTCGAACCGAAATCTCTGGGGATCAGGGCGCTCCTCCCGCATGTCGACGAGTTCCGTCCGGTCCATAACATCGCCTCGCTGGTGACGCTGATCGACGCCCTGAGCGCGCCCGCCACGGCGAAGCCCGAAAGGAGGGCTGCATGACCGACACGCCCAGCCGTGAATTCGACCATGAGAAAGTGCTCGAACAGGCCGCCCGCTGGAAGGCGGAAGGCCATGGGGTAGCGCTCGCCACCGTCATCGAGACCTGGGGTTCCGCGCCGCGCCCGGTCGGCAGCCAGCTCGCCATCCGCGACGACGCAGCCTTCATAGGCTCAGTCTCCGGCGGCTGCATCGAAGGCGACGTCGTCACCCGGGCGCTCGACGCGATGGAGAGCGGCAAGCCCGAGGTCCTCGAATATGGCGTCAGCGACGCAAAGGCCTGGGAAGTCGGCCTCGCCTGCGGCGGACGCATCCGGGTCTTCGTCGAGCC
>NZ_DATKFR010000284.1:0-4109 GCF_035511255.1 Parvibaculum sp.
CGATCGCCAACGCCGATGCGCGCCGCCTCTTTCTCGACCGCCATGCGCTCGGCGCGCCACTCGACCATGCGCTGACGCCGGACGATGTGCTGGCGCTCATCCACCGTCTCGGCTTCGTGCAGCTCGATTCCGTCAACGCGGTCGAGCGCGCGCATCACATGATCCTCTTTTCGCGCGCCGGCGATTACCGCCGCGAATTCCTCGACGAGCTTCACGCCGGACACCGTGCGCTCTTCGAACACTGGACGCATGACGCCTCGCTGATCCCGATGGAATTCTATCCGCACTGGCATCACCGCTTCCGCGCCGCGAAGGCGCGCATCGACCATCCGAACTGGCGCGAACGCTTCGGGCCGGAGCCCGAAAAGACGATCCGTCGCGTCCGCGCCCGCATCCGCAAGGAAGGACCGCTCTCGACCCGTCATTTCGACGACAAGGGCGCGGGCGGCTGGTGGGGCTGGGGGCCGTCGAAGACGGCCCTCGAATATCTCTGGCGCACCGGCGAACTCGCCATCGCGCGGCGCGACGGCTTCGAGAAGGTCTACGACCTCGCCGAACGCGTGATCCCCGACGATCTGCGCAAGGCGCGGCCGACGCGCCGGCAGACGATCGACTGGGCGGCCCGCGAGGCGCTGGCCCGTCTCGGCTTTGCGACGCCGACCGAACTCGCGGGCTTTTTCGATCTGATCGAGATCGCCGAAGCCAAAGACTGGGCGAAGACGGCGATGCGGAAGAGGGAGATCGTCGAGGTCAACATCGAGAGCGCCGATGGCAGTCACCGCCATGCCTTCGCCCCCGCCTCGATCGAAGCCGATATTGCGGCGCTCGCCGATCCGCATCGGGGAACGCGGCTCCTCTCACCCTTCGACCCGGCGATCCGCGACAGGAAGCGCGGCCAACGCCTCTTCGGCTTCGACTACACGATCGAGATTTTCGTGCCCGAGGCGAAACGCCGCTACGGCTATTACGTGCTGCCGATCCTCGAAGGCACCCGCTTCGTTGCCCGCGCCGACATCAAGGTCCATCGCGCCGAGGACCGGCTGGAGGTGAAAGGCTTCTGGCTGGAGCCCGGCATCAAACTCGACAAGCCCCGCAAGGCAGCGATCAGGGACGCCCTCGCCAGCCTCGCGAATTTCACCGGTGTCACACGGGTTGCCGCAGACGCGCTTCGACGGCCTGCCAGAGCCGGTTGAGTTCGGGATCGGCAATCCCCGCCGCTTCAAGATGCCGGACGGTGCTCTCGAGATAGTCCGGATTCTTGCCTGAGCTTCCCTCGCCCGCCGCGATCAGTTCCACCTGCCGCTCGAAGGGAAGCGCGCCCGCATATTGCGGATGCCTGCGGTCGACGACGAAACAAAGCGCCTCGACGCGACGTTTTTCATCGACGAGCTCGACCGGCTTCATCGTCTCGACATAAACCGACGTCACCTGTTCGCGCGCCTGCAGATAGCGTCGCGTTTCGCCCGCCCGCGCCGCCTCGACGCGGAAGGCGACGCCGCGACAGGCACCGCCGGCGTCGAGCCCGAAGACGAGCCCCGGCCGCTCCGGTGTGCCCCGATGGACGTGGCTATAGACGCAGAACCCCCGGTGATAGCCCCTGAGCAATGCCGGACGGCTTTCCTCATGCTCGAAACCCGGTCGCCACATCAGCGAGCCATATCCAAAAACCCATAAATCCTGCATCTTGCTTCCCATGACCAGACGGCGGATTTTATCGACACCATGACGACGACACCACCCGAGGCAGCACAGCTCGCGCCGCGTTCCCGCTGGCGGCTTTTCGGTCCGATCCTCGCGCTGGTGGCGGCCGCCGCCCTATGGTCCGCCTACTGGTACGTCATGGCGGGAAAGACACGCGATTTCATCGAAGTCTTCGCCGCGCGTCATCATGCCGGCAATCTGGCCGTGGGCTGGAACGCGCTTTCGATTTCGGGCTATCCCTATCGCATCGAGGCGGGCTTCACCGCGCCCTCGATCTCCGCGCCGCGGGCGCCTGAAGGCTGGGCCTGGTCGGCGGAGAGCCTCGAAGCCGATTTTCTGCCTTACAGCCTGCGCCATGTCGTCCTCAAGGTCGATGGCGAGCAGGTACTGCGGTATCGCGACGTCTCGCGGCCAGGCGCGCCCGCGCATGTGATCCGGGCGACAGCGGAAGGAACCTGGGCGAGCTATGTCGATGTTCCCGGTGCACCTTTCGGCCGCCTCGCGATCGACATCAACGATTTCGTCGCGCTGAAGGATGGCGAGGCGCCGAACACCGGCGAGCGCTTCGCCGCCGGACGGTTGCAGCTTCACACCCGCCCCTCGGCGCCGCCCGAAAATGCCGAACCGCTCCCCCTCGATGCGGCTGACAGCTACGACATCGCCCTCCAGGGCGACGACATGGCGATCGACGCAGCCGATGCCCCGCGCGCACTCGGCTCCAATATTGCCTTCTTCGCCGCGCAGGCCCGGCTGAAGAACGCCGTGCCGACGCCCAATGCCAGCCCCGCCGAATTCGTCCGCGCCTGGACGACCCAGGGCGGCGTGCTGACCGTGTCGGACATGCAGGTGAAGTGGGGTCCGCTCGACATGTGGGCGCAAGGCGAACTTTCTCTCGACCCGGAAGGCCGCCCGCAAGGCCGCTTCGAGGCCGCGATTTCCGACTATGCCGGTCTGCTGCAGGCCCTCGTCGACGCCCGGGTGGTCAGCGAGAAAGATGCGCGCATCGCGAAAGTCGGGCTCGGCCTCTTCGCGCAGTTCCAGGGCAACCAGCCAGGCCGCGTGCGCGTGCCGGTCGTCGTCACCGAAGGAAAGATCTTTCTCGGCCCCGTGCTGGTCGCGAAGATCGAACCGCTGCTCTGAAGTGAGCGTCCGAGGCGTCGCGGGGCCCGTCGGAAAAGCCTTTGGGCTTTTTTTCTTGCCATGCCTAGTATGGTAGTTATAACTATCTTATAGGACACACCCGGCACGGATTTTCAACATGCAGCAGACGGTCCTGGTCACGGGCGGCAGTGGGTACATCGCTTGCGAGCTCATCAAGCAGCTCCTCGAAACCGGCGACACCGTGCACACCACGGTGCGAAGTCTTGGAAACACCGGAAAGGTCCGACCGCTCAAGGAGATGCAAGCCGCCCATCCCGGCCGATTGCAGCTCTTCGAAGCCGACCTCGTGAAACCCGGCTCGTTCGGGGCGGCGATGCAGGGATGCAGCATCGTCTATCATGTCGCCTCGCCATTTCTGATGCAGGAGAAGATCACCGACGGCGAGCTGCAGATGCTCCGCCCGGCTCTTGAAGGCGTGCGGAACGTGCTCGGTTCGGCGAACGAGGCCCCGACGGTCGAACGCGTCGTGCTCACCTCGACCATCGGCGCCATCTTCGGCGACTATAGCGACGCCCTGGAGATGCCGGGTCACGTTCTGTCCGAAGCCTTCTTCAACACCACGAGCAGCCTCGACCACAATCCATATCACTACTCGAAAGTGATGGCGGAGAAGGAAGCCTGGAAGATCGCCGGCGCGCAAGACCGCTGGGATCTCGTCTGCATCAATCCGGGATTGGTGCTGGGGCCGTCGCTCACCTCGTCTTCGGATTCAGGCAGTCTTTTCCTGCTCGACGAGTTGATGAGGGGTCTCTTCTTCTACGGCGTGCCCGATCTGAGTTTCGCGACCGTCGATGTGCGCGAGGTCGCGGCGGCCCATATCGCGGCCGCCAAGCTGCCGGCGGCAAAGGGGCGCTATATCGTGTCGTCAGCCGAGATGATCTCGTTCATCGACATCGCGAAGGTCCTGCGCAAGGTGCACCGCCGCCCCTATCTGCTTCCCCGGATGCAGATACCGAATGTTCTCATGCGGCTCATCGGGCCCTTCTTCGGCCTGACGCCCAAATTTCTGAATAACCACTTGGGCATTCGCTTCACGCTCGATAATCGCCGCAGCATCGAGGAGTTGGGTATTCGTTATCGGCCCGCGGAACAGACGTTGATTGACCACTACGAGAATTGGCTCAAGCAGAAGACAGCCTGACGCCAACTCGACAGCGACCTTTATCCTCAACGAGGCGAAAACTACTTCTTCTCAGGCGTCGCGTGCGTCGGATCGCGGCCGAAATTCGGTGCGGCGGTATCCTGTC
>NZ_DATKFR010000285.1:0-2408 GCF_035511255.1 Parvibaculum sp.
AAGCCCGTGCGCTCGACATCGGCGGCGGCGCTCGCCAGCGTCGTTTCGAGCACCTGCTGGTCCCTCAGCGTCGCGTTGCAGACCAGCGCGACGGGTTCGTCCGCCTGCCGACCGTTGGAGACGAGCAGATCAGCGATGCGCGGCAGATGCGACAGCGCCATGTAGAGCACGATGACGGGCGAGCCCCTGGCGATCGACGGCCAGTCGAGATGTTCCGGCACCTCGCCGCCCGCCATGTGGCCGGTGATGAAGGTGACGGCATGATTGACGTCGCGATGCGTGACCGGGATGCCCGCATAGCCGAGACCGCCGATGCCGGCCGTGACGCCCGGCACGAGACGGAAGGGAATGCCGGCGTCGACCAGCGCCAGCGCCTCTTCGCCGCCGCGTCCGAAGACGAAGGGATCGCCGCCCTTGAGCCGGAGGACGCGCTTGCCCTGCCGCGCGAGCTCGACCAGACGGGTCGAGATGTCGCGCTGCTTCGGGCTCGGCTTGCCGCCGCGCTTGCCGGAATATTCGAGTTTCGCGCGCGGGCTCGCGAGGGAAAGCACCGCCTCGTCGACCAGCGCGTCATAGACGATGACGTCGGCCTGGTTGAGCGCGTTGACCGCGTGAAGCGTCAGCAGGCCCGGATCGCCCGGCCCCGCGCCGACCAGCCAGACCCAGCCGGGCACGAAGGCAGGCAGGCCGAGGCGCGCGGACAAATCCTCCGCCGCCCGTCCGCCCAGCCTGACGACTTTGCCGTCGCTCATTTCACCGATCTGAATTGTTATTAATGTCGATTTTGCAACCTAGCACGTAAATAGCGCCCTGTCGCCCGGGATCAAGGGCGCGCCACCTCATTCCCGTCCAGCCCTAACGTCTATCTAATATTGTCATCCCGGCGAAAGCCGGGATCCATGGCAGCGAACCTCGGCATTTGTCGCTTATGGGTCCCGGCTTTCGCCGGGATGACAGTTGATGTTTAGTGCCCCAGGTCTTCATCCCTTGGTCACCGCTTCACCCTAGGCTTTCCCTCATGAGAGACAACCGATGGACATGGGCGGCTCTGCTGCTGCTGGCGGTCGTGGCCCTGCTCTACTTCCTCAACAGCCGCTTTCCAGGCGCGCTGGCGGAAGAGGACGGGCGGATGCGCCTCGTCTACGGGCTCGTCTGGCTGGTGCTGATCGGCTCGAGCGTCGCCGTCGGCTGGCGCGGGCGCGCGGGGCTGGCGTTGAAACAGGCGCTCGCCTGGGTCGCCATCGCGATGATCCTGGTCGTCGCCTATTCCTATCGCGGCGACTTCATGGGGCTTGGCGGTCAGCTTGCCGAACGCGCCATGGGCGAACTCGCGCCCAGCGCCGCCGTGCAGACCGCGCCGGGCGTCGTCTATCTCACGCGCGACCTCTCCGGACATTACAGCGCCAATGCGCTCGTCAACGGCACGCATGTCCGCTTCATGGTCGACACCGGCGCGAGCGACGTCGCGCTGACCGCCGAGGACGCCGAACGCCTCGGCTTCGACCTCGACAAGCTCGCCTATACCGTGCCCTATGGCACCGCGAACGGCACCGTCATGGCCGCCCGCGTGACGCTGGACGAGATCGCCATCGGCGACATCAAGGTGCGCAACGTCCGGGCCTCGGTGTCGCGGAGCGGGCTCGGACAATCGCTGCTCGGCATGAGCTTCCTCAACGAGCTGCGCGGCTTCGAGTTTCAAGGGAACCGGCTCGTGCTCCGCGAGTAATCGTCGCGCGACCAATTAAGCCGGCCGCTTTGCTCCGATTTGCCACAAACAAACCAAAATCGACATCCAAACAAGTGTGCCGACCCGCTATAAGAGGCGGGCCAGAATGCGACCCATCAAGGAGACAGGGATGCTTCCCAAACCGCGCGCCGACCTCAAGCCCAACACCTACGACTTCGAGGCGCTGCCCCTCGTCTCCCCGTCGGGCTTCCGCGAATATGACGCGCGCTGGCTTTATCCCGAGCAGATCAACCTCGTCGGCGTTCAGGCGCTCGGCCTCGGCCTCGGCACGTTGATCCACGAAATGGGCGTGCGCCCGGCGATCGCGGTCGGCCACGACTACCGCTCCTATTCGGCCTCGATCAAGCACGCGCTGACCATCGGCCTTCTCGCCTCGGGCTGCGAGGTCCACGACATCGGGCTCGCGCTGTCGCCGGTCGCCTATTTCTCGCAATTCGCGCTCGACGTGCCATGCGTCGCCATGGTGACGGCGAGCCACAATGAGAACGGCTGGACCGGCGTCAAGATGGGCGCGCAGCGACCGCTGACCTTCGGACCCGACGAGATGGGCCGGCTGAAGGAGATCGTTCTGGCCGGCGCCTTCAAGGAAGCCGGCGGCGGCAAATATATCCGCGTGCCGGACATGGCCGAACGCTACATCAAGGATTTGACCGACCGCCCG
>NZ_DATKFR010000286.1:0-2626 GCF_035511255.1 Parvibaculum sp.
GCGCTTCGAGCACGAAGGCATGGGTCGAGCCGGAATCGAACCAGACGTCGAGAATGTCGGTGACTTTCTCGTAGTCGTCCGCGTTGTGGTTCGAGCCCTCGAAGAAATAGCTCACCGGCTTTTCAAACCAGGCGTCCGCGCCTTCGGCGGCCACCGCCTCGACGACACGGGCATTGACCTTGTCGTCGCGGAGCAGCGAACCGTCAGACTTATGGACGAAGATCGTCAGCGGCACGCCCCAGGCGCGCTGGCGCGAGAGCACCCAGTCGGGCCGGCCCTCGACCATCGCGTGGATGCGGTTGCGGCCGCGCGCGGGCACGAAGCGGGTCTTGTCGATCTCGGAGAGCGCGACCTCGCGGAGCTTGCGCCCGCCGGCCTCTGCAATCGGCGCATCCATCGAAACGAACCATTGCGCGGTGTTGCGGAAGATCAGCGGCGCCTTGGAGCGCCACGAATGCGGATAGGAATGGGTGAGCTTGCCCTGGGCGAGCAGCTTGCCCGCCTTTAGCAACTCCTCGATGACGGCGGCGTTGGCCGTGCCTTCCTTGCCCTGACGCGTCAGCACGAACTTGCCGGCGAAGAGCGGCACGTCGGGATAATATACGCCTTCCTCATTCACCGTTTCCGGGATGCCCTTCTGGCCGAAATTCTGCACCCAGAGCATATAGTCGTCCTGGCCGTGGCCCGGCGCGATATGGACGAAGCCCGTGCCCGTCTCGTCGGTGACAAAATCGCCGGGGAGGACCGGGACCTCAAAGTCGTAACCCTGACCGGCGAAGGGATGGGCGCAGGCCGCGATCGACGAGACGTCAAGCGGCTGCTTGCGTTCCCATGCGGTCACTTTCGCGGCCTTGAAGACTTCGTCGGCGAGACCGTCGGCGAGAATCAGCAATTCGCCGACCTCGGCGCCACTGCCCTCTTCCACGGTCTCGACACGGTAGAGGCCATATTCGATGGTCTTCGAAAAGGCGACGGCCCGGTTGCCGGGAATGGTCCAGGGGGTCGTCGTCCAGATGACAATCTTCGCGCCGGCAAGATCGGCTGGCGCCTTGACCACAGGAAACTTCACCCAGATCGTGCGGCTGACGTGATCCTGATATTCGACCTCGGCTTCGGCGAGCGCGGTCTTTTCGACGATCGACCACATCACCGGCTTCGAGCCGCGATAGAGCGAACCGTTCATCAGGAATTTCTGGAACTCGCGGACGATGGCGGCTTCCGCATCGTAGCTCATCGTGAGGTAAGGATTGTCCCAGTCGCCGGAGATGCCGAGGCGCTTGAACTGCTCGCGCTGCACATCGACCCAGTGCTGCGCGAATTCGCGGCATTCGCGGCGGAATTCGAGCGCGGGCACCTCGTCCTTGTTCTGGCCCTTCTTGCGGTATTTCTCCTCGATCTTCCATTCGATCGGAAGGCCGTGGCAGTCCCAGCCGGGGATATAGGGCGCGTTCTTGCCCATCATCTGCTGCGAGCGGACGACGATGTCCTTCAGCGTCTTGTTGAGCGCATGGCCGATATGGATGTCGCCATTGGCATAGGGCGGGCCGTCGTGAAGGATGAAGGTCTCGCGGCCCTTGGCGTCCTCGCGCAGGCGGCGGTAGAGGTCCATCTTCTCCCAGCGGGCGAGCCATTCGGGCTCGCGCTGCGGGAGGCCGGCCTTCATCGGGAAGGGCGTTTCGGGCAGGAAGATCGTTTCGCGGTAATCGCGGGCGGGGGCTTCGGCGGAATCGGGCGTCTTGCTGTCGCTGGCCATTTCGGGTCTCGGGCAGTTCGGGGGTTGCGTCACGGGTTCACGTCCCGGCCCGAGCGCTGGAAGGCCCCTCGGGGCCTCAGCGGCAGGCCGGGCCGCTAATTCGCACGGGCCCTATGGAAAAATGGCTCAAATGACGCTCTTTCATGGGCGGGTTTCTATCAGCGGTCTCCCTAACAGTCCAGTAACGGGCGCGGGGCGTCGCCGGGGCTGGGATGCGAAGCCCTTGTCGGCACGGCGAAATTCCGACTTATCCCCGGCCACCCCCGCACGGGTTAATCTCGCGGTCGGATGAATTTGGATGGAGTGGGTGCGATGCGGTTTCGGCTTTTGGCGCTTTTTCTGGGTCTGCTGATGCTCGCCCTGCCCCTGCCGGCGGGCGCGGGAGCGCGGTTCGACGCCGTCCGGGCTTCGGGCGCGCTGCGGATCGGGCTGACGGGCGACTACCGGCCCTTCTCGGCGGCGGACGGCGCGGGCAGCTTTTCGGGTCTCGACGTCGATCTCGGGCGGTCGCTCGCGGCGGCGCTCGGGGTGAAGCCCGTTTTCGTCAGGACGAGCTGGCCGACGCTTTCGGCGGACCTCAAGGCCGGAAAGTTCGACATCGCCATGGGCGGCGTCTCAGTGACGCCGGCACGGGCGGCCATCGGGCTCTTCTCGGCGCCGGTGCTGATGGATGGCAAGACGCCGATCACACGCTGCGACCTCGTGGATCGCTTCCAGACGCTCGCCGACATCGACCGGCCGGGCGTGCGCCTCGTCGTCAATCCGGGCGGGACCAACGAGAAATTCGCCCGCGCGCATATCCACGCGGCGACGGTCATCCTGCATCCCGACAACACGACGATCTTTCAGGAGATCGTGGATGGCCGCGCGGAT
>NZ_DATKFR010000287.1:0-6663 GCF_035511255.1 Parvibaculum sp.
CGACGCGCGGCACGCGCGCCCGCATCATGGAATTTCTGATGGGCGAGGCCGCGCCGGACCTCTGGTAAGTCCTACCTCCCCCTTGGAGGGGAGGTCTAAAAATCCGAAGGATTTTTAGGGTGGGGGGCCCTCATCCCTTGCCAGCGCCGCCGCCGCGATGGCCCGCGTGCCTTCGGGCGTCGCGATCATCCCCATGTGGTTGACGCCCGGCACGATCGTGACCGCGAGGTCCGGCCGCACCGGCTTCAGCAGCGGCGCATATCGGTCCGCCTTGAAGATTTCGTCCTTCTCGCCGACCACCAGCGCTACCGGCGCCGGCGCGCGGGCAAGGTCTCCGAGATAATCGTCATGCGGCTGAAAATTGCGCATCATGCGGTAGGTGTAGAACGCCGTCTGCACCTGCATCATCTCCGGCGCGACCGCGAAGGCGATGATCGGCAGATAGTCGAACCGGTGAATGCCGAGACGGTCGAGCGCGGTCAAGCCGGCAATGCGGGCAACCGCCACGCGCGTCCAGCCGCCGCCATTCGCGCGCGTCGTCGGCGCGTCGTAGCGCAGAAACGGCGAGACGAGAACATATCGGTCGAAGAGCTTGCCATAGGGACCGCCCGCGATCCTGAGCGCGAAGCCGCCGCCCGACGAAAAGCCGACAAGCACGCGACGCTCGCCGGGTTTGCGCGCGCCGAGCGTTGCGACGAAATCCGCCACGTCGTCGTCGAGCTGCCCGACATAATCGACATCGCCCATCCGGCCCGTATGGTCGTGCCCGCGCATGGCGAGCGCGTAAACGGTGGCACCGGCCCGATGCAGGGCCTGCGCAACCGCATGCATGCTGGCCGTGGTCCCGGACGAACCATGAACGAGGATGACGACCCGTGCCGGATCGCCCGGATAGGCGCGGGTGGCGAGCGCCGTGCCGTCCCGCGCGGTGAAATGGCTCATCGCCGGCAGATCGCTGAAATCCACGTGATCGAGCGACTTCGCGACCGAGGGCATGACGGGCGGTGTCTTCGGCGCGTCGAAGGCGATGGCGGCCGCGAGAACCATGGCGAGCACAAGCACGACGGCGATCGAGACGATGAGAATTCGCATGATCTTCCTTCGGTCTATTCATTGGGCGGGACGCGCGGCAACGCGCCGCGAAAGCGCTACGCAATCGTGGATGACTTACCGGACACACTCCTGGAGATAACCGGATAGATGGTAAGGAGCGTCACGCTGGTCAAGGGGGCATTTCATCCGTGGACGAAACTTTTTTATCGAAAAACTTATCCCCGCTCCCTCAAGGCGTGGGCCGCTTCTGCGCCCAGGGCTGCGCCGATTCGAGCTGACCCGCCAGACGGAACAGCGTCGCCTCGTCGCCGAAGCGTCCGGTGAACATCGCGCCGATGGGCAGGCCGCCGGCGTTCCAGTGGAGCGGCACCGACATGGAGGGCTGCCCCGTCATGTTGTAGATGCCGACGCTCGGCACATATTCGGCGCTCAGGGCCAGATAGGCGCCGATGTCGTCCGACATGGTGTCGAGCGCACGAAGCGGCACCGGCGGCAGCGACAGTGTCGGCGACAGGTGGATGTCATGGCGTTCGTGATAGGCCGCGAATTTACGGCTCATCTGGTGGATGTAGAGCGTCGCGGCGGCGTAGTCGGCGGCGCTGCGTGTCTTGGCGAGTTCGGTGACCAGATGGGTGAACTTCTCGATCTCGTCCTTGGCGAGGTCGCGGCCGAGTTGCGCCGCGCGGCTCCGGAGAGTCATCGCGACGTTGCCGCCGATGATCGTGCCCTGATGTTTCGCCATCTCGTCGACGTCGATGGAGGGCGCGGCCTCCTCCACATGATGGCCGAGATCGGTGAGGAGTTTCGCCGTCGCCTCGATCGCCTTCACCACGTCCTTGTGACTCTGGCTTCCGTTCGGGCGCTTCGTCGTGAAGGAGATGCGGAGCTTGCCCGGCGCCGTCGAGACTTCCTCGAGATAGGAGCCGGTGAAGGCCGGCGCCGCATAGGGGTCGCCATCCGCCGGCCCATGCGTGACATCGAGCATCGCCGCACTGTCGCGCACCGACCGCGACACCACATGCGAGATCGACATGCCGGCCCAGCCCTCGCCGCGATCTGGACCCATCGGCGTGCGCGCTCGTGTCGGCTTCAATCCGAAGAGCCCGCAGGCGGAAGCCGGGATGCGGATCGAGCCGCCGCCGTCGCTCGCATTGGCGCAAGGCACGAGCCCGGCAGCAACCGCCGCCGCCGCGCCGCCGGACGAGCCTCCCGCCGAACGGGTCACGTCCCAGGGATTGCGCGTCGGTCCATAGAGATGCGGTTCGGTGGTCACCGAGAGGCCGAACTCCGGCGAATTGGTCTTGCCGAAGACGACGAGGCCCGCATCGAGGTAACGCTGTGTCAGCGTGCTGTTGTGGTCGGCCTTGTAGTCTCTGAATGCGCCCGAGCCGAAGCTTGTCACCGTGCCGTCGAGCAGCAGATGAAGATCCTTTAACAGAAAAGGAACGCCCTTGAATTTGCCCTCCGGCAGGCCATCTGCAATCTGACGCTTTGCTTTGTCGTAATGCTTCAGCACGACCGCATTGATTTTCGGATTGACCTTTTCGGTTCGCGCGATCGCTTCGTCGAGGAGGTCCTCCGGTTTCACGGCGCCCTTGCGCACCAGTTCCGCAAGCCCCAGCGCGTCGTACTTGTCGTAGTCGGAAAAGCCGCTCATCGTTCCTCCCGGATTTTATGGTTGGCTCATCTTAGGGAGCGAAAACGGCACGACCAGCGTTTTGTTGATGGATGTTCAGCCGGGCGAGTACCCGGGAGCCGCAGGAGATCGAAATGAACGGAAGAATTGCCGCAATATGCCTGGCCGTCGGGCTCGCCGTCGCACCTGTTGGATCCGCGAATGCAGCGGAGCCGGTCGGAGACAGCGTCGTCCTGCCGACCGATCAGGTGTCCCTCGCGAAGCTCAACGACGCACATCTAAAAATGGTGCGCGCCGCCATGCGCGAATGCAACGCAACCCCGCGCATGGGCAACGATACGCCGGGCTGCGTCGTCACCTATGTCGAGCAGGGCGTTTCGCAAAGCAACGATCCGCAGCTCAAGGCCTTCAACGCGAAGCTGCCGACGGGCGTGCGCTATGACGAGAACCGGACCATCAACGACGTCAATCGTGTGATGCAGCCGTCGCGCCAGTAAGCTGGATGCGGTCGCGATTATGCGGCGCTGAAAAGTCGAGCAGCGGCCCCAGCGGAACGATGCCCGTGGGATTGATGGTCTTGTGACTGCCGTAGTAGTGACGCTTGATGTGATCGAGATTGACCGTCTCGGCCACGCCCGGCACCTGATATAGGTCGCGCAGGTAGTTCCACAGATTCGGATAGTCGACGATGCGGCGCAAATTGCATTTGAAGTGGCCGTGATAGACCGCGTCGAACCGGACCAGCGTCGTGAATAGCCGCCAGTCGGCCTCGGTGATCCGGTCGCCCGCGAGATAACGCTGGCGCGACAGCTGAGCCTCGATCGTATCGAGTTCGTCGAAAAGCGCCGTCACGGCTTCCTCATAGGCGTCCTGCTTCGTGGCGAAACCGGCCTTGTAGACGCCATTGTTGACGCGGTCGTAGACGGCGGCGTTGATCGCATCGATCTCCGGGCGAAGCGCGGTCGGATAAAAATCCAGCGAGGCCTCGACGCCGGGAAGCGCATCGAAGGCCGAATTCAACATGCGGATGATTTCCGACGATTCGTTTGAGACGATCGTCCGGCGCTCCTTGTCCCAGAGCACGGGCACGGTGACACGGCCCGTATAGTCCGGCATGGCGAGTTGATAAATCTCGTAGAGACGCGTCTTGCCATAGAGCGTGTCGGGAATGGTGGCGGGATAATCGCCCTTGATCGTCCAGCCCTCCTCAAGCATCAGCGGATCGACCACGGAGATCGAAATCTTGTCGTCGAGCCGCTTCAGCTTGCGAAAGATCAGCGTCCGGTGCGCCCAAGGGCAGGCGAGCGAGACATAGAGGTGATAGCGGCCGGCTTCCGCCTTGAAGCCGCTATCGCCGGTCGGGCCGGCGGCGCCGTCCGCCGTCACCCAGTTGCGGAAGGCGGCATCCTTCCGCACGAAGCGTCCGCCAGTCTTGCCCGTGTCGTACCACTGGTCCTGCCATTGTCCGTCCACGAGCAATCCCATGACGACCTCTTTCGGTGTTAGCCCTCCCCCTTGAGGGGGGAGGGGGTAGTCTCACTCCTCCGGCGGGAGATCCGCCAGCACGATCTCGGCATCTTCCTCGGCATGGATGACAAGCGTATCCACGTCGCGGATGGCCGCGCCCGCGCGTTCCGGCACGAGCACGCCGTTGACGGTGACGCTGCCCTTCGAGGGCACGAGGTAAGCGAGCCGTCCACCGGCAAGCCTGTGCGTCACCTCCTGGCCCTTGTCGAGCGTGGCGCCGAGAATGGCGGCATCCTGCTCGATGTAAAGCGCTTCCGCCGGTGCGTCGGGCTTGCCGCTCGCAAGCTGGACGAGCTGGCCCTTGCGGTCCGTCTTCGGAAATTCGGCCTGCTCCCAGCGGGGAGAAATGCCTTTCTTGCGCGGCTCGATCCAGATCTGGAAGAGCGTCGTGTCGCCATCCTCCTGGTTCCATTCGGCATGCTGGATGCCGCGCCCCGCCGACATCACCTGCACGTCGCCGCCCGCCGTGCGGCCTTCATTGTTCAGGTGATCGCGATGGGTGATCGCGCCTTCGCGGACGAAGGTGATGATCTCCATGTCGCGATGCGGGTGGGGCGGGAAGCCCGACTGCGCCTTGATGCGGTCGTCGTTCCAGACGCGCAGCACGCCCCAGCCCATGCGGGCAGGATCGTAGTAGTTGCTGAAAGAGAAATGATGCTTGGCGTCGAGCCAACCGTGGTTGGCACCGCCGAGACTGTCGAAGGGTCTGACGTCGATCATGATGTGCCTTTCTCTCTTTGAAATTACGCCCGGCCGGCGCCGGGGGGAGAGCGCCGGCCGGGGGCGCGGAGCGATACGCTTACGGTGCTCCGCGGGGGGTCAGTTCTTGAGCTTCTTCGCAATGCGCGCGACATGCGCACCCTGCTTCGTCGCGATCGAAAGTTCGGCCTCGCTCGGCTGGCGGCTGCCGTCGCCGCCCGCAAGCGTGCTGGCGCCGTAGGGTGAGCCGCCACGCGTCACCGAGACGTCGAAGAGTTCCGGAGCGATCCCATAGGGTACGCCGACGATGATCATGCCGTGATGAAGCAGCGTCGAGTGGAACGAGGTGATCGTCGTTTCGTTGCCGGCGCCCGTGCCCGTCGAGGTGAAGACGCTGCCCGGCTTGCCGATCAGCGCACCCTTCGCCCAGAGCGGACCCGTCTGGTCGAGGAAGGTCCGCATCTGGCCGGTCATGTTGCCGAAGCGCGTCGGCGTGCCGAAGATGACGGCGTCGTATTCGGCGAGTTCATGCGGCGCGGCGATCGGCGCGGCCTGGTCGACCTTCATGCCGGCCTGCTTCATCAGGTCTTCCGGCATCGTCTCGGGGACGCGCTTCACATCGACTTCGACATCGGCTTCCGAGCGCGCGCCGGCCGCAACGGCGGCGGCCAGCTTCTCGATATGGCCGTAGGAGCTGTGATAGAGCACGAGAACGCGGGTCTTGTCGGTCATCTTCCCCTCCAGTGGGTACGCCCCGATACGCGGAGCCTGTTGTTTCGGTGCGCTATATCTATTTGCATTGCCATCTGAAACAATTCATTGTTTCTGGAACAGATTGTTCCGTTGAGGCGCCCAATGACTATCGATCTCAATGCCTTCGCCGCCTATGCCAAGGTGGTCGAAACGGGCAGCTTTACTGCCGCCGCCGAGGCCCTGAAGCTCTCGAAATCCATGGTGAGCCGTCAGATTTCGATGCTTGAGGACGAACTCGGCATCCGCCTTTTGAACCGCACGACCCGCAAGCTCAACGTCACCGAGGCCGGCGCCGTCGTCTTCGAGCGGGCCGCCCGCATCGTCGCGGAAGCCGAGGAGGCCGAACGCGACGCGGTCTGCATCGAGGGCGCGGTGCGCGGCAAGCTACGCGTCAATGCGCCCATGACCTTCGGCATCCGCGAGCTAGGCCCGGTGATGCCGAAATTCATCGCCCGCTATCCCGAACTCAGCATCGAACTCGAGCTGAACGACCGCCGCGTCGATCTGATGGAGGAGGGCTTCGATGTTTCGCTGCGCATCTCGCCGCTCGTCGACTCGAGCCTGATCGCGCGCCAGCTCGCGCCGGTGCGCCGCCTCGTCGTCGGCACGCCCGCCTATTTCGAAAAGCATGGGATGCCGAAACATCCGCGCGATCTCGCCGACCACACCTTCATCCTCTACAGCCAGGTGCAGCGCCCCGAACTTCTCGAAATGCAGGATGGTGCAGGCAAGCGCATTCAGGTGGAGGTGAAGGGCCCGCTCCTCTGCAACAATGCCGACGCGGCGAATGCGGTGTTGATGGCGGGGCAGGCGCTTTCGGTCTCGCCGGATTTCATCAGTTACGAGGCCCTGCGCTCCGGCGCGCTTCTCTCCGTCCTCGACGAATGGCAGGCGCCGCCGCTGATGCTCCACGTGATCTATCCGCATACGCGCCATCTCTCCGCCAAAGTGCGCGCCTTCGTCGACTTCGCCGTCGAGGAATTCGGCCCCGGCAA
>NZ_DATKFR010000288.1:0-2195 GCF_035511255.1 Parvibaculum sp.
CAGGGCAGCATCGACGCGCTCTTCGAACGGCTGCAGGCCGAATGGGGCAAGATCGACTTCTTCGTCCATGCCATCGCCTATTCGAACAAGGACGAGCTCGACGGCCGTTATGTCGACACGACGCTCGACAACTTCACCGCCAGCATGGCGATCTCCTGCTATTCCTTCGTCGCGCTCTGCCAGCGGGCCGAGAAGCTGATGACGGATGGCGGCTCGATCGTGACGCTGACCTATTACGGCTCCGAGAAGGTGATCCCGCATTACAACGTCATGGGTGTCGCCAAAGCCGCCCTCGAGGCGAGCGTGCGCTACCTCGCCGTCGACCTCGGCCGCAACAATATCCGCGTCAACGCCGTCTCGGCCGGACCGATCAAGACGCTCGCGGCCTCGGGCATCGGCGATTTCCGCTACATCCTGAAGTGGAACGAACTGAACTCGCCGTTGAAGCGCACGGTGACGATCGAGGAAGTGGGCAATACCGCCCTTTATCTCCTTTCCGATCTCGGCTCCGGCGTCACCGGTGAAGTGCATCACGTCGATGCCGGCTACCACGTCGTCGGCATGAAGGCCGAGGACGCGCCCGACATCAGCATCGTCTGACGATAAACATTCATGTCCTACAACACCTTCGGCACACTCTTCCGCGTCACGACCTGGGGCGAAAGCCACGGGCCGGCGCTCGGCTGCGTGGTCGATGGAACGCCGCCGCGCCTTCCGCTGAAGGCGGAGGACATCCAGCTCTACCTCGACAAGCGCAAGCCCGGCCAGTCGCGCTTCACGACGCAGCGCCGCGAGCCGGATGAGGTGAAGATTCTCTCCGGCACCTTTGCTGATCCCGAGACCGGCGAGGAAGTGACGACCGGGACGCCGATCTCGCTGATGATCGAGAATGTCGATCAACGCTCGAAGGACTACGGCGACATTAAGGACAAGTTCCGTCCCGGTCACGCCGACTTCACCTACATGGCGAAATACGGCATCCGCGACTATCGCGGCGGCGGTCGCTCCTCCGCGCGCGAGACGGCAGCGCGCGTCGCGGCCGGCGCCATCGCCCGGAAGATTCTCGAAGGCGTGACGATCCGCGGCGCCCTCGTCCAGATGGGCCCGCACAGGATCGACCGCGCCAACTGGAGCTGGGACGAGACGGAGAAGAACCCATTCTGGTGTCCTGACAGCAAGGCCGCGCCGATGTGGGAAGATTACCTCGACGGCGTGCGCAAGTCGGGCTCCTCCTGTGGCGCCGTGATCGAACTCGTCGCCTCGGGCGTGCCCGCCGGCCTCGGCGCGCCGATCTACGGCAAGCTCGATGCCGACATCGCCGCCGCGCTGATGAGCATCAATGCGGTCAAGGGCGTCGAGATCGGCGACGGCTTTGCGAGCGCCGCTCTGTCGGGCGAGGAGAATGCCGATGAAATCCGCATCGGCAACGAGGGGCCCTATTTCACCTCGAACCATGCGGGCGGCATCCTCGGCGGCATCTCGTCGGGGCAGGACATCGTCGCGCGCTTCGCCGTGAAGCCGACCTCCTCGATCCTGACGCCGCGCAAGACCATCACGACGTCGGACGAGGAAACGGAAATCCTGACCAAAGGCCGTCACGACCCCTGCGTCGGCATCCGCGCCGTCCCCGTCGGCGAGGCCATGCTCGCTTGCGTGCTGGCCGACCATCTCCTCCGCCATCGCGGACAGGTGGGGTGAACAGAGTTTGCCTCACTCCCCTGAGAGGAGGTCGTTTTCTAAGCCCTCCCCCCTTGAGGGGGAGGGTTGGGAGGGGGGAGGCGGCAAGAAAAAACCTCTCAATCAGAGCCCCCACCCGAGAAATCCGCGTACCGCGAATTTCTCGACCTCCCCTCAAGGGGGAGGTAAATTGAGTTTCCACGGCCCAGGTGCGAGCGATGTCGAAATCGTCGACTACCACAAAGGCTGAATTGCTGCACAACCCGCATCCGGGCGACGTGCTTCTGCTCGATCTGCTTGAACCGCTGGGCATCTCGCAAAACGCCCTTGCGCGCGCAATCGATGTATCTCCGCGCCGCATCAACGAGATCGTGCACGGCAAGCGGGCCATCAGCGCCGACACGGACCTTCGGCTCGCCCGCTATTTCAGCCTGTCGGAGGGCTATTTCCTGCGTCTTCAGGCCGCCTACGACCTGATGGAGGAAAAGCGGAAACTTGGCTCCAGGCTCGACGCCATC
>NZ_DATKFR010000289.1:0-10067 GCF_035511255.1 Parvibaculum sp.
CCCGCGCCCATCGCCGCATCCGAAACGCGGCATTGGCTGCATGACAGCCTGATGAGGCATCCGAAGCTGGCTGCTCCCGCCGATCCGCAGGAAATGGCTCGGGTGAGGGCGCAGTATTACGGCATGATCAGCGAGGCCGACCATCAGCTCGGGCGCGTATGGCAGGCGCTCGAAGAACGCGGTCTGTGGGACGACACATTTATCATCGTGACGTCCGATCACGGCGAACAGCTCGGCGACCACGGGCTCATTCAGAAGCTCGGCTTCTTCGAAGCGAGCTATCACATTATGGGGATCGTTCGGGATCCAAGGCCGGGCAAGGCGCGCGGCGCGGTCGTCGACGCCTTCACCGAAAATGTCGACTGGTTTCCCACCCTGTGCGAAGCGCTGGGGGAACCTGTCCCGGCGCAATGCGACGGGCTTCCGCTCACACCCTTTATCGACGGCGGGGGCAAGCCTGAATGGTGGCGCAGCGCGGCACACTGGGAATTCGACTGGCGCTTCTCTTTTATTCGCGGCGGGCCATATGACTGGCCGCGCGATCGCCGCCTTGAACGACAATCGCTGGCGGTCCTGCGAACGGATGAGGCGGCCTATGTCCATTTCGGCGACGGCTCGTCGCTGGCCTTCGACTGCGCCGCGGATCCGAGCTGGCGAACGCCGATCGACAATCCCGCCTTACGTCTGTCGCTGGCGGAACAGATGCTGTCCTGGCGCATGGAGCACCTCGATCGAACGATGACGGGGATGCTGGTCGAGGATGGCGGCGTCGGCCGCTGGCCACCCTTGTCAACGCCCAACCCGTGAAAGGAACATTCCCATGACCGCGAAGCTCGACAAAACCGATACGCCATTCGAGACGGTCGACGCGATCGAAGCCTATTTGCAGGAGACGGCGACCATGCCGATGGAGGAGCCGGGGCTGTTCGAGCTCGAGCACGGCCTTCAATGCGCCGCCGAACTTGAAGCCTGCGCGCCGGACGATATCGAACTTCAGATCGCGGGCCTCGTCCATGACATCTGTCACGGGCGCTGCCACATACGCGTTCATGACCGTGTCGGCGCCGGGGCCGTCCGCGCGGTGCTCGGAGATCGCGTCGCGGAACTCGTGGGGCTTCATGTGGCGGCCAAGCGCTATCTCGTCGCGACCGATCGCTCCTATGCGGCGCGTCTCTCGCCGATCAGCAAGACGTCGCTGGACCTTCAGGGCGGCGCGATGACGCAAGAGGAAATTTCCGCATTCGAGAAACACCCGCTGGCGCAAGAGGCCATGCTGCTGCGCATGGCGGACGAGGCGGCGAAGACGCCGGGCCGGATCGTACCTGGCCTGGATCATTGGCGAGGCGCATTGCGTTAGGTCGCCGCGGCGAACGCGCGTTGACGCCGCTTGCAAGCATCCCGCTGAACGATCCGCGCGTCGCGGTGCTGGGCGCGCTTCACGTTGAGCGACGCGCGCACATCATCCGGTTCTCGCGCCTGCCGGCCTGGACACGGACGCAGTCGCCGGAACCCGCCTTCGACCTGATGGCGGCGATGACGAGCGGTGTGCGTCTCGCCTTCGCAACGACATCCTCGATCGTCGAGCTCGACATCATAGAAACCGGCCTGCAATTCGCAGGCGAGGCCCGCCGCGAGGCGACAGTCGAGCTCTACGCGGGTGACCATTGCGACGCGAGATCGCTCACTGCAGGCCACACCATTGTCGTCGATGAAGCCAAAGTCGCTTTCGTCGCCGGCCGGTCCACCACATTGCGGTTCGAACTCGCTGCGGGCGCCAAGCGCGTCGTCATCTGGCTTCCGCAATCGGCATGTTGCGAAATCAGCGGATTACGCCTCGATCAGACGGCCTTGCTGGAACAGACGTCTTCGGAAGCGCGCGTCTGGGCTCATTATGGCAGCTCGATCAGTCATGGCATGGAAGCCGCCGGACCATCGAGGAGCTGGCCCGCGCTTGCCGCGCGCGCCGCCGGCGTGGAGCTCGTCAATCTCGGGCTTGCCGGGCAATGCCACCTGGACGGCTTCGTCGCACGCACGCTTCGCGATGGCGCTTTCGATCTGATAAGTCTCAAGCTAGGCGCCAATGTCGTATCTTTGGATACGTTCCGCCGCAGAACTTTCGCCAATGCGGTACACAGCTTTCTCGATACGATCCGTGAAGGCTGCCCGACGACCCCGCTTCTTGTGATTTCGCCGATCTTCTGTCCACTGATCGAAGACGAGCCCGGCCCTGTCCGCCGAATACCGGGCGGGACCTACCTGCGCGAGGCGCGACCCCATGCACGCGAGGACGGCGCGCTGTGCATGACGGATGTGCGCGAGATACTGTCAAATGTTGTCGAGCGCCGGCGCGGCGGCGGCGACGAGACGCTTTCTCTGCTCGACGGGCTTTCGCTCTTCGGAGCGGCGGACGCCAGCAGCCTGCCCGATAGAATTCATCCCGACGCGGAAGGGCATGAGACAATCGCGAAGCGCATGGTTGAAGGGGCATTCGGCAAGGGATGCGCTTTCGGCGAGGTCTGAGGCGACGGGATCGGGCGGGATCAGGTGCGGGTGGCGAGATTGACGCCCAGCATTTCGCCGGTGCGGATACCTTCCTGCATCGCATCCTTGAGGCTCGCGCCGCGAAGGTCGGCGCCGCGAAGATCGGCCCTTGTCAGATTGGCGCGCAGCAGGATCGCATCGCGCAGATCGGCGGCGGCCAGGATCGCGCGCTCGAAGGAGACATCGGCGAGAATGGCGCCCCGGAAAATGGCGCTGGCGAGAACGGAACGGGAGAAATCGGTCCGCGACAGGTCCATGTGCGAGAAGTTGGCCCGCTCGCCTTGTTTCTGGCTCGTCTGTATCCAGACGAGATGATTGTCGAGCATGCGCTTCAGGCGCTCCGGACCGGGCGCGCGGCGGGCCTTGGTCGCCCGCATCATGTCGCCGTTCGTGGCGGTCGCCTCGTCCATCACGGTGCGGCGGAAGTCGGCGTCGGAAAGATTGGCGCCGACGAAGCCGACGCTTTGAAGCTCGGCACCGGCAAAGTTCGCGCCTCGCAGATCGGCGCCGTTGAGGGAGACGCCCGACATGGAGGCGCCCTGGAAATCGCAATCGAGAAGTTTGCAGCCGGTGAGATTGGTACCGCGCAGGGTGGCGTTACGGAACGTCGAATTCTCGCGCGTGCCGTTGATCTTGTTGTCGGCGCGGATGACGACGCCGCGGCGGAGATCGGCGCCTTCGAGGCGCGCTCCGGTGAGTTCGGCATTGACGAAGCAGGCGCCACGCAGGTCGGCCTGGGCGAAATCGGTACGCGTCAGGTTGGCGTCGTCGAAATTGGCGCTGAAAAGATTGGCGCCGATGAAACGCGCATCTTCCAGATCGGCCTTCTCGAACGTGCAGGCGATGAAATGAGCATGCGAAAAATTCAGGCCGCGCAGATCGAGGCCGGAGAGATCGCAATCCTTCATGACCACGCACCAGCCATTGGGAACGCCCCGCAAATAGCGCGCATTCAATTCGGCGAGTTTGGCAAGGGCATTCTGGCCGATGCGGCGGCCGATGATTGCCTGCGGATCGCGCAGGGGATCGACTTGCGTGCGGTTTTCGGTCGAGCGACGGAGAGGCGGTTCTCCGGACATTTTCTGTTCATCCCCCAGGGTCGCAGCCTGCCACAACGGGCGGGTCGCGACGGTACGGACGAATGCTAGGGGCGAACTCTTTCAGATTCGATTAAATGAGAAACGAAAAAGTTTCGATATCACCGAGAAACGGAAGTCTTCAGCGCCAGAAGGGCTCGACGTCGCGGAATTCGTCCCAGAGCTTGAGAGCCGATTGCCATTCCTTGCGGGCCCGTCGCTCGTGATGGGCGAGAATGTGCCGGCCGGACTCGGCGAGAATCGGCTCAAGCGCCGTTAACTCTTCGGTCAGCTTGTGAGCCGCCTCGACGTCGTTCAATGCGCCGAAAACATCCTGCAGTTCCGCCAGTGCGTGAAGATAGCGGCGCGTATCGGCACGGCGGTAAAGCGAGGAAAAGAAGCCCAACGTATAACGCAGCTGCTTCAGTCGCTTGCGTAGCTCATGCCGCTCGGCAATCTCAAGATCGCCAATATGGCGGCCGAGCTTGGCGGCTCGCTTGAGTTGCCGGTCGAGAATTTTCGGCGCGAGGGCTGAGAGCGGCGCCTCGAGACGCGAGACATTCGCTTCCTCATCGTCTCGCCAACCGCGCTCGTCGATATAAAGTGCGAGACGCAGAACGAAGGAACTCATCCGGGCCGAGCGGAGCGCCGCGCGGGCACCCGCCCAGGCGCGCTTGCGTGCCTTCTCGGCGGCGTCGCAGAGTGCGACCAGCCCCTTGTCGTCGGGGCGTTCCCGGAGGACCGGCGCGACGATGGTGGCGATGAAGACGTCGAAGTCGCGAGCGCGGCCGATGGCGGTCGCGAGCCATTTCGCCTCTCGCGACAGCTGCTTCGCGCTCGCATCCGCCACGGGCTTCCCGAAAGCTGCGAAGGCTGAGCGCATGCGACGCAGCGCGACGCGCATCTGATGAAGAGCTTCCGACGAACCGCTCTCGACGGCGACGGCTTCGTTGAGAAGAAAATGGGACAGGCAATGACGCAAGATCGCAGCGTAGGCCGCCTCGACCGTCACGTCGCGCTCGAAGGCGACCGCTTCGGCGCGGATCGCCTCAACCTTGCCGTCGCCGGCGAGCGTCAATCCGCGCTCGGCCTTGCTACGAAGTCCGATGCGGAGCGGCACCATGTCGGCAAGCTCCAGCGCCAGACGGTAGAGACTGGCGGGATCGCCACGCCTCAATTCGAGTTCGACTTCGCTGACCTGGGCCTCGCGGCCATTGGCGCGGAGCACGCCGCGATCGATCGCGAGTTCGATTTCGTCGCCGTCGGGCGTCGTCAGTTGACGCGCGATTCTGTGGATGTCCGAAACGAGACGCGCCGCGATCGGCGCGCCGTTGGCAGCCTGGCGGATGCGCGCCTTGATGCTCGCCGGCAGGCGATTGAGGTTCGGCCCCTCCTCGTTCCGCTCGAGTTGCACTTCCCACTCGCCGCGATCGCTGGCGAGACCGCCGCCTTCGCTTTCCGTCTTCAGCGTCTGGATGCGTTTGCCGCCGCCTTCGCGGACACGCAACGCAAGACCGCTCTTCATCAGGGAGAAATCTTCCGTGTCGAAATAAACGGACCGCAGCGTCCTTGCGCTGGCGCGGCCGCGCTTCAGCCGCGATAGAACGGGCGATTGCGAAACGCGGTTAAGGACGTCGGGCTCACATTCGAGCTTGAGCTCAATCTCGCGATTCATTTGCGGGAACTCGATCGGTTATGACGACGGCTGCTGTCCGTACGGAACGCAAGTCTTGCCACCCACTGCCCAAAAAAGATGCTGTCCTTGCAACACCGCAATTTGGCAGAAAATTCATTCTGCGCAGAAATCCGGACGCTGGCAAATCACTCATGCTGCGCCGCAACGCCGCGTGTCAAAGCCGCACAGTCGCCAGCAAGGCGGAGGAAGCGCCGGTCAAAGGCGCATGGGAATTCCGGCCGCCGCCATATGGGCCTTGGCCTCGCCCACCGTGTATTCGCCGAAGTGGAAAATCGAGGCGGCGAGGACGGCACTGGCATGCCCGTCGCGAATACCGGCCACCAGGTGGTCGAGATTGCCGACGCCGCCGCTCGCAATCACCGGGATGGTGACCGCGTCCGACACCGCACGCGTGAGCGGAATGTCAAAGCCGGCCTTCGAGCCGTCGCGATCCATCGAGGTCAGCAGGATTTCGCCGGCGCCCAGCGCTGCGACTTTCCTTGCATATTCAACGGCATCGATGCCGGTGCGTGTGCGTCCGCCATGGGTGAATATTTCCCATTTGCCCGGCGCGACTTCCTTGGCGTCGATCGCGACGACGATGCATTGATTGCCGAATTTCTCGGCTGCCGCCTTGACGAAATCGGGGTCGTTGACGGCCGCGGTGTTGATCGAGACCTTATCCGCGCCGGCCAGCAGCAGCTTCCTGACATCTTCGATCGTCCGCACGCCGCCGCCGACGGTCAGCGGCATGAAACAGTGCTCGGCCGTTTGCGCGACGACGTCGAAGATGATCGCGCGCTCTTCGTGACTTGCCGTAATGTCGAGGAAGCAGAGTTCGTCCGCGCCCGCCGCATCATAGGCGCGCGCCGCCTCGACGGGATCGCCGGCGTCGCGCAGATCGACGAAGTTGACGCCTTTCACGACGCGGCCATCCTTGACGTCGAGGCAGGGGATAACGCGGGCCTTGAGCGTCATGCGGCCCTCTTCAGGAGAGAAAGCGCCTCTTTCGGATCGAGGCGGCCGTCATAAAGCGCGCGGCCGGAAATCGCGCCTTCGAGCCCCTTGCAGTTCGCGGCGATGAGCGCGCGGACGTCCTCGATCGAGGAGAGGCCGCCGGACGCAATGACCGGGATCGATATGGCGTTCGCGAGAGCGACAGTGGCGTCGATGTTCAGCCCGCCGAGCACACCGTCGCGGTCGATATCGGTGTAGATGATGGCGGCCACGCCTACATCTTCGAAGCGGCGCGCCATGTCGAGCACGGTGAGGTCGGAAACGTCCGCCCAGCCCTCGGTGGCGACGCGGCCGCCCTTCGCATCGAGACCGACGGCGACACGGCCGGGAAACCTGCGGCAGGCATCGCTGACAAGCGACGGGTTCTTGACCGCCGCCGTACCGATGATGACACGGGCGACGCCCTTTTCGAGCCACATTTCGATGGTTGCCAGATCGCGGATGCCGCCGCCGAGCTGGGCAGGAATCCTGATCGCCTTCAGGATCGCCTCGACGGCCGCCGCATTCACCGGATAGCCGGCAAAGGCGCCATTCAGATCGACGAGATGCAGATATTCAAAACCCGCCACCTCGAAGGCGCGCGCCTGGGCAGCCGGATCGTCATTGAAGACGGTCGCCTCTTCCATGAGGCCGCGCACCAGACGGACGCATTGGCCGTCTTTCAGGTCGATGGCCGGAAACAGGATCATTTGATTTCCATTCAGGGACGCCACTTCAGAAAATTTCCGATCAGGGCGAGGCCGAGGGTCTGGCTCTTCTCGGGATGAAACTGGGTGCCCGCCATGTTTTCCTTCGCAACCATTGCCGTTACCGGCCCGCCGTAATCGGCGCGGGCGACGACATCCTCCTCATGCGCCGGGACGAAGGCATAGGAATGGACGAAATAGGCGTGGAGGCCGGCGTCGCCCGTCGCGACGCCGTCAAGCAGCGGGTGATGGCGCAGCTCGGTGATCGTGTTCCAGCCCATATGCGGGATCTTGAGATCGGGATCGAGCGGCTTCATCAGCGCGACGTCTCCCTCGATCCAGCCGAAGCCCTTGTGAACGCCGTGTTCGAGGCCGCGTGTCGCCATCAGCTGCATGCCGACGCAGATGCCGAGGAAAGGCCGCGCGTCGCGGCGCACGACGTCTTCCAGCGCCTCCATCATGCCGGGGATCGCGTCGATGCCGGCACGGCAGTCGCCGAAAGCGCCGACTCCGGGCAGCACCACGCGGTCGGCGCCGCGCACATCGTGCGGATCGCCAGTCACCAGAATGCGGGCATCGACGCCGGCTTCGAGCGCGGCGCGCTCGAATGCCTTCGCGGCGGAGCGGAGATTGCCCGACCCGTAATCGATGATCGTTACCAGCATGTCAGCCTCCCGCCTTGGGAAAGAGGCCGAGAACGCCGTGGCCGTCGCCATGATCGGCGGCGGGCCGGCGCGGCCAGACGGCGCCCGTCGTGGCAAACGTGGAGAGCGTGGCGGATGTTACGGTCGGGGAGGCCGGCGCGACGGGGCCCGACCACTGCCGGAAGAAGTCGCGTTCCGCCTCGACGAGGTTACGGCCGCCGACGATCGCGATCTCCCGGTAACCGCGGCGCCCGAGCGTCCAGCGGTGGATGTCGTTCGCCGTCGCGGCCAGCAGAAAATGGAAGGCCACAGCGCAAAGCAGGGGGCCCGGCGCGACGATCCCCAGCGCCAGGACGCCGGAACCCAGAAGAAGGGCGGCGGCGACATAGAGCAGGGAAGCAAGCCAGAGCCGCTTGTAAAGAAGCCACAGGAGTCCGGCGAAGAAAGCGGGCCAGCAGAAGCCCTCATGGACGAATTCGACGCCTTCGCTGTCGACAGCGGGTCCGCTCAATTCGTGCACGGTATAGAGGCGCATGGGCCAGATCCTTCGGCCCGGCCGACAAGACGGGACAGGCATTTTCGGCCTCTATCTAGGACAATAGAGACCAAAATGCCAGTGCCGCCCACGCCCTCTGGCGAAAGGCGAGCCTTCTACCAGGAATACCGCAGCACGCCCGTTCCGCCGAGGCTGCGATAGCCCGAGGCGAACTCGCCATCGAAACTGGCCGATAGCGTCAGGTTCGCGGCGAGCTGAAGCTCGGCGCCCGTCGAGACGAGAGCCGTGTCATGCGGCGTGTCCGCGCCCGAGACGGTGAAGCTCGACCCCGGAAGCGACCGGAAGCCCGCCGTCGCCGAATTGCCGGTCACATGATCATGTGCCCAGGCAGCCCCAACCTTCAGGACCAGCCGATCGCCGCCAAGCATGGTCGCCTGATCGAGCCGGGCGCCAAGTTCGCTTCGCGTGTCGGTCATGCTCCTCGCCTCATAGGCCAGCGCATAGCCGCCGCCGCCAACATCCGTTTCGCTGTAGCCGGGGCTCCGGAAGTGCTGGACCTGCAAGGCGGCATAGGGCGTGAGGCCGAGCGTCGCGGTTGGCGCAAGGCGATAGCCTGCCTCGAGGCGGCCGGCATAGAGCTGCGCCTTGAAATCGGCGGAGAGGCGGTCGCCATAGGCCGCACGGTCGGTCGTCATCCAGTGATTGGCAAAGCCCAGCGCCGCCGAAACATAGGCCGGGCCGAACCGTGTCGCGGCGTGAAGGCCGAGCTGCAAGGCATCGCTGTCGCCGCCGCCGAGACCGCGAGCCAGATCCCAGCTCGTACCGCCACCTGCGACCGCGAAGCCGAGAACGGTATCGGCCGAATAGCCGTAATCGGCGCCGGCGGCGAAGCCGTAATCATTCGACGTGACTCGATGGCTTCCGGCCACGGGATCGCCGTCGACCCGGTTCGCGCTGCCAAAGCCCGTGCCCCAGAGCTTCCATTGTCCGTCCGACGGCGCCGCTGCCGCCGCCGTCGGCGCATAGGCGCTCGCCACCGCGGGAAGGGCCGGACCGCCCTCCGGCGCGAAGCTGAGCGTGCCGCCGCCCGCGCCCATTTCCGGAGTGCCCGAGAGGAGGCCGAGGAACTGGCTCATCAACCGGAAGCTACCTGCCGAGCCGCCTGTCGCGACCTCGCCCGAAAGCCCGCTCAGCGCACCGGCGAGATTGCCGCCCGAGAGGCCGAAGATGGTGAGGAAATTCGACGGCATCGTGCCGCCATTGTTGAAATAGGTGTTGAGCCCGTCGGCAACATTCCGCTGATTGCGATCGAGCGTGTCGCCCGCGCCCAGCACCGCCGTCAGATCGAGCAGCACGTCATTATCCGTATATTCGAGGCTTGCCGCGAAGCCTGAGGGAAGATCGGTGACGCTCAAATTGTCGAAGGTCGTGTGGTCGAGACCCGCCGATTGCAGGATGGTGTACTGCCGTCCGACATAGGCGCCGGTGTCGAAGGCGGCGAGCACTGTGCCATGGAGCGAGGCCGTGCCGCTGACATCGGCATAAGAGGCCGTCGACGGATTGACGGCGACGAGATAGGTCGAACCGATGCCGAGCGTCAGCGTGCCCGAGACGGTCGTCGAGCCGCCGGCGATGCCGGCCGCCCCCGGCGCGAAGATGCCTCCCGAGGCGACTTCGAGATTGCCGACTGCGCCGGTGCCGAGGAGGGTCGCGCCGGAATTGACGGTGGTGAGGCTCGAAGAGGCAATGGAGCCCGTTACATTCAGCGTGCCGGCATCGACGGTGGTTGCACCTGTGTAGCTGTTGATGGCCGACAGGATCAGCGTGCCGTCGCCGGCTTTCACCACATCGCCCGGCGTTGTGCCGTCGGAGATGGTGCCGGAGATCGTGTCGGTGTTGCCGATGCCGACTGTGAAGGTCGGATCGCCCGCA
>NZ_DATKFR010000290.1:0-3735 GCF_035511255.1 Parvibaculum sp.
GGCGCGCTTCAACGCCTCCATCGCAACATCCTCCGCGCGCACGCCGCGCGCATAGGCCGCCTTGAGCGAAGGAAGGGAAAAACAGAAGCCTTTCATGCCGTCGCCTCCAGCGGCAGCAGCGTCACGAGCGCCTGCCCCGCCCGAACCATGGTTCCCGGTGCGCAATGCACCTCATGCACGCGCCCGCGCATCGGCGAACGCATTTCGATTTCCATTTTCATGGATTCCAGCGTGACGAGGGATTGATCCTGCGCGACTTCCTCGCCGGCCTCGACGCTGATCGCCCAGACATTGCCGGGCACGCTCGCCTCGACGAGGCGCGCGCCGGGTGGCAGCTCACCGATCGATTGTACCGGCGGCGCGTCGGGCTCCGCCGCCTGCATGGAAAGCCCGTTCTCTTCCCATCGTTGTCGCTCTTCTTCGAAGGCGCGGCGCTGCATGGTGCGGAAATCCGCGATCTCACCGGCATTGGCATCGAGGAAGGCCAGATAATCGCTGAGGCGGAAACTCGAAGTCTCGACTTCGACTTCATAACGCCCATGCGGAAAGGCCGCGCGGATGTCGAGAAGTTCCTCGGCAGAAACGGGAAAGAACCGGATGCGGTCGAAGAAGCGCAGCAACCAGGGCGAACCCGCCTCGAAATTCTTCGTCTGCCGCCATGTGTTCCACATCTGCAGCGTGCGGCCGAAGAGCTGGTAACCGCCCGGCCCCTCCATGCCGTAGACGCACATATAGGCGCCGCCGATGCCGACCGCGTTTTCCGGCGTCCATGTGCGCGCGGGATTGTACTTCGTCGTGACGAGCCGGTGGCGCGGATCGAGCGGCGTCGCGACCGGCGCGCCGAGATAGACGTCGCCGAGACCGAGCACCATGTAGTCGGCATCGAAGATGATCCGCCGCACATCGTCGATGCTGTCGAGGCCGTTGATGCGGCGAATGAACTCGATATTGGACGGGCACCACGGCGCATCCGGATTGACCAGTGTCTGATACTTGCGCACCGCCTCCTGCGCCGCTGCGTCATCCCACGACAGCGGCAGACGCACGATGCGGCTCGGCACCTCGATATCCTTTGTCGCCGGCAGTTGCCGCTCAACCTCCTCCACCGTCCTGAGCAGCCGCTTCAGCGGCAGGCGATCGGGATCGAAATGGATCTGCAGCGAGCGAATGCCCGGCGTCATCTCGATAATGCCGGCGACGCGCTTCGAAATCAGCGCCGTCATCATCGCGTGGGCGCGGAAGCGCAACGCGAAGTCGAGCACCATCGGCCCATATTCGATGAGCAGGTAGTCGTCGCCCGCGCGGCGATAGGTGACGGCCACGTCGAGATCGTCGATGCGGCCGAGCACCGCGTCGCTCGGGATCGCGGGCGCCGGCGCCCGCGAGCCGTGATGCGGACGACGCAACGTCGAGAGCCAATGTTCCTCGCCCTTGCGCAAGGCTTCCGCCTCTTCGTCGCTGACGCGGCGAAAGCGCAGCTTGTCGCCCGGCTTCAACTGGCCGATCTTCCAGAGATCGGCCTTCGCGATCGTCGCCGGACAGACGAAGCCACCGAGGCTCGGCCCGTCGAGCCCGAGAATGATCGGCATGTCGCCGGTGAAGTCGATCGTGCCGACCGCATAGGCGTTGTCGTGGATGTTCGAGGGGTGAAGCCCCGCCTCGCCGCCATCCTTGCGCGCCCATTTCGGCTTCGGCCCGATGAGACGAATGCCGGTGCGCGCCGAATTGTAGTGGACCTCATAGGTCGCGCTGAAAAGCGTCTCGATATCCTCGTCGACGAAATAATCCGGCGCGCCATGCGGCCCGTAAAGAGCCGCAAGTTCCCATTCATGCACCAGCGGCGGCCGGTTGAGCTCAGGCAGCGCCTCCTTATGCACCGGTTCCTTCGCACCGGAGCGATTGACGCGCAACACGTCGCCCGTTTTAAGCGCGCCCGTCGCATGGCCGCCGAAGCGGCCCAGCGTGAAGGTGGAGCGGGAGCCCAGATATTCCGGCGCGTCGAAGCCGTTGCGGATCGCGAGATAGGCGCGCTGGCCAGCGCCCTCGATGGCGCCGAGTTCGAGCGTCTGTCCGCGCTTCACCTCGAAGGGCTGCCAGTAAGGCACCGGCTCGCCGCTCACCGTCGCCGTCATCTTCGCGCCGCCAAGGACCACGAAAGCATCGGTGCGGAAATGAAGCGTCGGCCCGGTCAGCGTCATTTCGAGCGCCGGGGTCCCCGGCGCGTTGCCGACGAGACGGTTCGCAAGCTGGAAGGACAACGAGTCCATCGGCCCCGACGGCGGCACACCGACATTCCAGTAACCGACGCGGCCCGGATAATCCTGGATGGTCGATTGCGCGCCCGCCGCGACGACATCGATGGTCGCGGGCTGAAAGGCGAAATGGGCGAGCGACGAGGTACGCATTGCGCCGTCGAGAAACGTCCAGGCGCCGGCGAGCTGGCGCAGATAGTCGAGATTGGTCTCGATGCCGTAGACAGCGCTCTGATTGAGCGCCGAGGCGAGCTTCGCCGCGGCCTCGGCGCGGGTCGCGCCCTTGACGATGATTTTCGCCAGCATCGGGTCGTAGAACGGCGTCACTTCCGTGCCGGTCGCGATCCATCCATCGACGCGCACGCCGTCGGGGAAACTCACCTGCGTCAGAAGGCCGGAGGATGGCTGGAAATTCCGTGCCGGATCTTCGGCGTAGAGGCGCACTTCGATCGCATGTCCTTGCGGCTCGCGCTGATAGCTCGCGAGCGGACCAAGATCGCCGGCGGCTTGCGCCACCATCATCTCGACGAGATCGAGACCGGTCACCTCCTCGGTCACCGGATGCTCGACCTGAAGCCGCGTATTGACTTCGAGGAAGTAGAATTTCTCTTCCGCCGCGTCATATATGAATTCGACCGTGCCGGCGGATTCGTAGGCCACCGTCTCGCCGAGCCGCACCGCCGCCTCGTGCAGCGCATGGCGCACATCATCGGCAAGATTGGGTGCCGGCGTCTCCTCGATCACCTTCTGGTTGCGCCGCTGCGCCGAGCAGTCGCGTTCGCCGAGCGCGATCACCTTGCCCTTGCCGTCGCCGAAGATCTGCACCTCGATGTGCCGCGCCTCGGCAACAAACTTCTCGAGGAACATGCCGCCATCCTTGAAATTCGCAAGGCTGAGGCGCTGCACCGTTTCGAAGAGACGCGGCAGTTCGGCCGCCGTCTTGCAAAGTTGCAGGCCGATGCCGCCGCCGCCCGCGGTGCTTTTGAGCATCACGGGATAGCCGATGCGCTCGCCATGAGCGAGCGCATCGTCGAGATCGGTGACGAGAGGTGAACCCGGCAGCAGCGGTACGCCGCTCTTCTCCGCGAGATCGCGGGCCGTATGCTTCAGCGCGAAGGCCAGCATGTGTTCCGGCCGCGGTCCGATAAAGGCGATGCCCCTATCATTGAGCGCCTGCGCGAAGCCCGGATTCTCGCTGAGAAAACCGTAGCCCGGATGCACGGCCTCGGCGCCCGTCGAGATCGCGGCGGCGATAATCGCATCGGAACCGAGATAGCTCTGCGCGACCACCGCCGGGCCGACGCAGACCGCTTCGTCGGCGAGATCGACATGCGGCGCGAAGCGGTCGGCCTCCGAATAGACGGCGACGGAAGCGACGCCCATGCGCCGGAGCGTGCGAATGACGCGGCAGGCGATCTCGCCGCGATTCGCAACCAGGACTTTCTTGAACATTGTTTCCTCCCGGAACGTCAGCCGTTCCAGA
>NZ_DATKFR010000291.1:0-6633 GCF_035511255.1 Parvibaculum sp.
CCCCCTCCGCAGCCATCAATCCATCAACATTCCTGCATGAGGTCGTCATGGTGAAGTTCGGCGTCGGTCAACCGATGAGGCGTGTCGAGGACGAGCGGCTGATCACGGGTAAGGGCCGCTATACCGACGACATGTCGGCGGATGGCCAGGCCTATGCCTTCATGGTGCGCTCGCCGCATGCGCATGCCCGCATCGTCTCGATCGATGCCGAGGACGCGCGGAGCGCTCCCGGCGTCCTCGCCGTCTGGACGGGCGTGGATGCGGAGCGGGAAGGGCTGGGGATCGTCGCAAGTCCGGCCGCCGACATGCTGAAGAACCGCGATGGCACGGCGATCTTCAAGACGACGCGCCATCTGATCACGCGCGACGTGGTGCGTTATGCCGGCGACACGGTCGCGATGATCGTCGCCGAAACGCTCAATCAGGCGCGCGACGCGGCCGATCTCCTCGTCATCGACTACGAGACATTGCCCGCGGTCGCGGATACGGCCGGCGCGCTGTCGCCGGATGCGCCCATCGTCTGGCCGGAGGCGGGCTCGAACCTCGCCTATGACTGGAGCCTCGGCGAAGAGGTGCCGGTCGCCGAAGCGCTGAAGAACGCTCATCATGTGACGCGGCTGAAGCTCATCAACAACCGCATCGTCGTCAACGCCATGGAGCCGCGCGCCGCCCTCGGCGTCTACGATGCCACGGCGGACCGCTACACGCTCTACAGCCCGAGCCAGGGCGTCCACTCGATGCGCAACTATATCGCGCAATTCTCGCTGAAGATCCCGGTCGAGAATCTCCGCGTCGTCACCGAGGATGTGGGCGGCGGTTTCGGGATGAAGACCTTCGTCTATCCCGAATATCCGCTGGTGCTCTTCGCCGCGAAGAAGCTCGGCCGCCCGGTGAAGTGGACTGGCGATCGCTCCGACGCCTTCCTGACCGACAGCCAGGGCCGCGACCACGTGACCGAAGCCGCGCTCGCACTCGACAAGGACGGGCGCATTCTCGGCATCCAGGTCGATACCATCGCCAATCTTGGCGGCTATCAGAGCCAGTTCGACCCTTTCATCCCGTCGCTCGCGCCGCGCGGCATGCAGGTCGGCGTCTACAAGGTGCCGGCGCTCTTCAACCGCGTGCGTGCCGTCTACACGAACACCGTTCCGGTCGATGCCTATCGCGGTGCGGGTCGGCCGGAGGCGTCTTATCTGATCGAGCGCCTGATCGATCAGGCTGGCCGCGAGACCGGCATCGGCGTCGCCGAAATCCGCCGCCGCAATTTCATTCCGGCGAGCGAAATGCCCTACAAGGGCGGCGCTTCGCTGCCCTTCGACTCGGGCGACTTCGCGCGCAATCTTGAAGACGCGCTGGAGAAAGCCGGCTTCGGCGATTTCGAGGCGCGTCGCGCGGCGGCGGCGAAGGAAGGCAAGGTGCGCGGCATCGGCCTCAGCTACTACGTCGAGCGCACGGCGGCCGGCATGTCGGATTACGCGCGCATCGCCATTGATGGTGAGAGCGGCATCGTCCACGTCTGGACCGGCCAGCAGACCAACGGGCAGGGACATGAAACGGCCTGGACGCAGTTCCTCGCCAGCCGCCTCGGCCTCGATGTCGAGAAGATCAAGGTCCACCTCGGCGACAGCGACATACTGCCGGGCGGTGCGGGCACGGGCGGATCGAAGGCGATCTATCTCGTCACCGGCGCCATCGGCGACGCCTCCGACAAGCTGATCGACAAGGGGCGCGAGATTGCCGCGAACGAACTCGAGGCGGCAAAGGCCGACATCGAATATCGCGGCGGCGAGGGCGAACCGGTTTTCGCGGTCGTCGGCACGGATCGCAAGATCGACCTCTTCGAGGTTGCGCGCCTTGCCGAGAAACAGGCCGATGTCGGTGAACTCTCCGGCGACGGCGAATACAACCAGAAGGGCAACACGTTTCCGAACGGCGCTCATGTCTGTGAGGTTGAGATCGATCCCGAGACTGGCGTGTTGAAGATCGTGCGCTACACGGCGGTGGACGATTTCGGCCATATCCTCAATCCGCTGCTCGTGGCAGGGCAGGTGCATGGCGGTATCGTGCAGGGCCTTGGCCAGGCGATGGGCGAACATGCCGTCTTCGACAACGAGACGGGGCAGCTCGTCACAGGCTCTTTCATGGATTACTGGCTGCCCCGCGCCGACGACATGCCGTTCTTCGACATCAGCTACAACGAGATTCCCTCGACCTCGAATGCGCTGGGCGTCAAGGGCGCAGGCGAGGCCGGCACGGTCGGCGCACCGGCGGCGTTCATCAACGCGGTGATCGATGCGCTCCGTCCCTTTGGCGTCGAAACCATCGACATGCCGATCACGCCCCAGAAGCTCTGGGCGGCGATCGACGGAGCGCGTCGTGCCGCCGAGTAAACGCGCGGAAATAGGGTAGGGACCCTAACATTTTTGTAAGTTTGGCTCTTCCAGCCGTTGACAATTTGTCAATTGGTGCTGAACATCCGTCTCATGACGATGGAGGAACCCGCCTCCGGGACAGATGAGGCCACGGAGATGGCAGTCCTGGAGATCGAGGATGGGACCGTTGCGGAGGCTGGCGCTGGCGGCGTTGGTAACGGTGTCTCCCGAAGAAAACTCGAAAGCCGACGCAAGCTGCTCGCCGCGGCGCGCAAGCTCTTTGTCGAGCGCGGCTATCACGAGACCCGGCCGCAGGATATTTCCCGCGAAGCCGGCGTCGGTCATGGCACCTTTTATCTGCATTTCGAGGACAAGCTCGACTGCTTCCTTGCCTTTACGGACGAGGCGGCAACGGAACTCGAGTATTTCCTCGCCCAGCATCTCCATGGAGTGGCGCGCTTCGAAGATGCGATCCGCGAAATCCTGCGTGGCATCTTCGAATATTCGGCGACCCATCCAGGTGTACTGGCCGCCGCTTTGACCGACGCCTCGGTGCTCTCCAAGGGCGGCGACATCGGCAAGAAGATGCCGACGACGCGTTGGGCGGAAGGCTGGGCCGTGCTCATCGAGAAATGGAAGGCGAGCGGCGAGGCTGCCGCCGACATCGACAGCAGGCTCGCCGGCCATCTTATCGTCGGCGCGATCAAGCAGGGTGGCGCCTATGCGGCGCGCGATCACCTCGATGCCGACAAGGTTCTGAACAACATGACGAAGCTTTTCGTCAGGGCGCTCGAAAATCGATAACGGCCCGACAGAGGCCAGCACGGGAGGATATCAATGACAAAGCTCAACTACACATGGGACGAGCTGATGGCGTCGCACGCCTATGCGCGTCCGCAGGAGGAGGCCGGCTACCGCTTGCATGGCGGCTTCGATGAAAAAGGCGAATATATCCCGCCGCGCACGCTGAACCGCTGGCCGGCGGTGAAGGCATGGGCGGAGCAGTTGACCGCGCGGGGCTGGCCGCTGATCGACGCGACCGTGCAGCTTCTGAAGCGCGGTCATTACCCGAATATCGAACAGCAGAAGCTTCTGCTCAGGAACGGTTTCGGTGAAACGCTGTGGAATTCGCTGACGATCACCGGCATCGTCGAAGCGCGCGGCCGCGCGCTCTGCGAATTCGAGGCGCCGGACTTCCAGAAGATCATCGTCGAGGATATTTCGAACATGTGCACGGGCCACCTGCACAAGGGCCTGCTCTACGCGCATGGCATCGACGAGGGCGGAGACCCGAAGGGCGACGGTTCGGTCGGCGCGCATGATCAGATGTGGTTCGCTGCCCGCGATCTCATCTTCGGCAAGGGACGCTATCCGATCCCTGCCGTGCCGGAAAATATCGGCCGTCCGGACCAGGGCCGCCTGATGCCGCAACTTCCGGCTGGCTTCGAGCAATTGATCCTGCTCCTCATGAACGTGTTGATGATCGAGGTGCGGGCCGAGGCGGGCTTCAGCTTCAATTGCAATCTGCTGCGCGACCCGGCGACCTTTCCGGACAAGCGCAAGGAAGCCGAACTCGCGGCTGAGATGATCGAACGCATCCGCACCGACGAGGCGATCCACGTCGCCTATTTGCAGGCGACGATTTCCGAGATGCGCAGCCTGACATTCCGGACGGTCGACGGCGGCACCATCGCCGGTCGCGACATGATCGATCCGATCTGGGACGGCATGGTGCATTGGCATTCCGTGACGCAAGCCGACTTCAGCCTTGCACAATCGCGTGACGCGATCGCGCAGCGGCTCGGAGAGAAGCCCGGTCTCTTCACGGAATTTGAAACTCTCGGCGATCGCGCGCAGGCAGCCTGATGGAGGAGTTTCAGGGAAAGACCGCCTTCGTTACAGGCGGCGCCAGCGGCATCGGCTTTGCGATGGCGAAGGCTTTCGGCGCGGCCGGCATGAACGTCATGCTGGCGGACATCGAACGCGAGCCGCTTCTGGCGGCGGTCGACGACTTGCGCCAGCGCCAGATAAAGGTCGAGGGTGTCCATTGCGACGTCGCCGAGCGCTCCTCGGTCGAGGACGCCGCGAAGGCGACCATCGACGCTTTCGGCAAGGTGCATGTCGTCTGCAACAATGCGGGCGTCGGTGCCGGTGGCCCTGTCGGCACCGTCAAGCCGAAGGACTGGGACTGGATCGTCTCCGTCAATCTGATGGGCGTCGTCTATGGCGTCGAAGCTTTTCTGCCGCTCATCCGCGCGCATGGAGAGGGGGGACATTTCGTCAACACGGCTTCCATGGCCGGCATGGTGTCGCCGCCCGGCATGGAGCCTTATTGCGCGACCAAATTCGCGGTCGTCGCCATGTCGGAGGGCTGGGCGGGACAGCTTGCACCTGAAAATATCGGCGTCTCGGTTCTCTGTCCCGGCTTCGTGCGCACACGCATTTCGGAAAGCTCGCGGACGCGGCAGGAAAAATTCGGCAAGGCAGAGGAACGGTCCGCCGAGGGCGCGTCGGCGGCCGCGCAACTCATCGCGGCGGGGCTCGATCCTGACATCGTCGGTGCCTGCGTCCTCGATGCGGTGCGCGACAACGATCTCTATATTTTCACGCATCCCGATATGGCGTCCGCCGTCGAGCAGCGTTTCGCCCGCATCATGCAAGGCTTCGACAAGGCGCGGCAGCGCAGGGCATTGGGCGGTGTCGATCCGAAATCGCCCCAGGTCATCGACATGCTGAGCAAGTAGAGGACCGAACAAGATCGCGTTCGCGGCTCGACCACCTTCGATGGAGAGCGCCGGGCGCAATGAGGGAGGTCAAAGTTTTCCGCGACATTGCCACGCCTCGGAAGAGGGGCGGCTTTTCTCTATGCTGAGGCGGCGGTCGGGAGGATCGTCGCGAGGAAAAAGGGAGTTTTCGATGAGCAGGATCATTCGTTTCGCCGCACCAATGCTGCTTGCCGTCATCGCTTCGAGCGGCGCGCTCGCCAGCGCGGACATCAAGACGGGTGCCGATCTCGTTGCCTCGTGCAAGGCCTCGCTCGAAGGAGACCGGTCGCCGCAGGGAGAGATTTCCGCGACCGCTTGCAACCAGTTTCTGTCGGGCATGGTCGTCGCCGTCTACAACTCGACGGAGGCTGGCATGCCGACCGCCTTGCACCGGCTTGGGCCGAAGCAAGACGAGACGGTCTGCTTTCGCCTTCCCGAACTTTTGAAATACCAGGATTTCGCCGCGCTTGTCGTCGCCTATGACAAGGCGCATCCGGGCCTTGCGGAACGGCCCGCGGCGGAGCTCGCCGGCCACAGCCTTGCCGACAAATATCCTTGCAAGGATTAATGCGCCGGGCTTCAGCCCCGGCGGGCGAAGGCCCAGAGGATGATGGCGAGAGGAACGGCGAGCGTCGCCCATGAAACGACGTCGAGGGGGCCGTCGCCGACAAGGGCGGCGACGAGCCCGACAGTGCTGACGGCGCCGATGGCAATTGGAATGCCGAATATTTGCTGGAAGTTGCGGCGGCGCGTCTTGCGCGCAAAGTGCTGACCGTTTCCGTGCATCATGCGCCCGCCGGTTCCGCGCCGCGCTCGAGCTCCGCAAGACGCAGCTCAATGGGCGAACGCCGACGCCCGAGCCAGAGATAAAGACCGCTGCCGAGAACGACGATGGTCGCGATGTCGAGCAGGGCCCAGATGATCTTCATCGGCATGCCGCCGTAGTCGCCGAAATGAAGGGGCTGCGAGATGAGCAGCGCCGCCGCATACCATGGCAAGCTTCGCATGTCGGTAAGCTTGCCCGTCTCGGCATCGATCAGCGCGGGCTTCAACAGCTTCGACGTGAGCGGCGTCGAGCCTTCCATGAAGACCGCATAGTGATGCCGGCTGCTGAAATTGGTGCCGGGGTAGGCGATGAAGGAGGGCTTCATGTCGGGGGCGGCCGCCCTCGCCGTGGCGACGGCACCGTCGATGGAGGCGAGCCTGCCGGTGGCGATCGGCGGTTTGTCCTTGTAGGGCGCGACCATCTCGGCGAGTTGGCCCACTTGCCAGAGTTGGAAGATCGGCGTCGCCAGCGTGTTGATGACGCCCGTGCCGCCGACGACGAAAGCCCAGGCAAGGGTGACCACGCCGAGAAGATTGTGGATGTCGAGCCATTTGACGCGAGCGCTTTTTTTCTTGCGCAGCGTGCCGAAATCGAGCTTCCGCATGAAGGGACCGTAGATGACGACGCCGGAGACAATGGCGACGACAAAGAGAAGCCCCATGAAGCCGAG
>NZ_DATKFR010000292.1:0-5375 GCF_035511255.1 Parvibaculum sp.
GATCTCTCGCTGCCGCCCGCCGCCGAAGGGTCTGCGGAGGTGGCGATCCGCATCGCAGCCGCCCGCGAGATACAGGAGGCGCGCTATGCCGAATGCGCTGCGGTCGGCGGCCCGAACCTCAATTCCGAGGTCGAGGGCGAGTTGCTCGACAAGGTCGCCTCGCCCGACGAGGCGGGGCTGAGGCTCCTGACCGAAGCGGCCGACCGCATGCGTCTGACCGCACGCGGCTATCACCGTGTGCTGCGTGTCGCGCGTACCCTTGCCGATCTCGATGGCGTCGATGCGGTGCGCCGCGTCCATGTCGCCGAAGCGCTGGCCTATCGCGAGCCGGTGGCGGGACGGCTCGGCGCGGTGGCCTGAGCGGTTTCGCCGGCCGAAAACCGGGTTGAAACAACCTGCCGTGCTATGCTTCTCCGGTTCAATCGTGGCCCGGAGGCGACATGGGTATCGGACGTCTGCTGGTTTTGCTGCTGATCTGTGCCGGCCTCGCCTCCTGTGCCCGGGCGAGTGACGATGCGGTACGCGGTTTCTTCGAGGCGCTCGACCGCGGCGACACGCAGAAGGCCTTGTCGCATTTCTCACCCGAACTGCGCCGGAAATTCTCCGACGAAACGCTCCGCGGCGAGGCAGAACGCTGGACGGAGACGATGCGCGAGCATGGCGGGCTCGGCGAAGTTGAGCTCGACGGCGGCGTGGTCACCTATAACGTGCTCGCCTTCTACAAGGTGACGCTCGTCTTTCATGACGGCAAGACCCGCTCCCTGAGCGTCACCCTCTCCCATGTCGACGGCGAGTGGTACATCAACGCCGCAGTCTGATCATTTTCTGCATCCGCCCTTCCACAGACGGGCTTGATCGTGGCTAAAAACCCACCAAAAATGCCGCGGGCAGACCCAACGGGGTTGAAGGGGGATTCATCACCATGTCATTCAAACGCGCGGTCCTCTGGGCCGGCGCCGTCATCGGCGCGCTCGTGGTTCTCGGCGTCGTCGCCATCTTTGCGATTTTCCCGCGCGTCTCGGCCGCGCCCGATCTCAAGGTGGAAGCGACACCGGCGCTCGTCGCCCGCGGCGACTATCTCTTCAACCATCAGCTTGCCTGCGGCGCCTGTCATACGCCGGAACTCGAACCGCACCGCTTCTCCCGCGTCAACGACAGCGCCCGTATCGCCGCCGGACGCCGCATGGGTGGTGCGCCGGAATTTCCGACCGACATATTTGCGCCGAATCTTACGCCGGCCGCGCTCGGCGACTGGACGGACGGCGAGATCTACCGCGCCATCGTTTCCGGCGTCGATCGCCAGGGGCGCCCCCTCTTCCCGGTCATGCCCTACCCGTTCTACAAGAGCCTCGATCCCGAGGACGCGAAAGCCGTCATCGCCTATCTCCGTTCGCTGCCGCCGCAACCCGTGACGCTGCCGCGCACGAAGCTGCCGATGCCATTGCCGCTGGTGATGCGGCTCGTTCCCGCCGATCCGACGCCGGAGATGCGGCCGGGCGCGAAGAACGAGGTGGCCCTCGGGCGTTATCTCGCCTTCTCCTCTTCCTGTTTTGAGTGTCACACCAAGCGCAACGCACGCGGCGAGCCGACCGGCATTCCCTTCGCCGGCGACAATCCCTTCGGTCTCCCGGGCGGCGGCGTCGCCCGCTCGGCGAACATCACGCCGGACGCCGAGACGGGAATCGGCAGCTGGACGCGCGCGCAGTTCATCGCCCGCTTCCGCGCCATGACGCCCGAAGTCGCCGCGAAGGTCGCTCCGGAAGCGTCCGAGATCGACACCGAAATGCCCTGGACCGCCTATTCCGGCATGACGGACGAGGATCTGGGCGCCATCTATGCCTATCTGCGCACCGTGCCGCCGATCCATGCGCGTGTCGAAACCTTCACGCCGCCGCCGTCGAAATAGGCCGTCAGCCCCGGTTTCTCGGGGCCGGTAACTCTTTGGAAAGCATGTCCCCTGCATTTTAGGCCCTCATTTGGCCTTCCAAGCGGGGATCATGTTCGCCGTCATCGATCATAATGCCCTGAGTATCCTTCTCGGGCTCGGCACGGTCCTTCTCCTCGGCCTCGAGGCGTGGCGGCGCGCCGCCGCGCGGGCGCGCGATCACGCCGCCGAGGCGAGCCGCGCCCAGACGGCGGTCGAGACGTTGCGTGACGAGAATTGGGAACTCGCCGAGCGCGAGGAGCGATTCCGCGATCTGGTCCAGACGCAGGGCGACGTCGTGATGCGCCGCGATCTCCTCGGCCGCGTCACCTATGTCAACGACGTCTTCTGCAAGGCATTCGGCAAGGCGCCGGACGACGTCATCGGCGGCGCCTTTGCACCCGAACTGCCGGAAGGCGAGACGCCGCGTCTTGCCTCTTTCGCCGGCCTCAGTCTTCCGCCCTATCGCATCCATTTCGACCAGCGGGTCGTGACGACGCTGGGTACGCGCTGGTTCGCCTGGGAGGAATTCGCGCTTCGCGACGACGACGGCAGGCTGAAGGAAATCCAGACGGTCGGCCGCGATATCACCGATCGCAAGGCCGTCGAGGAAAGGCTCGCCGAGGCGCTCGACGAAGCTCAGGCCGCAAGCCGGGCGAAAAGCCAGTTCCTCGCCGCCATGAGCCACGAAATCCGCACACCGATGAATGGCGTGCTCGGCATGACCAATCTGCTGCTCGACACCAAACTCACGCCGGCGCAGCGTACCTATGCCGAGGCGGTGAAGCGATCGGGCGAAGCGCTCCTCGCCATCATCAACGACATTCTCGATTATTCGAAGATAGAAGCGGGCAAGGTCCATCTCGAGGAGGGTTCCTTCGATCTGCGCGGGACGCTCGAGAGCGTCTGCGAACTGCTGAGTCCGCGCGCTTTCGAGAAGGGTCTCGAAATCATCGCGGAGATAGAGCCGCATGTGCCGATGCGCCTGATGGGCGATGAGACGCGTATCCGTCAGGTTCTGCTCAACCTTGCCGGCAACGCGATCAAGTTCACCGAAAGCGGCGGCGTGCTTCTGCGCGCGCGCCTCGACAGTTATTCCTACACAGACGAAAAAGCGCATATCGTCATCGAGGTCGAGGATACCGGCATCGGCATCGACAAGGAGGTTCTCGATCTGATTTTCGACGAGTTCCAGCAAGCCGATCAGGGCCATGCGCGACGCTACGAGGGCACGGGCCTCGGCCTCGCGATCAGCCGCCATCTCGTCACCGCGATGGAAGGCACGATCGAGGTGGTGAGCGAGAAGGGCAAAGGCTCCCTTTTTCGCGTCATTCTCGGTCTGGGCGCCGTCGATCCCGCCGCCCCCCAGCGCGAGCCGCTGGCCGGTGTCAGCGTCGTCATTCTCGAAGACCGGCCGCTCCTCGCCGCCTCGCTCGGTCGCAGCGCGCGCCTCGCCGGCGCCGATGTGCGTCTCGCCGCCACCGCCGCCGATCTCGTCGCCGCACTCGACGAGCGTCGCGCCGATATTCTGATCTGTCCGATCGACACCGCCGAAGGCCCCGGCGCCGAACTCGTCGCCCGCGCCCGCGCAATCGTGCCCGATCTCGCCGCGATCGTGCTGCTCAGGCCGCAGGATCGCGACCGGCTGCCGGGCCTGATCGGTCTCGATGCCGGCCCGTCGATTTTTCCCGGCATGTTCGACGGCTATCTCGTGCGGCCCGTCCGCGCCTCGTCTCTCCTCACGCGCCTTGAGGCTCTGGCAGGCTCCATGCCGCGCGCCGACCGGCCGACCGCCGCGACCGATCTGGCCGCCGAACGTCGCGCGCCGGCCGGACAAGCCGCTTCATCCTCCCACGCCTCGCCCTTCAATGTGCAATTGCACATTCTCGTCGTCGAGGACAACGACATCAATGCGCTGCTCACCCGCACGCTGCTCGAACGCGATGGACACACGGTCCATCTCGCACACAATGGCGAGGAGGCACTCGCCTTCCTCGATCAGCGCGAACTCGTCGATCTCGTGCTGATGGATCTGCATATGCCGGGCATGGACGGCTTCGAGGCGACGCGTCGCATTCGCGCTCTCTCGGACGACCGTTCCAGCCTGCCGATCATCGCCCTGACCGCAAATGCCATGGCCGAAGATCGTCAGACCTGTCTCGCCGCCGGTATGGACGACTATCTCTCCAAGCCCATCATGCCCGACGCGCTTGCCCGTTCGCTTCTGTTCTGGACCGGACGGCGCAGCGCCCTCGGCCTCGTTCCGGATGCGGCTGGCGAAAGAACAAATCTCGCCTAAACTCGCTCGCGGATCGATTCGCGAGGGGGATGACGTGACGGATGTGACGCAAGAGCGAAGCCTGGCGGCGCGGTTCGCAAGCGCCCTGGCGGTCTATGGCGAGCGACGTGTTTTCATCATGTTGCTGCTCGGCTTTTCCTCCGGCCTTCCCTTCATGCTGGTCTTCGGCACCATGTCGGCCTGGCTGCGCGAGGCTGGCGTCAGCCGTACCGAGATAGGCCTGATGAGCTATGTCGGCCTCGCCTATACGATCAAATTTCTCTGGGCGCCGGTCATCGACCAGATCAGGCTGCCCTGGCTCGCTGACCGACTCGGCAAGCGCCGCGCCTGGATGATTGTCGCGCAGGCGCTCGTGGCGTCGGCGCTTGTCGGCATTTCCTTCTGCGATCCGAAAGTCGCGCTGCTGCCGATCGCGTTCCTCGCACTGATGCTCGCCTTTTCTTCGGCGACGCAGGACATATCGGTCGACGCCTGGCGCATCGAGGCGGCATCGGACGAAAAGCAGGGCGCAATGGCGGCCGCCTATCAGCTCGGCTATCGCTTTGCGATCATCGCCTCGGGTGCCGGCGCGCTTTATGTTGCCGACTTCGTCTCTTGGCACGCGGCCTATCTGCTGATGGCGGTGCTGATGTCGGTCGGTGTCGGCGCGGCGCTCGCCGCGCCGCGTCTCGCCGAAGCGAAGGCGCCGGTGATCGGTGAGGACGCGGTCGATGCCTTCACGGACCGCTTTGCGCTGCATGGCCGGGCGCAGCGCGCGGTCGCCTGGCTCTATCGGGCCGCCATTGCACCCTTCGTCGACTTCTTCGGCCAACGCGGCTGGCGGGCCCTTGTCATTCTCGCCCTGATCGGCCTCTACCGCGTCCCCGATTTCGTGATGGGTGTGATGGCGAACCCTCTCTATATCGACCTCGGCTTTTCGCTCTCGGAAATCGCGACGGTAGTGAAGGTCTTCGGCGTCTGGATGACGATCGCCGGCGCCATTGTCGGTGGTCTCGTCGTCGCCCGTTTCGGCATCCTGCGTTCGATGCTGGTCGGCGCCACCGCCGTTGCGCTCACCAATCTCCTCTTCTCCTGGCTTGCGACGCGCGGCAGCGACATCTCGGCGCTGACGATCGCCATCGGCGCCGAAAACTTCTCGGGCGGTTTCGCCGG
>NZ_DATKFR010000293.1:0-15877 GCF_035511255.1 Parvibaculum sp.
GCCTGGCCGCCGATGGAACGCCTCAACGAGGAGTTCAACGCGATCGGCTTCTATCTCTCCGGCCATCCGCTCGACGATTACCAGACCGCCTTGCGCCGGGCGAACGTCGTCACCTATGCCGAGGTCGGACCGCGCGGCAACCAGGCCGAACTCGTCGCCGGCACGGTCACGGCCAAGCAGGAGCGGAAATCGAAAAAGGGCAATCCCTTCGCCTTTCTCAGCCTTTCGGACCCGACCGGCCAATTCGAGATCGTCGTCTTCTCGGAAGTGCTCAATCGCTCCCGCGACCTGATGGAGCCGGGCAAGTCGATCGTCGTTTCGGTGGAGATCGACCGCACGGGCGACGAGGTAAAGCTCCGCGCCCAGTCCGTCCGGTCGGTCGACGAGGTGGTGGCCAATGCCGCCGCCGGCATGAAGATCTTCCTTGAAACGCCCGAACCGCTCGCCGGCCTCAAGGCGCGGCTTTCGGAAAAAGGCCGAGGGCTCGTCTCGCTGGTGCTGATGGGCGAGGGCGGCCGGGAGGTCGAACTGAAGCTCCCCGGCGGCTATCGCGTGACCCCCCAGATCCGCGGCGCAATCAAATCCGTGCCCGGGGTGGTCGAGGTACAGGAGATTTAGGCTGGTTTATGCCTAAAACCCCATAGCGCTTGCCTTTTTGACTTTTTCAGCCTATATGGGCGCCATTCCACACGCGGGGTTCGGCTTTCCCACGCCTGTCGGCGCGTCCATCAAAGGCTCGTCACAAAGGCAACATAGGGTTTGTCGGTCCGGTGCGGCCGTGAAAGGCCGTTCTTTCCCCCGCGGAGGTCCAACCGGAAAAAGGAGCAACAGTGCCATGGCGCTGCCCGAATTCTCTATGCGTTCTCTGCTGGAAGCCGGCGTTCACTTCGGCCACCAGACCCATCGCTGGAACCCGAAGATGGCCCCGTTCCTCTTCGGCGACCGCAACAACATCCACATCATCGATCTGGCGCAGACCGTTCCGCTGCTCCACCAGGCGCTCGTCGCGGTGCGCGACGTCATCGCCGGCGGTGGCCGCGTTCTGTTCGTCGGCACGAAGCGCCAGGCGTCCGACCCGGTTGCCGCGGCGGCCCGCCAGTGCGCCCAGTACTACATCAACCACCGTTGGCTCGGCGGCACGCTGACCAACTGGAAGACGATCTCGAACTCGATCCGCCGCCTCCGTCAGCTCGACGAGATGCTGGCCGGCGAGGCTCGCGGTCTGACGAAGAAGGAAATCCTGAACCTGAGCCGCGAGCGCGACAAGCTCGAGCGCGCCATCGGCGGCATCAAGGACATGGGCGGCCTGCCGGACATCATCTTCGTGATCGACACCAACAAGGAGACGATCGCGATCGAGGAAGCCCGCAAGCTCGGCATTCCGGTCGTCGCGATCCTCGACTCGAACTCGAACCCGGACGGCATCGCCTATCCGGTTCCGGGCAATGACGACGCCGCCCGCGCGATCCAGATGTATTGCGATCTCGTCTCGCGCGCGGTCATCGACGGTATCTCGCAGAGCCACATCGCGTCCGGCGCGGATGTCGGCGCCGAGGCCGAGCCCACGGTCGAGCTTCCGGCCGACGAGGCTGTGGCGGGCTAATAGCCCCGCCATCGCTGCAAACGAAAATGCCCCGGCGACCCAAGGGGTTGCCGGGGCCTCCGCATTTTAAGCTTGAGAGGATAAGGCAATGGCTGACGTCACCGCCGGCATGGTGAAGGAACTCCGCGAGAAGACCGGCGCGGGCATGATGGATTGCAAGTCGGCCCTGAACGAAACCCAGGGCGACATGGAAGCGGCCGTCGATTGGCTGCGCACGAAGGGCCTCGCCAAGGCGGCGAAGAAGTCCGGCCGCGTGGCGGCCGAGGGCCTTGTCGGCGTCGTCGCCGAAGGTACGCGTGGCGCGCTGGTCGAAGTGAACTCCGAGACCGACTTCGTCGCCCGCAACGAACAGTTCCAGAAGATGGTGACCGACATCGCCAAGGTGGCGCTGGCCGCCGAAGGCGACGTCGAGAAGCTGCTCGCCGCGACCTATCCGGGGTCGGACAAAACGGTGAAGGATTACGTGACCGAACAGGTCGGCACGATCGGCGAGAACATGAATGTCCGCCGCGCGGCCTCGATCAGCGTCTCGGACGGCGTCGTCGCCGCCTATACGCATGCCCAGGTCGTTCCCGGCCTCGGCAAGATCGGCGTGCTGGTCGGCCTCGAATCGACGGGCGACAAGGCGAAGCTCGCCGAACTCGGCAAGCAGATCGCCATGCATATCGCGGCGACGGGGCCGCTCTCGCTGCGCCGCGAAGATCTCGATCCGGCCGTCGTCGAGCGTGAGCGCAACGTGCTCATCGCCGAAGCGAAGGAATCGGGCCGTCCGGACAACATCATCGAGAAGATGGTCGAAGGCCGCATCCGCAAGTTCTACGAGGAGGTCGTTCTGCTCTCGCAGGCCTTCGTGATCGATCCCGACACGACGGTCGAAAAAGCGGTCAAGAACGCCGAAGCCGGCGTCGGCGCGCCGATCAATGTGGTCGGTTTCGTCCGCTTCGGGCTTGGCGAAGGCATCGAGAAGGCCGAGACGGACTTCGCGGCCGAAGTGGCGGCTGCCGCCCGCGGCTGAAGCTTTTACGGTGTGATCAAACGCCCCCTTCGCCATCCGGCGTCGGGGGCGTTATTGTCACTGGTGATCCCTTGGGGATTCGCGCCCGCCAGCCCAGTTCGCCGAAAGAGCCAGCATGACCAAACCACCCCTCTACAAACGCGTCCTGCTCAAGGTCTCCGGCGAAGCCCTGATGGGCGATCAGCAATATGGGATCGACGTCGAAACGGTCGACCGCATCGCCCGGGAGATCAAGCAGGCGACCGATATCGGCGCCGAGGTCTGCCTGGTCATCGGCGGCGGCAACATCTTCCGGGGGCTCTCCGGCGCGGCCAAGGGCATGGAGCGGGCGAGCGCCGACTATATGGGCATGCTGGCCACCGTCATGAACGCGCTCGCCATGCAGAACTCGCTGGAGCGCCTGGGGGTGCCGACCCGGGTTCTCTCCGCCATCCCCATGATGACCGTCTGCGAGCCCTATATCCGGCGCCGCGCGGTCCGGCACATGGAGAAGGGCCGGGTGGTGATCTTCGCCGCCGGTACCGGCAATCCCTTCTTCACGACCGACACGGCGGCGGCGCTGCGCGCGACCGAAATGGGCTGCGACGCGCTGATGAAGGGCACGCAGGTCGATGGCGTCTATTCGGCCGATCCGCATAAGGTCAAGGACGCAGAGCGTTACGACAGGCTGACTTACATGGATGTCCTCTCAAAGGACCTTCAGGTCATGGACACCTCGGCGGTGGCGCTGGCGCGGGAAAACGGCATCCCGATCATCGTCTTCTCGATCCACAATGACGGCGGATTCGTCAATGTTCTGACAGGCGAAGGACGCTGCACTATCATAGGCGAAGCCGCCTGAGCTAAAGTCCGGGCTAAAGACGGAAGGAAGAAAATGGCTGACCAAAAGACTCTGGATATCGGGGATGTCGAGCGCCGTATGCGCGGGGCGCTCCAGTCGCTGAAGCAAGAATTCGCCGGGCTGCGGACAGGCCGGGCGTCGGCTGGGCTGCTGGACCCGATCATGGTCGAAGCTTATGGACAGACCATGCCGCTCAACCAGGTCGGAACGGTCGGCGTTCCCGAGCCGCGCATGATCACGGTTCAGGTCTGGGACAAGGGTATGGTCGGGGCGGTCGACAAGGCCATCAGAACCTCCGGTCTCGGCCTCAATCCGGTCATCGACGGGACGCTGCTTCGTCTGCCGATTCCGGAACTCAATCAGGAGCGCCGCACCGAGCTGACCAAGATCGCGGCCAAATACACGGAACAGGCGCGTATCGCTGTCCGCAACGTTCGTCGCGATGCCATGGACGAGCTGAAGCGCCTCGAAAAAGATGGCCATATGAGCCAGGACGATCACAAGATTGCCGCAGACAAGGTGCAGAAGCTGACGGACAAGGTGATCGGCGAGATCGACGTGGCGCTGACCCACAAGGAAGGCGAGATCATGCAGGTATGAGCAACTGTCTCATATCAAAACTGAGGATTGACCTCTAACCCATGGTTTTTAACGGAACATTCGAGTCATGTTGACGCCCGATCCATCGGCGAGCGGCGAGCAGGCATTCGACGTTCCGCGGCATGTCGCCATTATCATGGATGGCAATGGGCGCTGGGCGGCCAAGCGACATCTGCCGCGCAAGCTCGGCCATCGCCAAGGCGTCGAGGCCGTTCGGGTCATCGTTCGCGCCGCCGGCGAGATGGGTATCCGCTACCTGACGCTTTACGGCTTCAGCTCCGAGAACTGGAAGCGGCCCGCTGAAGAGGTCAGCGATCTGATGGGGCTGCTCCGGCTCTTCATCCGCCGCGATCTTGCGGAACTGCACCAGAACGGGGTGCAGGTCAGGATCATCGGCGAACGCGAGCATCTGGAGCCCGACATCGTCGCCTTGATCGAGGAAGCCGAGACTCTGACGCACAGCAACGACCAGCTGAAGCTCATCATCGCCTTTAACTACGGCGGCCAAAACGAGATTACGTCAGCAGTTCGTCGTATCGCGCGCGAGGTGAAAGCTGGGACGCTCGATCCCGAGACCATCACGCAGGAGACGGTCGCCGCGCATCTCGATACGGCCGGGGTGCCCGACCCTGATCTCATCATCCGCACCAGCGGCGAGAAGCGGCTATCGAATTTCCTGATCTGGCAGAGCGCTTATGCCGAACTCGTGTTCACGGATGTCTTCTGGCCGGATTTCTCGCCTGAGCGCCTGAAGGAAGCGGTTCTCGAATACAATATGCGCGATCGCCGGTTCGGCGCCGTCGGCGAGCCGGTGAAGTCCTGACGATGGATATCGCGCCCGACGGCGGGAAGCAGAGCAATCTGACAACACGGATCCTGTCCGCCCTGGTGCTTGCGCCCGTCGCTCTGGCATTGACCTGGGCGGGCGACTGGCCTTTCGCGGCGCTGCTCGCCGTGGCGTCGGTCGCCATGGCCTTCGAACTCTCGGCACTGTTGCCGGGCGGAACGGCCGGGGACCGGGCTTTGCTGGCGGCGTCCGGGCTTGCCGTGGTCGCCATCGCGGCGTCGGGGCTTTCGCTTGTGGCCCTTCTCGCCGGCGCGGCAGGTCTCCTTCTGGCGCTCGCCTTTCGCATCTGGCGCGGCGGGCCGGTCTGGGCACCGCTTCTTGCCTATCCCTATCTTGTTCTCCCGGTTGCCGCGCTGCTTTGGCTGCGGCTCGACCCGCTGCTTGGCCGCGCGGCGGTCTTCTGGCTGCTGGGTATCGTCTGGGCGACCGACATCTTCGCCTATTTTGCCGGACGGACCATCGGCGGCCCCAAGATCGCGCCGCGCCTTTCGCCGAAGAAGACCTGGGCGGGGCTCATCGGCGGCATGATCGGCGCGGCGGCGGTTGGCTTCGGCACGTCACTCTGGCTCGGCGTCGGTTCGCCGGCGATGCTCGCGCTTTTCAGCGCGCTGCTCGCCATTGTGGCCCAGGCTGGTGATTTCCTCGAATCCGCGTTGAAACGGCGCGCGGGCGTCAAGGATTCGGGTAAGCTCATTCCGGGGCATGGAGGCATTCTCGACCGCGTCGACGGTCTGGTTGCCGCGGCGGTGGGGGCCGCCCTGCTGGCGCTGATCCATGCGGCGGCGAGCCCTGGTGCAGGAGTTTTGATTTGGCCGTGACGGCGGAAATACGCAAGCGCGGGGAGGACGTGCCGCAGGCCGGGTCGTCGCGCGAGCCACGCAGTGTCAGCGTGCTCGGCTCGACGGGCTCGATCGGTTGCTCCACGCTCGACCTTATCGAGCGGGAGCGGGAGTGCTTCGAACTCGTGGCGCTGACGGCGCACCGCAATGTCGCGATGCTGATCGAGCAGGCGCGCCGCCTGCGTCCGCAATTCGCCGTCATCGCCGACGCGACCCTTTATGAGGAGCTCAGCGCCGGGCTCGCGGGGACGGGCGTCGAGATTGGCGCTGGCCGGGACGCTGTCGTCGAGGCGGCTCTGCGGCCGGCCGGCTGGGTAATGGCGGGGATCGTCGGCGCCGCCGGCCTTGCGCCGACGCTCGCCGCCGTGCGGCGTGGCGCCTCCGTGGCGCTTGCCAACAAGGAATGCCTGGTCTCCGCCGGCCCACTTTTCTTGTCGGAAGTGGCGAGATCTGGGGCGACGCTGCTGCCGGTCGATTCCGAGCACAATGCGATCTTCCAGGTGCTCGATACGGCGAAACTCGGCTCGGTCGACAAGATCATTCTCACCGCCTCGGGAGGGCCGTTCCGGAGCTGGTCGCGGGCCGAGATGGAGAGGGCGACACCCGAGCAGGCGGTCGCCCATCCGAAGTGGGATATGGGCGCCAAGATTTCGGTCGACTCGGCGACCTTGATGAATAAAGGGTTGGAGCTCATAGAGGCTCATTATCTGTTCCCGGTGGGCGAGGAGCGCCTCGATATCGTCATCCACCCGGAATCGATCGTTCACAGCATGGTCGCCTATGTGGATGGGTCGGTGCTGGCCCAGCTCGGCTCGCCGGACATGCGGACGCCGATTTCCTATGCGCTCGCCTGGCCGGATCGCATGGCGACACCTTGCGCGAAGCTCAATCTTGCCGAAATCGGCAAATTAACCTTCGAGGCTCCCGATCCGGTCCGTTTCCCGGCGTTGACGCTTGCGCGCGAGGCGCTCAAGGCCGGGGGGGCCGTGCCGACCATTCTTAACGCTGCCAACGAAGTCGCCGTCGCGGCCTTCCTCGATCGGCGCATAGGGTTCCTGGATATCGCCGCCACGGTGGAAGCCGTTCTGTCGGCGATGGAGGCGCAGAGCGAGGCGCCGAGAGACCTCGAACAGATTTACGAAATCGATGGTTTTGCGCGGATTCGCACAGAGGAAGTGGTGCAATTGCGCGGCCGCTGACGTAGTCTCTTGGCCACGGGCCGCCCGGCTGGCGGCCCCGACGGGGGTTCATTACGGATATGAGGCCGGCGGTCGCGACCGTCCGGCCATCCGCGCGACATGAGAACGGAATTTTGAGCGTGATGAATCTGTTGGCAAGCATCGGCGGTTTCGGAGAATCGCTCTGGAGCTATTTGCTGCCCTTCCTGTTCGTTCTGACCATCGTCGTCTTTTTCCACGAACTCGGTCATTTCCTGGTTGCGCGCCTCTGCGGCGTGAAGGTCGAGACATTCTCGATAGGCTTCGGCAAGGAGGTCGTCGGCTGGAACGACAAGCGCGGGACGCGCTGGAAGATCAGTTGGATTCCGCTCGGCGGGTACGTGAAATTCGAAGGCGACGAGTCGGCGGCGAGCACGCCGGACCGGCGCCGACTTTCGGAAATTCCGCCAGAACGACGCGGCGGTCTCTTCTATTTCAAACCCCTGCATCAACGCGCCGCCGTCGTGGCAGCCGGACCGGTCGCCAATTTCCTTCTGTCGATCGTCATTTTCGCGGGGCTCTATACGATTATCGGCCAGATGATCGTCGCGCCCGTGGTCAAGACCGTGCAGGCCGACAGCGCGGCGGCGGCGGCGGGCTTTCAGCCGGGCGACCGTGTGATTTCCATCGATGGCGCCGGGATCGACAGTTTCGAGGACATGAAGCGTATCGTCAGCATCAGCAGCGATGTGCCGTTGACCTTCGTCGTCAAGCGGGCCGATGCCGATGTCACGATCGTCGCCACGCCCCGCATGCAGGCGACCAAGGACGGCTTCGGCAACGTCCAGCGCATGGGCATTCTCGGTCTCACGCCCGATACCAGCGACGCCAATTTCCACATTGTTCGCTCCGATCCGCTGACCAGCCTGTGGTTGGGCACGAAGGAAACCTGGTTCATCGTCTCGCATACCTTCACCTATCTGGGACGGGTCGTTTCCGGGCATGAGGATGCAAGCCAGATCGGCGGGCCGTTGACCATTGCGCGGGTTTCGGGGCAGGTTGCGTCGGTCGGCTTTGCGGCGCTTCTCAACCTGACTGCCATTCTTTCCGTCAGCATCGGTCTCCTGAACCTTTTTCCGGTGCCGATGCTTGATGGCGGTCATCTTCTATATTATGCGGTCGAAGCGGTACGAGGCCGCCCTCTGGGCGAACAGGCCCAGGAGTTCGGCTTCAGGATCGGGCTTGCGCTCGTCATGATGCTGATGGTTTTTGCGACATGGAACGATTTGGTCCATCTGTTCAGCTGATCGTCTCGATGCCTTTGGGCAGGGGCAGCTTGACGAGAAACGAAACAGGGTCCGGCACCGGGCCCGAGCGATTGAGGTAGGTAGGGGATGAGGCGACTGGCGGGTTCGATGACCGGAATGGCGCGGTTTGGCGGCGTCTTCGCGCCGCTTTTCGTCGTATGGGCCCTCCTGGCGCAAGTGCCGGGCGGCGGCTGGGGAATAGACCAGGCGTTTGCCGCGGATGAAGATGGCGCGACCGTCCGCCAGATCGTGATCGAAGGCAATCAGCGCATCGAACGCGAAACGGTGCTCTCCTATATGAGCATCCAGGAAGGCGATGCCTACAGCTCCGCGAAAGCCGACGAGTCGCTGAAGAAACTCTTCGCGACCGGACTTTTTGCCGACGTCCAGATGCATCGTGAAGACGACAAGCTCGTGGTGTCGGTCGTCGAGAACCCCATCATCAACCGCGTCGCCTATGAAGGCATTCATGCCGTCAAGGAAGAGGACCTCAACAACGAAGTTCAGTTGAAGCCGCGCACGATCTATACGCGCGCCAAGGTTCAGGCCGACGTTTCGCGCATCATCGAACTCTATCGCCGCGGCGGACGCTTTGCGGCCACCGTCGAGCCGAAGGTCATTCGCCTGCCGCAGAACCGCGTCGATCTCGTCTTCGAGATCAACGAAGGCCCCAAGACCAAGATCGCGGCGATCAGTTTCCTTGGGAACAAGACCTACAGCGACGGCGAACTGCGCGATGTCATTTCGACCAGCGAGTCCGCGTGGTGGAAGTTCTTCTCGTCGTCCGACAGCTACGATCCCGACCGCCTGACCTATGACCGCGAACTTCTGCGCCGCTTCTATCTTTCGAAGGGCTATGCGGACTTCCGCGTCGTTTCGGCGGTCGCCGATCTCAGCCGCGACGATTCCTCGTTTTACATCACCTTCACCGTGGAGGAAGGCGAGGTCTATAATTTCGGCAAGATCGAGATCAAGACGAACCTCGAGAAGCTGAACAAGGAAGAGTTGAAGGAACTCGTGCTGACCAAGAGCGACGAGACCTACAACGCCTCGCTGATCGACAAATCGGTGGACGCGCTGACCTTCGCGGCTGGTTCGAAGGGCTATGCCTTCGCCGAGGTGCGCCCCCGCGTGCATCGCGACAAGAAGAACCGCGTCGTCGATCTCACGTACAATATCGCGGAAGGTCCGCGCGTTTATGTCGAACGGATCGACATCGTCGGCAATCAGCGCACGCTCGACCGGGTCATCCGTCGGCAGATGAAGCTCGCCGAAGGCGATGCCTTCAACAAGGTGCTGCTCGACAAGTCCGAGAAGAACATTCGCGGGCTGCAATATTTCGCGAAGGTCGATGTCAAGCAGGAGCCGGGTTCGGCGCCGGACAAGACCATCGTCAACGTCGCGGTGCAGGAACAGTCGACAGGATCCCTGTCGTTGAGCTTCGGTTTTTCGTCGCTCGACAACGTCGTCGCCGGCGTGGGGCTCAGCGAGCGCAACTTCCTCGGTCGCGGCCTTCAAGTCGGTACGAGCGTGTCGCTGTCGAGCCGCCAGCAGTTGATCGAGTTCCATTACACCGATCCTTATTTCCTGGATCGCGATCTGGTGGGCGGCGTCGATATCTTCGGCAGCGAAACCAACTATCAGACTGAGGCGTCGTTCGACTCGCGAACCAAGGGCGCCGGTCTGCGCTTCGGGTTCCCGCTGTCCGACGACAGCCGGTTGCTGACCCGCTATCAGCTGCGTTTCGAAAGCATCTTCAACGTCGACTCGAACGCTTCGCCGCTCATTCAGGCGGCGGCGGGATCGCAGGTCCGTTCTGTGATCGGCTATGACTATTATCTCGACCGGCGCAACGACCCGGTTCTGCCAACGGGCGGCTGGGATTTCCTGTTCAGCCAGGATTTCGCAGGCGTCGGCGGTTCGGTGCGTTATCTGTCGAACCAGATCCTCGTGCACAATTATTACAAGCTCGCGGAGGATTATGTCCTGACGCTGCGCGCCGACCTCGGCTACATCCAGGGGATCGGCGACGAGGTGCGGTTGAACGATCGGTTCTTCAAGGGCGGTCAGGATTTCCGCGGCTTCAAGTCGGCCGGTATCGGCCCGCGCGACGTCACGACGGACGACGCGATCGGTGCAAACGGCTATGCCTTCGGCACCGCGGAAGTCAGCTTTCCGAATGGCCTTCCCGAGGCGCTCGGTATCACGACCAGTATCTTCACCGATTTCGGCGTCATCGGCGGCGCGACGGTCGATAGCGGTTTGGCGGGTACGGACGAGTACAAGACGGGGTATGCCCCGCGCGTATCCGCCGGTCTCAGCCTCAACTGGAAGTCGCCCTTCGGTCCGGTGCGCCTCGATTTCGGTCAGCCCTTCGTAAAGGAGGACTACGACAAGACCGAAGTCTTCCGGTTCAGCGCCGGTACGCAATTCTAGAAACATGATTCCGCGAGACGACATTCGAAAGATCGCGATCATCGAAACAACAGGTCGGGCCGAAATCGGATGATTTCGTCCCAAGCTATCAAAAGGATATTCCAAGCCATGACGTTCCATCGTTTTGCCACGCGCGCGCTTGCTGCCATGGCATTCGCGTTTCTCACCACTGCCGCGACCGTCCCGGCGGTCGCGGCTGCGGGCCCCGCAGTCATCGTGATCGTCAACACGCAGCAGATATTCGCCCAGTCGAAGGTTGGGCAGAGCATCCGCACTCAGCTTCAGGACCAGGCCAAGAAGCTGCAGGACGAGGACAAGAAGGGTGAGGCTGCCGTTCAGGCCGAAGCCAAGGCGCTTTCGGACCAGCGGTCTCTGCTCAGCGCGGACGATTTCAAGAAGAAAGTCCAGGCGCTGGAACAGAAGGAAGGCGAACGGCAGAACAAGATGCGCGCGAAGGGCGAGGCGCTGCAGCTCGGCGTCAACAAGGCCCGGCAGGAAGTCGAAGCCGCCATCCGTCCGATCTTTGCCGACGTCATGAAGAAGAACGGCGCGACGCTGCTGCTCGACCAGTCGGTCGTTCTGGCCGGCGGCGTCGATCTCGACATCACGGACGAAGTCCTGAAGCAGCTCGATGAAAAGCTGAAGACGGTCGTCGTGAAGCCGGTCTCGCCGGCCGAGGCGAAGAAGAGCGCCCCGTAACCCAAACACGGAGGCGGGTCCGGCTCTTTGCGAACCGGGCATGGTGCAGTCATGGCTGATTCTCGTTTCTTTGCGAATAAGGGGCCGTTCGCACTCGGCGAGATTGCGGCGCGTGTTGGGGCCGAGCTCGGCCTCAATGCCGACGCGTCGCGCCGGATCGAGGATATTGCAGCACTCGACGCGGCCGGTCCGGCGCATCTTAGTTTTCTCGACAATCCAAAATATGCGGAAGCTTTCGCCGCGACGGCGGCGGGAGCCTGTCTCGTCCATCCGCGCTTTGTCGGCCGCGCGCCGGCGGGCGTCGCGCTTTTGGTCACAGCCGAGCCCTACCGGGCTTATGCGCTGGCGAGCCAGATGTTTTATCCGCAGGAAGCCCGAGGAGGCGACACATTCGGCGAGCCGGGTATTGTCCACTCCCGGGCGATCGTGCATCCAAGCGCGAAGATCGGCGCGGGCGCGACCGTCGAACCGGGCGCCGTCGTCGGCGCTGACGCCGAGATCGGCAGCGGTACCGTCATCGGCGCCAACGCGGTGATCGGGAAGGGCTGCACCGTCGGTCGCGACTGCTTCATCGGTCCGAACGTCACTGTCAGCCATGCCCATATCGGCGATCGCGTGATGCTGCATCCCGGCGTTGCGATCGGGCAGGACGGCTTCGGTTTCGCCATGGGCTTTCCGCGTCACGACAAGGTCCCCCAGCTCGGCCGTGTCATCATTCAGGACGACGTCGAGATTGGCGCCAATACCACTGTGGACCGGGGTGCCGGACCCGATACGGTCATCGGCGAAGGCACCAAGATTGATAATCTCGTGCAGATCGGCCACAACGTCGCCACGGGGCGCGGCTGTGTGGTGATCGCGCAGACCGGCGTTTCCGGGAGCGCGAAGCTCGGCGATTATGTGGTGCTCGCGGCGCAGGTCGGTGTGACGGGGCATCTGACCATCAACACAGGCGCGCAAATTGCAGCGCGCAGCGCGGTCGTTCACGATGTGCCGCCGGGTCAGAAGTATGGCGGTGTGCCTGCAAAGCCGGTGCGCGAATGGCAGCGCGAACTGGCGGCGGTCAAGAATCTGGGGAAGCGCCGCAAGCCGGGTCAGGGATCCGGCTCAGCGGAGGATGCAAACTAGCGGCGGACGACGAGCGGCGTGAGCCGCGCGAGAGAGGACAAGATATGAGTGAGGCGGAAGCGGCAGCGGAGCAGCTTGGCAGCGCGGACATCAAGCGGGTGATGGAACTTCTCCCGCATCGCTACCCGATGCTGATGATCGACCGGATCGTCGACATGAAGGGCAGCGAGTCCGCCACCGGCATCAAGAACGTGTCGGCCAACGAGCCCTTCTTTCAGGGCCACTTTCCGGGGCATCCTGTCATGCCGGGCGTGCTCATCGTCGAGGCGATGGCGCAGACCGCCGGCGCGCTGGTGCTGAACGGCCTCGGCGACAATGCGGCCGGCAAGATCGTCTACTTCATGACCATCGACAAGGCGCGGTTCCGCAAGCCCGTCATGCCGGGCGACGTGCTGAAGGTGCATGTGACGAAGGTTCACAGCCGTGGTCCCGTGTGGAAGTTCAGCGGCGAAGCCAAGGTCGATGGTGTGCTGGTCGCGGAAGCCGACTACAGCGCCATGATCGTCGATCAGGCCGGGAAAGCATGACCAGTATTCATCCGACGGCAATTGTCGATCCGAAGGCCGAGCTTGCCGCAAGTGTGAAGGTCGGCCCTTACAGCATCATCGGACCGGATGTGAAACTCGGCGACGATGTCGTTCTGCATTCGCATGTCGTACTCGCGGGCCGCACGACCATTGGCGCGCGCACGCAAATTTATCCCTTCGCCTCGATCGGCCAACCGCCGCAGGATCTCAAGTATCGCGGCGAACCGAGTACGCTCGAAATCGGCACGGACACACTCATCCGCGAATATGTGACGATGAATGCCGGTACCGAAGGTGGCGGCATGGTGACGCGCGTCGGCAACAACTGCACGTTTCTCGCCAGTGCGCATGTCGGCCACGACTGCATCATCGGCGACAACGTCATTCTGTCCAATACGACGTTGCTCGCAGGGCATTGCCGGGTCGCCGATTTTGTCATTTTCGGTGGGGCGGCGGCGGTGCATCAGTTCGTGCGCGTCGGCAAGCATGCCTTCATCGGCGGCGCCAGCGCGGTCGAGAGCGACGTCATCCCCTTCGGTCTCGTGGTCGGGAACCGGGCGCATCTGATGGGCCTCAATCTCGTCGGCCTCAAGCGCCGCGGCTTTTCGCGCGAGCAGATCAACGCGATGCGCGACGCTTATGGGCAGATATTCTCGGAGGAAGGCGCCTTACGAGATCGCGTCGCCGCCGTCGGCGAGCGCTTCGCGGGCAATGCCGAAGTGACGGAGATCGTTGACTTCATCCAGTCCGATGCCGACCGGCCGCTCTGCCTGCCGCGCAAATAGGGAAGCCTTTCGAGGCAAGCGGCGATGACCGTTTCCATCGACAGACCGCGCAAGCTGGGCATTGCCGCCGGAGGCGGGCCGCTGCCGCTGGCCGTTGCCGAAGCGGCGCTTGCGGCGGGGCGCGAAATTTTCATCGTCGGCGTCAGGGGCGCCGCGGGGCCGGCCATCGAGCGCTATCCGCACGGCTGGGTGCGCGTCGGCGCGATGGGACGATTTCTCCGCCTCTTCAAGCAGGCTGGTTGCGACGACGTCGTCATTATCGGGCCGATGACGCGGCCGACCCTGCGCGACATCCTGCCGGACTTCCAGGGATTGCTGTTGCTGCCACGCTTCATCAAACGCATGAAGACGGGCGACGATGCGTTGCTGCGCGGTGTCGTCGAATTTCTGGAGGAGAACGGCATTCGCGTCATCGGGGCCGAGACCGTGCTGCCGAGCCTGCTCGCGTCCGAGGGATTGCTGAGCAAGGCGGCACCCAGTCCGTCACAGGAGGCAGATATCGACGCGGCGATCCGCGCGGCGCAGGAGATCGGCGCGCGCGACATAGGACAGGGCGCGGTTGTTTGCCGGGGTTCGGTTCTTGCGCTTGAGGACGTGAAGGGAACGGATGCGATGTTGGGCCGCGTGGCGGCGATGCCGGCCGAAGGCCGTGGTTCCGAAGTCGCGCGGGATGGCGTGCTGGTCAAATTGCCGAAGCCCGCGCAGGAACGCCGCGTCGATCTGCCAACCATCGGTGTGCGAACGGTGGAGCGCGCCGCCGAGGCTGGCCTTGCCGGGATCGCGGTGGAGGCCGGCGGCGCCATCGTCGCCGACGCGGAGGGCGTCGCGCGCAAGGCCGATGAGCTTGGTCTTTTCGTTCTGGGGTTTCCGCATAGCCGCACCCACGGGGCGCGATCATGAAGGACGATGTAAGTATTCCTCACATCATGCTGGTCGCGGGCGAGCCCTCGGGCGATGCGCTGGGCGGCGAGTTGATGGAGGCGTTGAAGCATCTTACCGGCGGCGCCGTGCGGATCACCGGCGCGGGCGGTCCAAAGATGATCGCGGAAGGGCTCGTCTCGATCTTCCCGATGTCCGACACGTCGGTCATGGGGCCGCGCGAGGTCATTCCGCGCCTGCCGCTCATCCTGCGACGCATGCGCGAGACGGCGGATTTCGCGGTGCGCGAGCGGCCCGATGTGATGGTCATCATCGACAGTCCGGACTTCACGCATATGGTCGCCAAGCGCGTCGCTAAACGCGCACCCGACATTCCCATTGCGAATTACGTTTCGCCGAGCGTCTGGGCCTGGCGGCGCGGGCGCGCGCGCGCCATGGCGAAATATGTCAGCCGGGTGCTGGCACTTTTGCCCTTCGAGCCGGATTTCTTTCGCGCCGAGGCGGCGCTCGATTGCGTTTATGTGGGGCACCCCGCCATCGAACGGCTGCCGATCGAAGGGAGTGGCAAGGCATTCCGCGCGGCGCGCGGCATTGCGCCCGATCAACCGTTGCTGATGCTTCTTCCTGGCAGCCGAACCAACGAGGTGAAGCGCCTCATCGCCGATTTCGGCGCGACGGCGGCGCTCCTCGCGCGCGACATCCCGGATATCAAGTTCGTTCTTCCGACGGTGCCGCATGTGCGCCACCTGGTCGAGGAGGCGGTGAAGACCTGGGCGGTGCCCGTCGAACTTGTCGAGAGCGAGGACGAGAAGCGTGCCGCTTTCGATGCGGCGACGGCGGCGCTCGCGGCGTCGGGCACCGTGTCGCTCGAACTCGGGCTCGCCCGCGTTCCAATGGTGATCGCCTACAAGATCGATCCGATCGCGGCCTGGGTGGTGTCGGGCCTTTTGAAGGTGCCGTCGGTCGTGATCGTCAACCTGATCCTCGATCGACCATCGGTGCGGGAGTTTCTGCAATATGCGGCAAAGCCGCCAGCACTTGCCGAGGCATTGAAGCCGCTTCTCAGCGACACACCGGAGCGGCGGCGGGCGATTGCCGATCTCGACGAACTCCGCGAGATCATGGGCGTCGGTGGGGATCGTCCGAGCCTGCGTGCGGCGCGCGCAGTGCTCGAGATGCTGCCGGCGCGGTTGAAATAGAACACCCCGGTTAGG
>NZ_DATKFR010000294.1:0-2122 GCF_035511255.1 Parvibaculum sp.
CGGGCTTGTGCCGGTTCCACCGCCCCTCAATCGTCAGGCCTCACCCCCGCCCATGGAATTTGCCAACCACATCATCCTGATCACGGCGGCGCTGATTACCTTCTCGATCTTCGCCGGCGTCCTGTCGTCGCGGATCGGCGCGCCGCTGCTGCTCGTCTTCCTCGCCTTCGGCATGCTCGCCGGCGAAGACGGTTTCGGCGGCATCAGGTTTCAGGATTTTCGCCTCGCTTACCTTACGGGGTCGCTGGCGCTCGCCGTCATCCTCTTCGACGGCGGACTGAGCACGACCCGCGAGCAATTCTCCCATGCGCTCTCGCCGGCCATCGTGCTGGCGACCCTCGGCGTCGCGATCACGGCGGCGATCGTCGGCGCGGCCGCGCATTACATCCTCGGCTATGACTGGCTTGAGGCGCTGCTCATCGGCGCCATCGTCGGCCCCACGGACGCCGCCGCCGTCTTTCTCCTCCTCCATCTCAGGGGTCTCCGCCTGAAGCCCCGCGTCGGCTCCGCGCTGGAGGTCGAATCCGGCCTCAACGATCCGATGTCGATCTTCATGACGCTGGCCCTTGTCAGCCTCGCCGCGCATGGCTTTCCCAAGGGCGGCTGGAGCGAGACGGCGCTGACGCTCGCCTATGATTTTCTCTGGCAGATGGGCGGCGGCGTTCTCTTCGGCCTGATCGGCGGTCAGATCGTGCTCCGCGCCGTCAACCGTCTCAAATTCTCGGCCGGCATCTATCCGATCTTCGCCGGTGCGCTGGCCCTCGTCGTCTTCGCCGCCGCGCAGACGGTCGAGGCCTCGGGCTTCCTCGCGATCTATCTCGTCGGCACGACTTTGGGCAACAATCCGCACCGCGCCACCGCCGAGATCGCCCGCTTCTCCGACGGCCTCTCCTGGCTCGCCCAGATCGGCATGTTCCTGATGATGGGCCTTCTCGTCACGCCCTCGAAGCTGGTGCCGATCCTCCTGCCGGCTCTCGCCATCGCCGCCGTGCTGATCCTCGTCGCGCGTCCGGTCGCGGTCTTCCTCTCGCTCGCGCCCTTCAAATATGCACGCGGCGAACGGAGCTTCATCTCCTGGGTCGGCCTGCGCGGCGCCGTGCCGATCTTCCTCGCGACGATTCCGGTCCTCGAACACGTCAAGCACGCCCAGACGATCTTCGGCATCGCCTTCGTCGTGGTGATCGTCTCGCTCGTCGTCCAGGGCTGGACCATTTCGCCGGCCGCCAGGCTCACCGATGTCGAATTGCCGCCCCGGCCCGAAGCCCGCGCCCGCGTCGAGCTCGACCTGCCGACGGGCGCCGGCAAGACCGTCGTCGCCTATACGGTCGATCCGATGAGCCTCATCGCGCGCCGCCGCATGGCGCGCATGCCGCTGCCGCCGGGCACCGAGTTCATTTCCGTGATGCGCGAGGGCCAGGTCCGCAACACGTTGCCGTCCGACGGCGTCAAGGCGGGCGACGTCGTGATGCTGCTGACGGAGCCGGACGTGCTCTCCCAGCTCGACCGCCTCTTCGCCGCCCGCAAGGCGAGGAGCCGCGCCAGGGAGATCGGCCCGGTCGATTTCAAGCTCGATGCGGAAGCCAATGCCGGCACCGTCGCCGATATGTACGGCTTCCAGGTGACGCCGCATGAACGCGACCACACGCTTTCGAGCCTGATGCATGCCCGCCTCGGCCGCGACATCGAGGAAGGTCAACGCATCCGCGCCGGCACGGTCGAACTCGTCGCGCTGTCGATCGGCGAGGACGGCAGCCCCCGCAAGGTCGGCCTCGACCTCGACCCCCCGCCGCCGCAAAGCACCGCGACCCTTCTCAAGCTCCGTCTCGCCGAAATCAAACGCTCGGTGACGGAACTCTTCCTCTCGTAAAAAAACATGTCATCCCGGCGAAAGCCGGGACCCATTGGTTCCCTCAGCAAGAGAGAGAAACTACGGCGCGCGTTCCGGCACCCGATCGCCTTCGCTCCCACAAGAATAAAAGCGAGTGGGTCCCGGCTTGCGCCGGGATGACAGGTTTGGTTTGCGCGAATATCCGACTACACTCCGCCAAAACCAACTCAGGGAGAACGCCATGGACCTCCATCTCAAGGGCAAGAAGGCCGTCGTCACCGGCGCGACGCGCGG
>NZ_DATKFR010000295.1:0-9446 GCF_035511255.1 Parvibaculum sp.
GCGCAGGCGCGGCGAAACCGAATGCAGCATATGCCGCCAGCGAACCCGTATGGTCTGCATGAATGCGATTTCTCGCCACTTGTGCGGCGTGTTCTGTTCAAGACGACGACGCTGCGCCTGATCGCCGGCTTCGAGAAGCCGGATCGCGGCGTCATCGAGCTGAACGGTGCCGACGTCACCCGCCTTCCGCCTTATGATCGCGACATCAACACGGTCTTCCAGGACTACGCGCTCTTCCCGCATATGAGCGTCGCGGAGAATGTCGCCTACGGTCTCCAGACGAAGGGCGTGCCGAAAGACGAAACGCGTGCGCGCGTCGTCGAGGCGCTGCGCATGGTCAGGCTCCAGAATTTCGGCGACCGCAAGCCGGCGGAACTCTCTGGCGGCCAGCGCCAGCGCGTCGGACTTGCGCGCGCCATCGTCAACCGTCCGAAGGTGCTGCTTCTCGACGAACCGCTCGGCGCGCTCGATCTGAAACTCCGGCAGGAAATGCAGTCGGAGCTGAAGCGTATTCAGGCGGAGGTGAAGATCACCTTTCTCTATGTGACGCACGATCAGGAAGAGGCGCTCACCATGAGCGACCGCATCGCGATCTTCAATCACGGACGCATCGTGCAGATCGGGACGCCGACGGAAGTCTACGAGGAGCCGGCCGATCTCTTCGTCGCCGGCTTCGTCGGCACGTCGAACATCCTGCGGCGCGAGGGAAAGCGCTTTGTGCTCCGGCCCGAGAAGATCCGCATCGCGCCCCTCGGCGATCTCTTCGACGAAGCGGGGCTTCATGTCGAGGAAGGCCGCATTCTCGACGTCGTCTATGTCGGCATGTTCACGCGCTATCTGGTCGCGCTCGCCGACGGCACCGAGATAGTGGCGGTGCGCCAGAATTTCGACCGCATAACGGCCCGCTTCCGCGACGCGGCGGGCACGACCGTTCAAGTGGCGTGGCGTCCGGACTTTCTATTCGAGCTTCGGTGACAGGGATCTCAAGATGGAGGGCTGCAAGATGAAGAGAGTGACAAGAGTTCTGGCCGCGGGCGTGAGCCTCGGCACGGCTATCGCGTTCTCGGCTGCGGCGCTGGCCGCGCCGGCGGCGCCGAACTATCCCAAGACCATCGGCAAGGGCGAGGGTGCGCTCAATATCGTCGCCTGGGAAGGCTATGCGGAAGACGCCTGGATCAAACCCTTCGAGAAGGAAACGGGCTGCATCGTCAATCGCAAATATGCGGGCTCGTCCGACGAGATGGTGACGCTGATGCGCCAGGGCGGCGGCGGCGAATACGATCTCGTCTCGGCCTCGGGCGACGCGAGCCTGCGGCTCATCTATGGCGGCACGGTGCAGCCGATCGACGTCAAGCTCATTCCCGACTTCGACAACTTCGTGCCGGATCTGAAGGCGCCGCCGCACAACACGCTGAACGGGCTGCATTACGGATTGTCCTACGAATGGGGCCCGAATGTGCTGCTCTACAACACTGAGAAGATCGCCTCGGCGCCGAAGAGCTGGAGTGCGATCTATGACGAGCAGTACAAGGGCAAGGTGACGGTTCCCGACAATCCGATCCAGATCGCGGATGCCGCGCTCTATCTCGCGACGAAGGATCCGAGCCTCGGCATCAAGGATCCCTACGAGCTGACCGAGAAGCAGCTCGACGCCGTCGTCGCACTCCTGAAGAAGCAGCGCGTACTCGTCAAGAAATACTGGGCGCTTGCTTCCGACGAAATCGAACTCTTCAAGAATGGCGACGTCGTCATCGGCGCCGCCTGGCCCTATCAGACGATCACGTTGAAGGCCGCCGGTGCGAAAGTCGACGACACGATCCCGGCCGAAGGGGCGACCGGATGGGCGGATAGCTGGATGCTCTCGGCGAAGTCCCGCCACGTGAACTGCGCCTACAAGTTCATGGCTTACGTGTCGACGCCGTCGGTGCAGGCGCAGCAGGCGATCTTCTTCGGCGAGACGCCGGCGAACCTCAAGGCCTGCGCCGAGATGGACAAGGCGGAGGCCGGTTCCTGCGCCAAGTATCACCTCGATGAGGCGACGACCTACATCAAGCAGATCAAGTTCTGGAAGACGCCGCAAAAGACCTGCAGCGACGGCTCCAAGACATGCACGGACTACAGCGTCTGGCAGCGCAAGTGGCAAGAGGTCAAGGGTTGACCACTCGCCTGCAGACAAGCTTCTTCTCGATGGCGGACCGCCTCTCGTCGGTGCTCTCCGGAGCGGTCCGCCGATTGTCTGCGCAACTCTGGCGGAGGCCCGGCGTCAGTGCCGGGCTTCTGCTCGGACCGCCGCTCGGCTGGTTCGTCCTGATCTATCTCGCGGCGCTTGCCGCGCTCTTCATCTCCGCCTTCTGGATGACGGACAGCTTCACCGGCGAAATCGACCGGACGTGGACGCTCGACAATTTCCGTGCGATTTTCGGCAGCGAGACCTATCGCCTGATCGCGATCCGCACGATCCTGATGGCGGCTGCGGTGACCCTCACCGACGTCGTTCTTGCCTTTCCTTTCGCCTACTACATGGTGCGGCTCGCGACGCCGACGCAGCGCATCGCGCTGTTCACGCTGGTGCTCGTGCCGCTCTGGTCGAGCTATCTCGCCCGCGTCTATGCCTGGCGCCTGATCTTCGCGCATGACGGCGTGTTGAACTGGCTGCTGCACGGCCTCGGCTTCGAGCGCGTCGAGATCGGCTACACCAACTGGGCGATGTGGATCGTCTTTTCCTATATCTGGCTCCCCTTCATGATCATGCCGATCTATGCGGCACTGGAGCGCATTCCCTATTCGCTCTTCGAGGCCTCGCTCGATCTCGGCGCGAAAGCCTGGCGGACCTTCTTCAAGGTGATCCTGCCGCTCGCGCTGCCGGGCGTCGTCGCGGGCTCGATCTTCACCTTCTCGCTGACCATGGGCGACTACATCACCCCTGTTCTCGTCGGCGGACCGGGATCGGATTTCATCGGCAACGTCGTCTACGCGAATGTCGGCATCGCGAACAACGTGCCTTTCGCGGCCGCCTATGCCTCGATCCCGCTCGTGGTGATGGCGCTCTATCTCTATGCCGCGCGCCGCAGCGGCGCCTTCGACGTGATGTGAGGGAGGGGCGCATGGAAACGAAATTCGCGAAGATCGCTCTCACCGCCTGGGTCCTGGCGGTATTGCTGTTCCTCTTCCTGCCGATCCTGCTGATCCTCGTCTACGCCTTCAACGCCTCCAACATCCAGAGCTGGCCGATCTCCGGCCTCTCGCTGCGCTGGTTCGGCTCGGCCTGGGAGAACCAGGAAATCAGGGCGGCGCTCGGTCTCTCGCTGAAGGCGGGCCTTCTTTCGACGGCGGTTGCGGTCTTTCTCGGTTCGGCGGCGGCCTTCGCCGTCCACCGTTTTGAATTCTTCGGCAAGGAGGCCGTTTCTTTCGTCGTCGTGCTGCCGATCGCGCTGCCCGGCATCATCACCGGCATGGCGCTCAATTCCTTCTTCGTGTTCTGGGGTCTCGGTCTTTCGTTCTGGACGATCGTCATCGGCCACGCGACCTTCTGCATCGTCATCGTCTACAACAACGTCATCGCGCGCCTGAGACGCGTGCCGAAATCCCTGGAAGAGGCCTCGATGGATCTGGGCGCCGACGCCTGGCAGACCTTCCGCCGCATCACGCTGCCGATGATCTCGACGTCGCTGATCGCCGGCGCACTGCTCGCCTTCGCGCTCTCCTTCGACGAGGTCATCGTGACGACTTTCACGGCGGGCGCTCAGAACACGCTGCCCCTCTGGATCTTCGGCGCGATCCGGCTCGGTCAGCGTCTGCCCGAGGTCAATGTCGTTGTCCTCGTCGTGATGGCCTTGACATTCCTGCCGGTTCTTCTGGCCTACAGGCTGACGAACCAGGCCGGACCCATGGTCAAATAAAGCTTTTTCGTACTTATCCCCGCTCGCCCAGGCCCCCGCATACTGCGCTGAAACGCAGTGGCGAAAGGAGCCGGTCATGGTCGTGCCGTCGAGATGGAGCGATATTCACGTTCAGGGAGGTCCGGGTTACAGGCTCGGGGAAGGCCCGTTCTGGCAAGGAACGGAATCCCGTGAAGGCGGCTGGTGGCACCCAAAGGCCATCCTTGCGGCAGATTTTCTCGGTGCCCGTTACGCGGTGACGGGTGTTGGAACTTCGCTCGACGCGACCTTCTCGACCGCGCGCTCCTCGCCCCACTTCCTCGCCGATGCGGCCGGCGTTTTCCAGGGCTTCGGACCGAACGCGCTCGCCACGCTGTCGGGCGTCGGCGCCTTTATCGGCGGCCAGGCGACGAGTCTGCTTGCGAATGGAAACGACCTGAGCCTCGCATCTTGGTCGAACAGCACGAGCGCGACAGCGACGAGCCTCGGTACGACGGCCCTCGGAATTTTCAAGCCGACCGCCATTTCGACCGCCGCCGCCTCGGCACAATCGCGGCGGACGCAGTCGGCGGTTGGCGGCGCGGTCAACGGCCGGCCGATCGCGGTGCAGATCTATTATCGCGCCGGGACCTCAGGGCGCATTCATATCCGCAACTGTCCCGTCAATTCCGGTCCTTTCAGCAATATCACCGGGCCGGCCGCGAACCCGTTCGAAACCGTCACCGAGACGGCGGGTACGATCACGCAACGATCGATGGCGTTGCTACCGGACGGCGTCACCTGCCTCGCGCGCTATGTCTTCACGCCGAACTACACCGGCAATTACGCCTTCCAGATCGGCGCCTCGACGGCAGTTAACGGCGAAACGTTGATCGTGCTGGGTGTCGATGCGGTGGCCGGCGTTTTCTGGCCGCCCTTTCATGCGACGAGCTCGCCAGCGCCGACGCGTCTTGCGAGCGATGTCCGCGCGGCGTCGCTCGGATGGTTCGATGCGGTCGGGCTCGCCGCCGGCGCGACCGAGCTCCTCGTGCCGAACTGGTCGCAGACCGGCCTCGGGGTCGAACGGCCGCTCTTTGAATTCAGCGATGGCACGGCGAATAATCTCATCGGGGGGTATGTCGATGCTGCCGACAAGCCGACGCTCCGGATCGTCGCCGGGGGCGTAACGCAGGTAGCCACGGCGCTTCCCGTCGCCATCTCGTCCGGTCGCAAGCCCCTCGCTTTCGGCTGGAGCGAGGCGGGTGGCTATGTCGCCGACAGGGCCGGCAATGTGGCGAGTTTCGGCGCCGCCGTCTTGCCGGCCGGTCTCAACATCAAGCGCGTCGGCGGAGGCCTCGCCGGGACTTATCTGAACGCGACTCTCGAACAGTTGCAAACCTGCCGGCCATTGACGCAAGACGAAAGCCGGACATGGGTGACCGCAGCATGATGGCGCTCTACCGGCTCCGCCACGTATTGCATCCGGATTCAGGCCGCCAGCGGATAGAGCGGCACATGCCCCAGACCGCCATAAAGATCGAAGCCGCGCTGGAGCCAGTCGTTGATCGGATCGTCCTTCGCGAGAAGCGGCAGCGTGCAAACGGCGCCGGCCCAGAGGAAGCCGCCAAGCGCGATGTAGTCGGCATAATTCGGCGTCTCGCCGCCGATAAATGGCGTCTGGGCGAGTGCGGCGCGCATGGGGCGCAGCGCGTGGCGAAGCTCGGGCAGGCGTTGCTCGCGGCCATCGACGAATTGTTCGAGGGTCTTTCCACCGATCCGCTTCTCGCGACTCTCGCGAAAATAGGCGCGGTCTTCCGGTCGCGCGTGATTGTGGATATCGAGAACGCAGATGGCGAACATGCGGTTCACGACTTCGAGGCCGAACCAGGCGTCGAAGAATTTGACCATCGCGCGTTCCTGCGGCGAAGAGAAAACAGGACGAGCGGGATATGTCTTGTCGAGATAGTCGGCAATGACCCAGCTGTCGCAGACGGTCGTATCGCCGTCTTCGATGATAGGTACGGTCCTGAATTTGCCGCCGCAGAGTTTCGGAATTTCAGTGAAGCCGGCGGGCGCGGTCTCATAAGCAAGACCCTTGTGAGACAGCGCATATTTGATGCGCCAGACATAGGGGCTCAGCGCACGATTGTCGCCGGTGACGAGTTCGTGAAGACGAATGGACATGTTTTCTCTCCGAGACCTATAGCCGAAACGAGACGGGGTGGCCGTGCCACCCCGTCGGTCGCGTCACATATCGCGGAAGCTCTTTCCTTCGGCGACGAGCTTTTCCAGAAGCGCGGCAGGTTTGAAATCGTCGCCCATCTGCGCCTGGAATTCCTTCATCTTGGCGAGCACCTTGTCGAGGCCCACAGTGTCGCCGTAGAACATCGGGCCGCCGCGATAGACCGGGAAGCCGTAGCCATTGATCCAGACGATGTCGATGTCGGACGCGCGGATCGCCTTGCCCTCTTCGAGAATCTTCGCGCCCTCGTTCACCATCGGATAAATGCAACGCTCGAGGATTTCCTGATCCGAGATCGTGCGGCGGTTGATGCCTTTCTTCGCGGCGTAATCGAGAATGATCTTCTCGACGACAGGCGAGGGCTTCGCGTTGCGGTTCTCGTCGTAATCGTAGTAACCCGCTCCCGTCTTCTGGCCGCGGCGATCCATCTCGCAGAGCTGATCGCGGATCGTTTCGCCCTTCGACTTCTCCTTCGACCAGCCGATGTCGAGACCGGCAAGGTCCGACATGGCGAAGGGGCCCATCGGGAAACCGAAATCGTAGAGGACACGATCGACATCCCAAGGCATCGCGCCTTCGAGAACGAGCTTCTGCGCCTCGCGCTGACGCTGGGCGAGGATGCGGTTGCCGACGAAGCCGGGGCAGACGCCGACCAGCGCGGCGATCTTGCCGATCTTCTTGGCGATCTGCATCGAGGTCGCGATGACGGGCTTCGACGTCTTGTCGGCACGAACGACTTCGAGAAGCTTCATCACGTTCGCGGGCGAGAAGAAGTGGAGGCCGATGACCGCTTCCGGACGCTTCACGGCGGTCGCGATCTCGTCGATGTTGAGCGCCGACGTGTTGGTCGCGAGAATGGCGCCTTGCTTCACGATCCGGTCGAGCTTGCCGAAGATGTCTTTCTTGATCTCCATGTTCTCGAATACGGCTTCGATCACGAGGTCGCTGTCGGCGAGATCTTCGAGGGCGAGCGTGCCCTTGAGGAGCGACATGCGCTTCTCGACGTCCTCCTGCGTCATGCGGCCTTTCTTCGCCGTGTTCTCATAGTTCTTGCGGATCGTCGCGAGGCCGCGATCGAGCGCGTCCTGCTTCGTCTCGACGATGGTGACCGGGATGCCGGCATTGAGGAAATTCATCGAAATGCCGCCGCCCATCGTGCCGGCGCCGATGACGCCGACCTTGGCGACCGGGATCGTCGGCGTGTCGGCCGGCACGTCCGGCAGTTTCCAGACCTGACGCTCGGCGAAGAAGACATGACGCTGCGCCGCCGATTGCGTGCCGGTGATGAGCTCGCGGAAGAGTTTCTGCTCGATCTTGATGCCGTCGTCGAAGGGCAGATTCACGGCCGCTTCGATGCACTGGATATTGTATTCCGGCGCGAGGAAGCCGCGGAACTTGCGGGCATTCGCTTTACGGAAATTCGCGAAAATCTCCGGATGGCCCCGCGCGGCTTCGACCTTCTCGTTGAGGTCGCGCACCTTCTTCAGCGGACGCTTCTCGGCGACGAGCTTCTTCGCAAAGGCGATCGCGCCTTCGCGCAGCTTGCCTTCCTCGACGAGTTCGTCGACGAGGCCCATCTCCTTGCAGGCCTTTGCGCCGACATGGCTGCCGGCCGTCATCATCTCCAGCGCCTTTTCAGGGCCGACGATGCGCGGCAGACGCTGCGTGCCGCCCGCGCCGGGGAGAAGGCCGAGATTGACTTCGGGGAGACCGCATTTCGCCGACGGAACGGCAACGCGATAGTGGCAGGTGAGGGCGACCTCGAGGCCGCCGCCGAGCGCCGTGCCGTGGATCGCGGCGATGACGGGCTTCGGCGCATTCTCGATCATGGCCTGGGCGTCGAAAAGGCTTGGGCCCTTCGGCGCCTTGCCGAATTCGGTGATGTCGGCGCCGGCGATGAAGGTCTTGCCGTCGCAGATGAGGACGATCGCCTCGACGTCGGGGTCGTCGATCGCCTGCCTGATGCCGTTGGTGATGCCTTCACGCACCGGCGCGGACAGCGCGTTGACGGGTGGCGAATTGAGTGTGACGACGGCGATGCCGCCTTCCTTCCCAAGCGTGGTGACGTCGTTGATCGCTGTCATGGCGCGTTCCCTGCCTTTTCGTTTTGAATTGTTGGCGGGGATTATAGCGCCGGGACGGGCGTATGCCAGCCGGGCGGCCCCGCCGGCCTGTGCAGGACGAGCGGGCAACGGTCAGGCATTGAACAGGCGGCTCAGCCGCCCCGGCTGTAGAGCTCCGGGCCGCCGTCATATTCCCTTCCGTCATCCGCGCCGATTTCGGCATCCATGGCGGCGTTCAGCTGCGCATTGAGACGGAGGACCGTCGCGCGATGCGCGGGGTCCGCGGCGAGGTTCACGATTTCGTCCCTGTCGCTCGCCGTATCGTAAAGCTCCAGATCATTGCGGGCGGCAAGCGTCTCCCAGTCCTCCGGCCGGTGATGGTCGGCCGGGGCGAAATAGCGCGCGAAGCGGTAGCGCCCGTCGAAGGTGCCCCGGATGAGCGCCCGGTTGCCGCGATAAGGGAAGTTCCCGCTGTCGATCCGTTCCTTTACCTCGGCGGGCATGGGCCTGCCGCTGTCGAGCCCGATAAAGGCGCGGATGAGCTCCGGATCCCAATAAAGCGTCGTGCCGTAATAGTAGAGCGTCCCGCGCTCGTCGCGTTCGCTTCGCCCATCCTTATCCATGATCGAGGGGGAGAGGTCGCAGCCTTTCAGTGCGGGGAAGCGCCGGGCGCGCTCCTCGCCGCTTATGCCGGCCATGGAAAGCAGCGTCGGCGCCAGATCGAGCGAGGTGCCGAGCGCTTCCGTCTCCACGGCCTGGGGTCCGTCCGGATGGACGACGATCAGCGGCACGCAAGCCACTTCGCGATAATAGGTCGGGCCCTTGCCGCGAAGTCCGTGCGCCGCCGCCATCTCGCCGTGATCGGCGGTGAAGACGATCACGGTGTTTTCCGCTTCGCCACTATCCTCCAGCGCATCGAGCAGAAGACCCAACTGGCGGTCTACGTCGCGCAGACAGTTGAAATAGTAGTTGCGGTAGAGGTGCCAGACGTCCTCGTTTGCGCGCGGCATCTCGCCGTAAAAGGCGTTGCAATGGACCACATCCTCGCCATGCGCCCAGGGCTTCGTCGAAAGATCGTCGCCGAAACTCTTCGGCAATGGCAACTTCCAGTCGATCCTGTATTCAGGGTCGCGCGGCGCTCCACCGAGCGGCGAGACCATGTTGGGCGAGTAGCGCGTCGCCGTCTGATGTTCGCCGGTGGTGAAGAACATGATGTCGTGCGGATTGACGAAATTGACCGCGAGGAACCAGGGCGTGTCGCTGTCCTTGCGGCCATCGATCCAT
>NZ_DATKFR010000296.1:0-2189 GCF_035511255.1 Parvibaculum sp.
AAACAGGTGGGGCCGCCTCGGCCGTTGGAACGTGGATCCTCGGAGACCTACATAAGTAGGTGGGCGCCGTGTGAAAGAGACCAGGGTCCCAGCCAGGGACAGCTCCCTTAAGGATCGTAAGGCCCCGAGAGAAAGTGTTCCTGACGAACCAGGCAGCACCCAGCCTCATATCGGGCTTCCGGGTGCCAAAGGTCAAGGGCTGCGGCTTTGTGGAAGCGGCGAGGCTCACGCCGCCTCGATACGGCGGGCGATGTCCTCGATACGGCGGGCGGCGCTGTCCAGCACGTCGCCAAGGAGATCTTCGGCCTCGCGGGAGCGTTCGAGCGCGGCGATCCGGGTCTGGGTCAGCTGCTCGATGTCGGCTTCGAGCATCTTCACCTTGGCCAGCGCGTCCGACAGCTCGTCGGCGACCAGAAGCGAGGCCATCAGCAGAAGCCGCGTTTCGCCCACCTGCCCGACTTCGCGGGAGAGGTCCGTCACATGGAGGTTGATATGGGCGGCGAGATCCTTCAGATGGGCCTCCTCGCCGTCGCCGCAGGCGACCGTGTAGGCGCGATCGTTGATCTGAACCGTGACCTGTCCCATGGGGTGCCCGCCTATTCCGCCGCCAGCACTTCGCGAATGCCCTCGATGGCGTTCGCGAGCGTCTCGGAGGCGCGTTCGTTCAATTCATTGAGACGCCGGGCTTCCGACTTCATCTGGTCGAGTTCCTCGGCGAGCTTCGCCCGGTCTTCCTTCAGCGCGTTGACCTCATTTTCGAGACGCGCCGCCGACTGTGCGCGCAGAAGCTGGCGGTGAATGCCGGCTTCCAGCCGATCGAGGGCGGCCTTGAAACGCTCGGTGGCGGAATCGAGTTTGCTCATGCCTGACTGTATATCCGAAATCGGGACCCAAGCCCTCTTCTCTTTCAGAAATGCTCGGCCTCCGTTTCAAGATAGGCGGCGGGCCGAAACGAGGTCAACAACGGTGCCGCGAAGGCCCGGCGGGGCATCGGCGCAACCGCCGCGACAGGCTGCCACGCATGACCCGAACCGCCGGAAAAGCCCGGCATTTTGCGTGAATCGATCATTGACTCTATGTAACCCCGTGGTCATTGTGGCGCCGCTTGCCAGACCCCCGAACGGACGGATTCGGACCGCATAAGTACAAGTCAAAAGCGGTCGTTATTCAGGTCCGGAGCATGGGCCTCTGACTTGGCGCCGACGACGCGCCAGCTCTGCACAGACCCGGCTCCGCTCCCGGAGTCCGCCTCGAAAGACCTGGCGGAGGGTCCTCCATCGGGTTTCCTGGCCCGAGGCTCAGAGAGTTAGAACATGACGCCACCCGATCAGTCGGCCGCCACACTGGCAGAAGCTCCGGTTTCGCATCGCGACATGGCGAATGCCATCCGCGCGCTCGCCATGGACGCCGTGCAGAAGGCCAATTCCGGCCATCCCGGCATGCCGATGGGCGCGGCCGACATCGCGACCGTGCTCTTCACGAAGTTCCTGAAGATCGATCCGAAGAAGCCCCACTGGCCGGACCGCGACCGCTTCGTGCTGTCCGCCGGGCACGGATCGATGCTGCTTTACGCGGTCAACTATCTCCTCGGCTATGAGGACATGACGATCGAGCAGATCAAGAATTTCCGCCAGCTTGGCGCGATCACGGCCGGCCACCCGGAATATGGCCATGTGCAGGGCGTCGAGACGACGACCGGCCCGCTCGGCCAGGGCATTTCGACCGCCGTCGGCATGGCGCTGGCCGAACGGCTTGCCGCCGCCCGCTTCGGCGAGGTGGTCGATCATTATACCTATGTCATCGCGTCGGACGGCGACCTGATGGAAGGCATCAGCCACGAGGCGATCAGCCTTGCCGGCCATCTGCGCCTGTCGAAGCTCATCGTTCTCTATGACGACAACGGCATCACCATCGACGGCTCGCTGGACCTTTCGGAATCGGGCGACGCGCTGAAGCGCTTCGAGGCCGCCGGCTGGAACGCGGCCCGCATCGACGGCCATGACGCCGACGCGATCGAGGCCGCCATCGCCAAGGCGAAGACGTCCGACAAGCCGACGCTGATCGCCTGCCGCACCGTCATCGGTTACGGCTCGCCGAACAAACGCGGCAAGTCTTCCTCGCATGGCTCGCCGCTTGGGCAGGACGAAATTGCGCTGTCGCGCCAGACGCTCGGCTGGGATGCCGAACCT
>NZ_DATKFR010000297.1:0-18979 GCF_035511255.1 Parvibaculum sp.
GAATGGAAAGCCCATCGGCGCCCTGGGCGACAAGGAAGCCGAGTGGCACACCGACATGTCCTATGTCGAAGAGCCGCCGATGGCGAGCGTTCTCTATTCGCTGGAAATTCCGTCGAAGGGCGGCGATACGAGCTTCGCCAATATGTACAAGGCTTATGAAGCCTTGCCCGCCGCCCTGAAACGCGCGGTCGAAGGCCGGATCGTCAATCACGATTCGAGCACCACAAGCGTCGGCGAATTGCGTGCCGGCGCGGGCGCCGTCACCGATGTCCGCCTCGCGCCGGGTGCGAAACATCCGATGGTGCGCACGCATCCGGTGACGGGCGGCAAGGCGCTCTATCTCGGCCGCCGCCTCAACGCCTATGTCGAAGGGCTCGCACTCGACGAAAGCGAGCGTCTTCTCGATGCGCTCTGGGCACATTGCGCGAAGCCGGAATTTTCCTGGACGCATAAATGGCGCGTCGGCGATCTCCTCATCTGGGACAACCGCGCCGCCATCCACCGCCGCGACGGTTTCGACGGAAACGAGCGGCGCGTCATGCACCGCACGCAGATCAAGGGCGATCGGCCACGGTAAGGCTTCGCCGTTCCCCTGCGTCATGCCGCAAGGTCAATTCCTTGTGCATTGACAAGTCTCTCCATGCGTTGAGTCATGCGGTCAACGGAAACTCGATCGGGGAGAAATGTATATGCGCGCCATGGTTCTCAAGGACGGAAACGGCATCGACCATCTGCATCTTGAAACGCGCGACGTGCCAATGGCCGGGTCGGGCGAAATCGTCGTCCGCCTCAAAGCAGCGTCGCTCAACTATCGCGATCTCGCGATGGTGAACGGACTGGGCCGCTCCAATCCCTCCGCGCCGCTCGTGCCCCTGTCGGATGGTGCGGGCGAGGTGGTCGAGGTCGGGGCCGGTGTCACGCGCGTGAGGGCTGGGGATCTCGTCTGCCCGCAATTCTTCCAGAACTGGTTCGCGGGCGGTCCGACGCTGCCGGGGCTTCTCGCCGTCCTCGGCGGCCCGCTCGACGGCTGCGCGCAGGATTACATCAAGCTCTCCGCCGAAGGTGTCGCGAAGGCGCCGGCGAACTACACCGCCGAGGAAGCGGCGACGCTCCCCTGCGCGGCGCTCACCGCCTGGCGTGCGCTCGTCGTCGAAGGCGGCATCAAGCCGGGCGACACGGTGCTGGCGCAAGGAACGGGCGGCGTCTCGATCTTCGCGCTGCAATTCGCCAAGGCGGCCGGCGCCCGCGTCATCATCACCTCGTCATCCGACGAGAAGCTCGAGCGTGCGAAGTCGCTCGGCGCCGACGCGACCATCAACTACAAAAAGACGCCGGACTGGGCGACCGAAGCGCGCAAGCTGACCGGCGGTCGCGGGGTCGATCACGTGGTGGAAGTCGGCGGTGCCGACACACTGCCGCAATCCTTCATGGCCGCGCGCATCGGCGGACACATTGCCGTGATCGGCCTTCTGTCGGGCTTGGTGAAGGACGTCAACGTCGCGGCGATCTTCTCGCAGAACCTCAAGATCAGCGGTATCACGGTCGGCAGCCGCGCCCAGTTCGAGGATATGGTGCGCGCCATCGAGCAGTCGGACATCCATCCGGTGATCGACAAGCGCTATCCGCTGGAGGAGGCGCCCGCCGCCTTCATGACGATGCAGGGCGCCTCGCACTTCGGGAAGATCGTACTGAATATCGCGTGACGGATTTATCGACGCGGGGCGAAGCCGACGATGCAATCCTGTGCTTCGACAACTGGATTGCTTCGGCGGCGTACACGTTGAGAGAAACAGGTCTTCAGCCCCAGAGTGCCTTCTCCGGCGGCATCATCAAGCTGCCCTCATAGGCGATGCCGTGCGGGCGATCCTTCGCGAGCAGCAGCGGCCCGTCGAGATCGACGAAGTCCGCGCCCTGCGCAATGAAAGCGGCCGGCGCCATGGCGAGAGAGGTCGCCACCATGCAGCCGACCATCACGCCGAGCTTGCGCCGTTTCGCGCTGCGGACGACCGACAGCGCTTCCGTCAGTCCGCCTGTCTTGTCGAGCTTCACATTCACATACTGGTAGAGACCGACGAGCCGTATCATCCCTTCGATGCCATGTGCGGATTCGTCCGCGCAGAGAGGCACCGGGCTGTCGATACCGCGCAAGGCCTCGTCTTCCTTGGCGGGCAGCGGCTGTTCGATCAGCGCGACGCCGAGTTTCGCGAGTTCGCGGGCGAGGGGAAGCACGTCGTCCGCTTTCCATCCCTCGTTTGCGTCGACGATAAGTGTCGCTCCGGGCGCGCCTTCGCGCACCGCCGCGACGCGGTCGATGTCGTCGCCGCCTCCGCCGAGTTTCAGCTTCAGCAGCGGACGTGAAGCCGCGGCTCGCGCCGCCTCGCGCATCGCATCCGGCGCGGCGAGGCTCAGCGTATAGGCGGTTGTAAGCGGTTGCGGCTCGGCGACACCTGCGAGCTTCCAGACCGGCTCTCCCGTCAGCTTCGCCTCGAGATCCCAGAGCGCGCAATCGATGGCGTTGCGCGCGGCGCCGCGATGCATGGCGCGCTGCAACTCGTCACGCGTCATGCCATCCGATATGGACTGCCCGATGACCTTGATCGAGGCGATGACGTCCTTGACGGTTTCGCCATAGCGTCCGTATGGCACGCATTCGCCGCGCCCCGTCACCCCGTCCTCGCGGATGGTCACGGTGACGACTTCCGCCTCTGTCTTCGACCCACGTGAAATGGTGAAGGCGCCCGCGATGGGCCAGCGTTCTGACTCGACGGAAATCTCGCGCATGAATGAAGAGAGCCTCTCGCTGAATGGGCGCGATGATGCCTCGCCTTCGCGATGTCGCCAAGTCTAAAGAAGCCAGGTCCGGAGAAGAATGAACGAGTTTAGATGCGTCCGGCGAACCAGGAACCGTTCCAGTGCTCGCCCGGCGAATTTGTCTCATATTGGGCAATCCTCGTCTCGTAGAAGTCGTAGAGCGTCGGGATCGCACCGTTGAGTTTGCGGCATTCGCCGATGGCGGCGCGCGCATCCGCCCAGCGCTGGTGGCGATAGGCCGAGAAGATCAGGGCATGCGCTTCCTGCAGTGCGCGGAACTTCGGGTTGGCGCGCATGATCGGATCGCCGAGCAGCGCGAATATGCGCCGGCCTTCCGGGTGGCGCGGGGTCGAGATGAGGTCGATCTCGAGCAGCGCGTAGCGGTCGCCGACGGCGCGCTGGGTGCCTTCGCCGACGATGATCGCGGGCCCGTAGTTGCGGGCATTCTTCTGCAGATGGGCGGCGAAACTCACCGGCTCGCCGAGCACGCCGTAGTCGAAGCGCAAGATCGCACCCATATTGCCGGTGATGGCAAGCCCCGTGTCGATGCCGATCGAAAGGCTCAGCGGCACATGGCTCAGATGCTGGCGACGCGCGTCCTCTTCGAGAAATTCGTTGAGCGACTCGAGATTCTCGACCATGCGCAGGGCCGCATCGCACCCCTTCGAGGCGTGCTCGTGGACGTCGAAAGGCGCGTTCCAGACCGCATAGAGCGTGTCGCCGACCGTGCGATCGACCATGCCGTTGCGATCCTGGACGATCTTGCTCATCGGCGAGAAGAAGCGGTTGAGAATATCCGCATATGCCTTTGGATCCTCGAGATAGCGGTCGGAAATGATGTTGAAGCCGCGCAGACCGACGACCACCGAGGTCACCGGCTTGAGCTGGCCTTCGGCCTGGATCAGCCGGGGATGCGCATGCACCTTCGAAAGCCCGGAGGAGGAGAGCCGCCGTTCGAACTGAGCGTCGATGAAGCGCGTCTGCTCTTCCGAGTGCAGTTTGACCATCAGCGCGCAGGTGAGGCTCGCCACGATCAGCGTGAGCCCGGCAAGCGACGGATCGATGAGCCAGCGATGCGTGTCGAAGGCCCACCAGGATGCGTAGCATCCGCCGCCGACCAGAATGAGCGTGAGGATGAAGCCCCAGCGGAAGCGGAAAAGGCTCAGCAGCATGACGACGAGAATGCCGCCAGCGAAGATGAAAAGCTGTTCTGCCGCCGTAGCCCAACCCGGGCGGACGAGAAATGTTCCATCGACGATCTGGTCGATAGCATTGGCGGCGATGGCGCCGGCAGCGAGCGGAACGCCGGCTGGCGTGTTGTAGAGCCGTTCGGTGCCGTTGGCGGAGACGCCGATCACCGCGATGTGACCTTCGAGCGAGGGAACGTCGGTCGATCCGTCGAGAAGCTTCCCGGCCGAAATCGCGAGGCGCGTTTCCGGCCCGCCGAAATAAAGTCGCAGCGTGCCGTTGACGCCGGTGTTTGCGGCAAGCGCCGTCCCGTCGATGGCGATGCGTTCGACGCCGGGCTCCATGCCGAGGGTGAAGCCGGTTTCCGACTCGACAACCCTGACGCGGTAGCCGGCGCCGCCATGGGCGACGCGCAGCGCCTCCATCACATTGGACGGGTAGAGCATTCCGCCCAGATTGACGAGCATCGGTAGTTCGCGAACCGTCGTGCCGGGCGCACGTTCGGGAAGCGTCGCGCCGACGCCGCGCGCAGCCGTCTCGAAGGCGGCGAGGCTCGGCCGCCAGAGCGGATAGTTGGGGACGTAATGGCGCGCGTCGCTGCCTTCGGACGCAACGGCGCCATGCGCCACGGGCATCCGCACGTCGTCGAACGCCGCCTTGCCAGGTATGAAGGAAACGACCGAGGGCGTCGATGCGAGCAGCGCCGCGAAATTCTGTTCATGGTCGGGAAGCTCCATCAGTCCCGCCCGGAACGCGTCGGCGTCGGGGGTGTAGGGCAACGGCGTCCAGAGCTTCAACAGTTCGCCGGTCGAGGTCGGGTCTTCCTCGTCGAGCGGCATGTCGATGAGAATGGCGCTCGCGCCCCGCGCGCGCGCAGCCTCCACGAGGTCTACAAGCCGCTTGCGCGGCCAGGGCCACGCGCCGAAGCGCCGCGCGCTTTCTGTGCCGATGTCGATATAGACCGCGTTCGGGCCGTCGGGGCCTGCCTGCCGCGGCTCGATGCGCTGATAGGTATCGAACACCTGATCGCGAAGAGCAGTCGCCACGCCGCCGAAGTCGTAGATCGACAAAGCGAGGCTCAGCACGAGCACGAGGCCCGGCAGGATCGCCGAAAGTCTGCGGAATGCAGGTGTCGAATCCATCGTCTCTCTCACACATCGACGGCCGAAATGGGCCGGCGGCGCCCCTGTTCTGGACATTGGCTCTGACATTGTCCTGTTGCGGGACAATGACGAAGCGGCTCGCTGCCTGCGCTGCAGCTTCCATTCCAGCGGTGAAAGAGAGTTAACGGGGGAGGAGCCCCGCCTTCGCCGCGACGGGCGAGGCGGGGCAGATTGTCGGAGACCGGCTTATTTCGTTCGGCCGGCGGCTGTCTCGAGATAGGCGATCAGGTCCTTGCGGTCCTCCGGCTTCTTCAGGCCCGGGAAGGACATGTTGGTGCCCGGGACGAAGGCCTGGGGCTTTTCGAGATAGTGGAAGAGGTTTTCTTCGGACCACTTCAAGCCTTCCGAAGCCTTCTTCTTCATTGCCGCCGAATAGTTGTAGCCTTCGTGGAAGGCGGCCGGCCGGTCCAGAATGCCGTGGAGATTCGGGCCGACGCGATTCGGACCGCCATCCTCGACGGTGTGGCAGGCCTGGCACTTCTTGAAGACCTTCTCGCCCTTCGCGGCATCGCCGCCTTTCCAGTCGTCGTCGGCACGGGCGACGCCCGCAATCGACATGACGAGGGCGAATGTCGCCAATCCGTTCACAACAGTCTTCATGATGTATCTCCCTGAGGTTCGCTCCATGGCCACCGCCCCCGTCCGGGCATTGGCTGGCCTTCATATAGCACTGCAAGATAAACTAAGTTTCAGTTTGGAGAGTGGATGCGTCAAACTGGCGCGCGGGCGGCGGGTTGCGCCCAGGGAGGCAGCTTGACGGAAGCATCTGGGGCGACGCGCGACGGGGAGGACCAAGCCTCCTATACGGTCGATGACAGGGCAGGCGTATTGCGGTTTCTGCCGGCCGGCGACTGGTCGGTAACCGCCATCCTGCCGATCGATGCCGATCTGCGAGCCTTCGCGCGAACGAAACCCGGTCAGCCTGAAGCCGTTTTCGACCTGTCCGGTCTCGTCCGCCTCGACACGGCCGGCGCCTGGCTGATCGACCGGACGGCCGCCGCCCTCAAGGCCCAGGGCGTGAAAGTTCGGTTCGAGAACATGAAGGAAGGGCACAAGCTCCTGCTCGACAAGGTGAGCGAAAGTGAGCCGCCCAAGGCCGAGGTGCGCGAGCCCGTCTCGCTTTACGAAGAGGTGGTCGGCCATATCGGGGCAGTCGTTGCCGCGATGGGGGTCGAAACCGTCGCCTTCATCGATTTTCTCGGTGCCGTCCTTGCCACCATTGGACGCAGCATTCGCCATCCGCGCCGTTTCCGCATGATCCCGCTGGTTCATCACATGCAGAAAGCAGGCTTCGACGCCCTGCCGCTCGTGTGTCTGCTGACCTTTCTCATCGGCGCGGTCATCGCGCAACAGGGCGCGGTCCAGTTGCGCCGCTTCGGCGCGGACGTCTTCACCGTCAATCTGATCGCCATCATCTTCCTGCGCGAGGTCGGCATCCTGCTCACCGCCATCATCGTCGCCGGCCGTTCCGGCAGCGCCTTCACCGCCGAGATCGGTTCGATGAAGATGCGGGAGGAAATCGACGCCATGCGCACGCTCGGCCTCGACCCGATGGACATGCTGGTCGTCCCCCGCGTCCTTGCGCTCGTCGTGACGCTTCCGCTCCTGACCTTCGTTGGCGACATCATGGGCCTTATCGGCGGCGGTGTCGTCGCGGCGACGCAACTCAATATGTCGCCTGACGTCTATATGGACCGCCTCAGGGGGGCGGCCGATTTCTGGACCTTCGGAGTCGGTCTCATAAAGGCCCCCTTCATGGCGATCGTCATTGCGCTGGTCGGCTGCCGAGCAGGCCTCGATGTGACGGGGAGTGCCGAATCCGTCGGCACGCAGACGACGCGGTCCGTCGTGCGTTCGATCTTCCTCGTCATCATCCTCGACGCGCTCTTCGCCATGTTCTTCACGGCGGTGGGAATATGACGTCGCGCGAGGAACCGATCATCGAAGTCGAGGATCTGCTGACCAGGTTCGACGACAATGTCATTCACGAAAACCTCGATCTCTCCGTCCGGCGCGGCGAGGTGCTCGGCATTGTCGGCGGCTCCGGCACCGGCAAGTCCGTCCTCCTGCGCACGATCCTCGGTCTGAAGGAGCCCGACGGCGGCTCGGTCCGTGTTTTTGGCCAGAACCTGCAGCAGCTTCCGGACGAGGAGCGCCGTGCCCAGGAACGCCGATGGGGCGTGCTCTTTCAGGAAGGCGCGCTCTTTTCCGCGCTCACCGTCGCCCAGAATGTCCAGGTCGCCTACCGCGAGCATCTGCACATGCCGCAGGATCTGATGGACGAGCTCGCCGCGGTGAAGATCGCCATGGTCGGCCTTCGTCCCGGCGCAGCCGACCTCTATCCGTCCGAGCTTTCGGGCGGCATGAAGAAGCGGGCGGGCCTTGCCCGGGCGCTTGCCCTCGACCCTGAAATCCTCTTTCTCGACGAGCCGACGGCCGGTCTCGACCCCATAGGTGCAGCCGCCTTCGACGAACTCATCACCGATCTGGCCAAAACCCTGGGCCTCACCGTCTTCATGGTGACGCATGATCTCGACACGCTGCACGCCACCTGTGACAGGATTGCGGTTCTCGCCGAGCGCCGTGTTATCCTGATCGGAACGATCGACGACATGCTTCGCAGCGACCATCCCTGGATCAGGGAATATTTCCACGGCCCGCGGGCGCGCGCGGCCTTTGCAGGCAAGTAGACCCAATGGAAATCAAATCCAACAATGTCCTGATCGGCACCTTCGCGCTGGCGGTTCTGGCTTGCATCTTCGGCTTCGCGCTCTGGATCAGCCATGTCCAGCTCGACCGTCAGTACGCCTATTATCAGATTGTCTTTCAAGGCTCTGTGTCGGGTCTCAGCAAATCGGGCTCCGTGCAGTTCAACGGTCTGCCGGTCGGGCGGGTGGTCGATCTGCATCTCGCCGAGGAAGATCCGAACAAGGTCGTGGCGCTGATCCAGGTCGACTCGCGAACACCCGTGAAGGAGGATTCCATCGCCCAGCTCGAGGCCTCGGGCATCACCGGCGTCGCCGTCATCCAGCTCACCGGCGGCAGCCCGGGGTCGAAGCTGTTGCAGCCGAGAGAGGGGGAGGCCTACGCCACCATTCGCGGCGCGCCCTCGACCTTGCAGGAACTGGCGAAAGCCGCGCCCGAAACTTTGCAGAGCGCCAACCAGTTGCTCGAGGAGCTGAACAAGGTCATGCGCTCCAACCAGGAGTCGATCGGCCACGTCGTGCAAAATCTCGACAAGCTTTCGACATCGCTGGCGGACAGCTCGCAGGATATGCAACGCGCGATCAAGAACCTCGCCGACGCCTCCGAACACTTCAATTCGCTGAGCCGCAACGCCGACAATCTGGTGAAGACGGACGCCAAGGGGCTCATCGCGGATGTGCGCCAGACGGCCGACTCCTATCGCCGGGTGGCCGATAGTCTCGACCAGCTCATCCGTATCAACGGTCCAGCCATCAACCGCATGAGCAGGGACGGCCTGACACAGATTCCACAGCTTGTCGCGGAGACGCGTGCGCTCGTCACGGCGCTCGACCGCGTCGTTTCCCGCGCCCAGGACGATCCGGCGCGGTTCCTCATCGGCAAGAATGTTCCGGAAGTGAAAGCCCAATGAAGATGCTTCATGCCCTGGCGCGCCGCGCCGCCGCGCTCGTCCTTATCCTGCCGCTCGGAGCTTGTGCGCTGGCAAATGTCGCCGACGGCCCCGCGCCGCGGCTCTTCACGTTGACTGCGGCTCATCCGGCGCCCGCCAGCGGCGCTGCGACAGGTGCGCAGATCATTGTCGGCGAACTCTCGGCGCCCGCCGTCATCGACACGGCGCGCATCGTTCAGCAGGCGAGCGCGAACGAACTGAAATATTACGCCGACGCGCGCTGGGCCGATCGCGCCCCGCGTCTGATCCAGAACCTGATGGTCGAAAGCCTCGAGAACTCGGGACGCTTCGCTTCCGTCACGGCGCGCGACGCCGATCTGCGCGGCAATTACGAACTGCTCGGCGACATCAGGCAATTCGCGGTCGACGTTTCGAATGCGTCGGCGCCCGCTGTGCGGATCGAACTCTATATGCGTCTCGTGCGCGACGACGAACGCACGATCCTGGCCGCGAAATCCTTCAGCGCCACCGTGCCCGTCGTCGGCAGCGGAATCGTACCGATTGTCGCCGCCTACGACGCCGGTCTTCGCCAGACGCTGGGCGACATCGCCATCTGGGCCGACGAAAGCGCTCGCGCGGCGGCGAAGTAGAGCCGGTAAGGAAATCGTCATTGCGAGCGAAGCAACCCAGTTCTGCAAATCGGCTGGGTTTCTTCGTCGCTGTCGCTCCTCGCAATGACGAATGGATTTCGTTAAGCCAGCTTCCCGCTCGCCTGCGCCAGGATCAGATAGGCCTTGCCCGTATCCGACGTGAGGTAAGTCTCGGCGAGAATGTTCTCGCGGTCGCGCGCCGAGGCGGAAGCGAGCAGTTGCTCGAAGAGCGAAACGAATCTCTCCACATGCTCGCGGAATTCGGCGTCGCCGCGGTACTTGACCGCGATACGGTCGTAGAGCTGACGTCCGGCGATGTTGTAGAGCCGCCGCGCGAAAACGTTGCGTTCGCCCGCCTGGTAGCGTTGCCATAATTCGGCTGGCGGGCTCTGTTCGAGCGCGCGGTCGAGATCGACGGCGAGCGCCTGCAACGTCTCGATCACCTGCAGCGACGAGCGATGAAACTCGTTGTCGCTCATCGCGTCGGGACTTGTCTCGCCGGGTTTCGGCGGCACCTCGCGGTCGGGCGTCCGTTCGGCGGCGGCGAGCAGGTCGGGAATGCCCCATCGGCGCGTCGCGTCGGCGGCGCGCGGCGCCTCGCCGGAACGCGCAGCGTCCGGCCAGGGAAGGTCGGGGCGTGGCGGCGGGGGCGGTGCGGCCTCCGCTGCGCCCGCCGCCGGCCCGACGATATGGATGGGGGCCGAGCGGTCGAGCACACGCGCATGCCGCACGACGATATCGGCGATCGACGCGAGCGCCGAAACCTGATCCTGCAGGACGTGATTGAGAGACGCCGCGCTTGATGCGGCTTCCGACGGCATCCGGGCGATGCGGCTTTCGAGTTCGCCCGCCGCCTCCTGCAAGGCGCGGCCCGCTTCCTTCGCCGCGCCGCCGAGACGGATCATGGCGGCGTTGAAGCGTTCCGCGGCGACGTCGCTTTCGGTGATCGCATTGCCGACGAGGCCGCGCAGTTCCTGTGTGCGCTGCGTGATGTCGGTCGTAAGCGCGGCGGTCGCGCGGCTCACATCGGCGCTCATCGCGGAGGTCGCCGCGCGGATGCTCTCCGTCGTCGCGCCGACGGCTTCGGCCGCCGCCCGCGTCACATCCTCGCTTAACGCACCGGTCGCCGCCTTGAGTTCGTCGACAGTTGCGCTGATGGCGCGCGTTGCTGCGCCTGCCGAACGGCTGATCGAACCCGATGCTTCGCTGACTTCGCCGACCACACGCAGAATGTCGCCGGAGATCGCCTCGTTCAAACCCTTCGCCCGTTCGGCCGCCGTGTCGAAAGTGGCGTTGAGGCGCTCTGCGAGATCGGAGGCGGCGCGCCCGATTTCCTGAGTGCGTTCGCTCATGGCCTGGTCGGCGGCAAGTAGCTGGTCGCGATGCGCATCCAGAACCGTTTCGAGCCGCTCGCGCTGTGCGTCGAGCCGGTCGGCGGCGTCGGCGATGGTCTGGCGCTGCGTCTCATAGCGCTGGCCGAGATCGTCGGCCTTGCCGAGAGCGGTGTTCGCGACGACTTCGAGGCGCGAGGCCTGCCGGTCGAGCGTCGAGGCGGTGGCGTCGGCGCCAGCGCGTGCGGCTTCGCTGACGCGCGCCAGCGTCTCCGTCTGCGCGACGATACGGTGGCCGGCGCTTTCGAGCGTCCCCTCCGCCTGGCCGACAAGTCCGCGGACGGCGTCGACCTGCTCCCGGATCGTACGTGAAATCGTGTCGCTTTCCGCGCCCAGCGTGTGGCCGAGTTCTGAAAGGGTCTCTCGGTGTGCGGCCAGAAGCTCGCTCATGACGCGGGCGCGTTCCTCGGCCCGCCCGGTGCCGCGCTCGATCGCTTCGAGTTCCGCCGTCACCAGCGCATTGAGCTTGGTCGTCTCGGCAAGCGCTTCGGCGAGACCCGCCTTCATGCCGTCGAGTTCGCGGCCCACCGCCTGCGCGATGCTGGCGACTTCACCGCTCGCCTGGTCGGCGGGATCGGTGAGGCGGATCGCGGTGCGGGCCAGAGCCTCGGCCATCAGCTTCATTTCCTGGCCGCGCCAGACGACATAGGCGGCAAGCCAGATCAGCACGATGGGGACGAGGGCGATCCCCGCGGCGAGGACGATGTCGGTCCGGGGCAGGGCGGCAAGGCCGTCGAGCCCGTAAAGGCCCCATCCATAGGCAGCCATGGCGCCCAGCGAAAACAGGCTGGCGACCAGGGCCACAGCCGGAATGCGTTTGGATGGGCGCCGCGCGATCAACCGGTAGAGCGCGCCGGCGGCCGGCGAGTCTTCGTTGGCGGCCTTCACCGGCTGCTCGATGCCCGCCGTCACGTCCGGCGCTTTCGATGCTAAATCTAGGTTTTTCATGGTCTTTTGCCCGCTCCCGAAGCCGTGCTCCAGCCTGTCGGAAGGGCGACCGCCCGTCAACCGGGAGAAGGTATTCGTGTGACCGGAGCGTGACGACACTGGCAATCGCGGATTCCACGCCTAAATCATCGGATATGGAGGCGGTTCGCCTCGTTTAACCATTCGGTACGGGATCGGGAGCTAGGCTTTCCGGAGCCGGTTTGCAGGCGCGCGGAGACGAAGATGACAGTGACGGCAATGGTCCCCAAACTTTCGGTCGCGGATGCCTCCGCCACCCAGGCCGAACGGCCGCTCGACCTCGTCCACCTCTCCAGATACACGCTCGGCAATCGAAGCCTCGAGGTGGAATTGCTGGGTCTCTTCCGTGCGCAGGCCGGCGTCTATGTCGCGCGTCTTCAGGACGCCGCGAACGAGAAGGAATGGAAAGACGCCGCCCACAGCCTCAAGGGCTCGGCCCGCGGGCTCGGCGCATGGGCTCTCGGCGATATAGCCGAGGAAGCGGAGCGCCGCGCCGGCGACGACGCGGCCGGTCGCGCCTATATGATCGGCCGCATTCGCGACGCGATCGACACGGTCAATCTCTATATCGACGAGTTGATGGCCTGATCCGTCCACACGCTTCGGGGCTCGAAGAAGGGCGCGCGGCCGGAAACGTCGAAGCCCGAACGCGTGTCACGCATCTCCCAAAGTTTCTCTCCGCATCCCGTCTCGGCGAGGAGCGTTCGAGCCGCCTGCGCGTCAGCCTCCGGCAACTCGTGAAACGCGGCTTGCAGCCGTTCGAGACACCAGACGCGGTAGCGATTGACGGGCAGGTCGTACGTCGTGCCTTCGATCGAAATCTCGAAGTCCTTCCGCCCCGCGCGCCACGCGTTAGCATTGGCGTTGAGATAGGGCAGGTAACATGCGCCGATATCCTCGAGCACCGGTCGCCAGTCCTCCGGCACGCCGGGAAGGAGAGTGCCCTGAAGCCGGCTCGCCTTCGCATTCCACATGCGCCCCAGCCATTCGAAGACCGCAGGGGCCTGATCGCGCATGATCCGCGCCGGCGTCGGGTCGAGACCGAAATGCCGGAACATCGAGGCGAAGAAACCGAAATCGGCAAGCGTCGGTCGCTCGCCCAGCAGATAGGGTCGCGCGCTCAGCATCCGTTCGAGAAATGCGAGATTGCGGGCATAGATGCTTTCGACATGGGCCCGCGTCGCTGCCGTGATGCCGTCGCCCCGCACATATTTCGCGAGCTGCCGCCGGTAGATCGCCCAGCGCCGGATGAAGAGCGGCAGCTTCAGATCGTGCATCATCTCCGCCGCGATGCGGTGGCTCATCAGCCGCGCGTCGGGCTGATAGCTCCAGCGATAATGAAGCGCCGGCCGCCACAGCCACTCGTCGGCATAATCCTCGAGAAGCCGGCTGAAGAAGCGTTGCAGCGGATCCTCGGGCACCACCTTCGGGCCCGGCAGTTGCGCGTCGATCCATTCGATCATCGGCGTGCTGTCGCTCATCCAGCGCCCGTCGGGAAGCTTTACGGCCGGCATCTGCGCGAGCCCCGTCGCCCGCGCGACGCGGCGCATGCCGCCGAGGCTCATCTCGATACGTCGATGCGGAATCTCCTTGTAGCGGACAAAGGCTTCGAACTTGCCGGTGAAGTAGGAGAGGTCGAGGCCATGCACCTCCATGCCCGCCAGCACCTTCATGCCGTCAGGCACCTGTTTGCCCTCGTCGGTCATCAATCCGCCTCGCCGAGGGCGCTGACGGCAAAGAGCACCGTGTTCTTCGCCTGCGCGATCGACAGGCCCTGATCCTGCCGAAGGCGTCGCCAGCTTTCGAAGCTCATCAGCAGATCGATGGCCTCGAGTCGCATTCCCTCCTCGCGGAGAGCAGGCGGCAGGGCGTCCTGCAGCATCTCGCGCTGCACACGCGTCAACACCGCATGGTCTTCGCGCAAGAAGGCGGAGCGATGCTTGTGAACGTCTGCGGCCACCATGAACGGCATGATCTTCTCGAAAACGACCGAGCGGCGCTCGACCATCTCGGCAAGCCGGACCGGCCAGTCGCCCTCCGGGAGAGGCGCGCCGGCGATGGGAGCGATCTCGGAAAGCATCTGCTCCGAAATTTCGCGATAGAGACTGTCCATGTCGTCGAAATGGCGGAACACGGTCCTTAGGCCGACATCCGCCTCGGCCGACACGTCTTCGGCGCTCGGGGAAATGTTCCCCTTGCGCACCAGCCGAAGCATTGCCTCGACGATGCGGCGGCGGTTCTCCTGGCCGCGCAATACGCGGCCGTCGGGCTTGTCGTCCGTCTTCTCAGTTCGCGCCATCGTTCTTTCCACGCAGGAGTTCCCGAACCGTTATGACGCCGACCAGCGCGAAAGAAAAGAGCGCCCCATATTGACCCGGCACCGCGATGGGCAGGGGCCGCCAGGCGAAGAAGAGGAAAAGGCCCAGCACTTGCTCGCCCAGATGGACGAGGAGCAGCGGCAAGACCATGGATTTGAAGCGCCACGCCACCAGAAGATCGACGGCGCCAAGCGTGATTTGTCCGATGCCGACCGCGCCGATGAAGAAGAGGACGATCTCCCGTCCTGCCGCAAGGTCGAGTCCCGCAATGGCCGTGAGCCCGCCGTCGGGCGCGAAGAGATGGATCGCGCCCCGGACGAGATTGATCGCGCCGAGCAGCGCGACAAGGCCGAGCGCCAGACGGGACGGAGTGGGTTTGCCCATATCTTCCTCAGACAGTCTTGCGGATGAAGCCGTCGATGATCTCGACCAGTTCGGCCGGTTTGTCTTCCTGCAGGAAGTGCCCGCCGCCCTGGACGATGAGATGCGGCTGGCCCTTTGCGCCGGGCACCCGCTCCTGAAAAATGCGCTCGCCGCCCTTGCTCACCGGATCGCCGTCGCTGAAGGCCGTCAGGACCGGTCTGTCGAAAGCCTCGAGTACTTTCCAGGCCGCCTTGTTCTCTGCGACCGAAGGATGCTCCGGCGTGATCGGCACCAGCGCCGGGAAGCGCCGCGCGCCGGCCTTGAAGCCCTCTTCGGGATAGGGCGCGTCATAGGCGGCCTTCTCCGCCGCGCTCAACTCGCGCAGCGTCCCCATGTTGACGATCTCGCCGACCGGCAGCACCGGCACGGACTGGCTGAAGTCGAGCCAGGCCTGAAAGGCGTCCGTTCGTCCGGTGCCGATAGGCAGGCCGGTATTCGCGATGACGAGGCGCGCAAAACGTTCCGGGAAGGCCGTGACGAGACGCAAACCGATCAGCCCGCCCCAATCCTGGCAGAACAGCGTGATGCCTGTGAGATCCTTCGCGACGAGCCAGTCGCTCATCCATTTCACGTGGCGTTCATAGGTGTAATCCGTCTGTTCGCCGAGCTTGTCCGAGCGGCCGAAGCCGACGAGATCGGGGGCGACCACGCGGTGACCGCGGTTCGCGAGACCCGGGATCATGTGCCGGTAGAGAAACGACCAGGACGGCTCGCCATGCATCAGCAGAACGGGCGCGGCGTCCTTCGGACCTTCATCCACCGCGTGAATGCGAAGCGGGGTTCCATCGGCGTCGGTCACCTCGAGATAGGTCGGCGCAAAGGGATAATCGGGCAGGTCCGCGAAACACGAATCCGGCGTTCTCAGCACTTTCATGACGTCTCCTCCATCCGGCTTTCATTGCCGCACTATATATTGACATAAATCGTGTCACTATATATAAGACACTGTCAAGGGGACGGAGATGACGGGAATGAAAGCAATTTTGAGCCGCGCGGGGAGTACGCTCCTGACCAGCCGTGCCTTGCGCAACACCCGCCGCGCCATCCATGCGGCGCGTCGCCGGCTGAAGGGCGGGGTGCCCACCGTTTATTATTTTCATCAGGCGGACGATCCCTACAGTCACGTCGCCGCGCAGGCCCTCTCGGCCTTCGCCGCGCGCTACAGGATCGCGGTCGTTCCATGGGTTGTTTCGCCGCCCGAGGATTCCGCCGCGCCCGAGCGCGAGATGCTGCGTGCCTACGCGCTGCGGGATGCGCCGCGCCTTGCCGCCGAATATGGCTACGCCTTTCCGGCCGATGCAAGGCAGCCCGATGCGGAGCTGGTCGCTTTTGCCAACGGCATTCTGGTTGCCGCGAAAGTGCAGAGGAGCTTTGCCGCCCTCGCGCCGCTGGTCGGCCGCGCCCTGTGGACGGGCGACGCCGCCGCCTTGCGCGAATTTGCCGTCCGCTACGCGACCGCGAAGCCCGACGCCGCCGCCCGCGAGTTGGCCGAGGGCGATGCCTTGCGCAAGCGCCTCGGTCACTATCTGGGCGCCATGTTCTATTTCGAGGGTGAGTGGTATTGGGGCGTCGATCGCCTCAACCATCTGGAAGAACGGCTTGCGGCGATGGGCCTCGATCACGCGCCGAAGGGCACGGCCCCGATCGCGCCTTACCGCGACATGAAGCTCGCGCCCAGGCCCGCGAGCGGTCGCCGGCCGGTCATCGACTACTGGTTCTCCTTCCGCAGTCCCTATTCGTGGATTTCCTTCCCGCGCATGGTGAAGCTCGCGCGCCATTACGACGCTGAGCTGCGCCTGCGTTTCATCCTGCCGATGGTGATGCGCGGTCTTCCCGTGCCGAGCGTCAAGCGCCTCTACATCATGCTCGATACCAAGCGCGAGGCCGAGCGCGCGGGACTTCCTTTCGGCACGGTTGTCGATCCGGTGGGGGCGGGGGCCGCCCGCGCGCTTGCTGTTCTTCACCACGCGGTGAAGCTCGGCAAGGGCGAAGCCTTCGCGGAGCTTGGGCTCCGCGCGGCCTTCGCCGACGGCATCGAGCTTGCCTCCGATGCGGGGCTTCTCGATGTCGCCCGCCGCGCCGGGATCGACGGTACGGTGGTGAAGGCGGCGCTCGCCGACGAAAGCTGGCGTCCCGTCGCGGAAGCAAACCGCGAAGCGCTTTTCGCCGCCGGCCTCTGGGGCGCGCCGACCTTCCGCGTCGACGGACTGCCCGCCCATTGGGGGCAGGACCGTTTCTGGGCCCTGGAGCAGGACATCATCCGCGTCCTCGACGGCCGAAATTCCTGAGGAGAAAAGGGCGATGACCCGGACGAACCAACCCACCCGCCGCCGCATCCTCGGCACGGGCGCCGCCGCGCTCGGGCTTGCGGGCAGCGGCACCGCCTTCGCCGCGCCCGCGGCATTGACGTCGAAGCGTCCCAACATCCTCTTCGTCATGACCGATCAGGAGCGCTCCCCGGCGACGCTGCCCGCAAGCCTCGATCTCCCGGCGCATGACTGGATGGCGGAGCGCGGCACCTTCTTCAGCAAATACAACGTCAACACCACACCGTGTTCGCCCTCGCGCTCGGTGATCTATTTCGGCCGCCACACGCAGCAGACCGACATGGTGGTGAACGACGGCGCGCCGCCTTTCCCGGAGCTCAACGGCAAGCTCCGCTCCATCGGCCATCACCTCCGCGACCTCGGCTACTACACCGCCTACAAGGGTAAGTGGCACCTGAGCGACATGCCGCATGCGGCGCAGCTCGGCTACGGCCCCTATGCGAAGACCGACAAGTCGCTCGAGCCCTTCGGCTTCAGCGACTACAACATCGACGGCGATCCCCACGGCAAGGTCTGGGACGGCTACCGCTATGACGGTCCGACGGTGTCGAGCTCTATCCAGTGGCTCGACGAGGTCGGCCGCAAGCTCGACAAGCCCTGGTTCCTCGCCGTCAATCTCGTCAATCCGCACGACATCTGCTTCTTCGAATCCTGGGGTGGGCAGACGGCGACACGCGGCAACCCGGACGTGCTCTCGCCGCTCGCGCCCGCGCCGGCGAACGACATCTACGACAAGGACTGGAGCCATATTCCGCTCCCGGAGAGTTTCCACGCCAAGCCCGATCCGCGCGAGCCCTGGGCCGTCAAATCCTATCGCGGCATCTGCGACCTCACCTATGGCAAGCTTCCCGACGACGAAGCCGTCTGGCTGAAGAACCAGAGCTACTATTTCAACTGCATGCGCGACGCGAGCACCAAGGTCCGTCGCCTCTTCTCCGCATTGGAAACGCTCGGCCTCGCCGACAACACGATCGTCGTCTACACCGCCGACCATGGCGAGATGGCGGGCGCGCAGCGCCTGCGCCAGAAGGGGCCGGTGATCTTCAAGGAGAACGTCTCGGTTCCGCTCTATATCAGCCACCCGGACGCGCGCATGTCGCGCAGCGTCGACAGCCTCGGCACCACCGTCGATCTCCTGCCGACGCTCTACGAATTCGCGGGCGGCGATCTCGGCAAGCTCGAGGACCCGCTGGGCAAACTTCCCGGTGTCAGCCTCGCCGCCGCCGTCACGGGCGGCAAGACCGAACGCGACGCGCGCGGCGCCTTCTACAATTACGGCGTGCCCTTCTATATCGACCCGCAGATGATGGAGGCGATGATGCGCAGCGGCCGCACGCCGTCCATGGCGGCGATCTTCATCGAGTCGCTGAAGCTCGGCCATCTGGGCCCGAGCCGCACCAATCGCGGCCTCCATCGCGGCGTCTATGACGGCCGCTACAAATTCGCGCGCTTCTTCGCGCTGGGCCAGCATCACATCCCCGGCGATTGGGAAATGCTCACCGGCTACAACGACCTCGCGCTCTACGACACAGAGACCGATCCGAACGAGCTGAACAATCTCGCCCTCGATCCCGAAGCCCACAAGGACCTGCTCCTCGCCCTCAACGCCAAAACCAACGCTCTCATCGCCGCCGAAGTCGGCCGCGACGAAGGCCAGGAATTCGCCGGGCCCGGGTTTTTGTACAAGCTGTGATCGCTAACTGAGCCCTCTCCGCTCAGGGGAGAGGGCTGGGTGTCCGGTCTTTCCCGGCCGTGGCGTCGGCCATGCGATCCTCCTATTGCGGCACCCTCCTATTGCGGCACCCCCCTATTGCGGCACCATGTGCATATAGGGCTCGGCTTCCTTCAGCGCGCGGGCGAAGGAGGGGCGCGCCTTCAGCCGCGCGAGATAGGCGGCGGTCCGTGGATGCGTCTCGCCGAAAGGCGCCACCATGTCGGCATAGAAGAGGGCGGGCGACGCCGCGCAGTCGGCCATCGTGAAGTCCTCGCCCATGGCCCATGTCTTTCCGGCCATGTCCTCCTCCACGAGGCCGAGCGACGTCTTCAGCGTGGCGCGCGCCTCCTCGACGCCATGCGGATCGTGCCGGCCCTCGGGCCGGAGCCGGTCGCCGACGATCTTCTGCATCGGTATATGCACATAGAGATCG
>NZ_DATKFR010000298.1:0-2111 GCF_035511255.1 Parvibaculum sp.
CGCTCGGCGAAGAAGACATGGCGCTGCGCCGCCGATTGCGTGCCGGTGATGAGCTCGCGGAAGAGTTTCTGCTCGACCTTGATGCCGTCGTCGAAGGGAAGATTTACGGCCGCTTCGATGCACTGGATATTGTATTCCGGCGCGAGGAAGCCGCGGAACTTGCGGGCATTCGCTTTACGGAAATTCGCGAAAATCTCCGGATGGCCCCGCGCGGCTTCGACCTTTTCGTTGAGGTCGCGCACCTTCTTCAGCGGACGCTTCTCGGCGACGAGCTTATTCGCGAAGGCAATCGCGCCCTCGCGCAGCTTGCCTTCCTCGACGAGTTCGTCGACGAGGCCCATTTCCTTGCAGGCCTTCGCGCCGACATGGCTTCCCGCCGTCATCATCTCCAGCGCCTTTTCAGGGCCGACGATGCGGGGCAGACGCTGCGTGCCGCCCGCGCCGGGGAGAAGGCCGAGATTGACTTCGGGGAGGCCGCATTTCGCCGACGGCACGGCGACGCGGTAGTGGCAGGTCAGCGCGACTTCGAGGCCGCCGCCAAGCGCCGTGCCGTGGATCGCCGCGATGACGGGCTTCGGCGCATTCTCGATCATGGCTTGGGCGTCGAAAAGGCTCGGGCCCTTCGGCGCCTTGCCGAATTCGGTGATGTCGGCGCCGGCGATGAAGGTCTTGCCGTCGCAGATGAGGACGATCGCCTTGACGTCCGGGTCGTCGATCGCCTGCTTGATGCCGTTGGTGATGCCTTCACGCACCGGCGCGGAAAGCGCATTCACGGGCGGCGAATTGAGGGTGACGACGGCGATGCCGCCTTCCTTCCCGAGCGTAGTGACGTCGTTGATCGCTGTCATGGCGCGTTCCCTGCCTTTTCGTTTTGAATTGTTGGCGGGGATTATAGCGCCGAGATGGGCGTATGCCAGCCGGGCGGCCCCGCCGGCCTGTACAGGACGAGCGGGCAACGGTCAGGCGTTGAACAGGCGGCTCAGGCGCCCCGGCTGTAGAGCTCCGGGCCGCCGTCATATTCTCTTCCGTCATCCACGCCGATTTCGGCATCCGTGGCGGCGTTCAGCTGCGCATTGAGGCGGAGGACGGTCGCGCGGTGCACGGGGTCCGCAGCGAGGTTCACGATTTCGTCCCTGTCGCTCGCCGTATCGTAAAGCTCCAGATCGTTGCGGGCGGCGAGTGTCTCCCAGTCCTCCGGCCGGTGATGATCGGCAGGGGCGAAATAGCGCGCGAAGCGGTAGCGCCCGTCGAAGGTGCCGCGGATAAGCGCCCGGTTGCCGCGATAGGGGAAGTTCCCGCTGTCGATCCGTTCCTTTACCTCGGCGGGCATGGGTCTGCCGCTGTCGAGCCCGATAAAGGCGCGGATGAGCTCCGGATCCCAATAAAGTGTCGTGCCGTAATAATAGAGCGTCCCGCGCTCGTCGCGTTCGCTTCGCCCGTCTTTATTCATGATCGAGGGGGAGAGGTCGCAGCCTTTCAGCGCGGGGAAGCGCCGGGCGCGCTCCTCGTTGCTCATGCCGGCCATGGAAAGCAGCGTCGGCGCCAGATCGAGCGAGGTGCCGAGCGCCTCCGTCTCCACGGCGCGGGGGCCGTCCGGATGGACGACGATCAGCGGTACGCAAGCCACTTCGCGATAATAGGTCGGGCCCTTGCCGCGAAGTCCGTGCGCTGCCGCCATCTCGCCGTGATCGGCAGTGAAGACGATCACGGTGTTTTCCGCTTCGCCGCTATCCTCCAGCGCATCGAGCAGAAGGCCCAACTGGCGATCTACGTCGCGCAGGCAGTTGAAATAATAGTTGCGGTAGAGATGCCAGACGTCCTCGTTTGCGTGTGGCATCTCGCCGTAAAAGGCGTTGCAATGGACCACATCTTCGCCATGTGCCCAGGGCTTCGTCGAAAGATCGTCGCCGAAACTCTTCGGCAACGGCAACTTCCAGTCGATCCTGTATTCGGGATCGCGCGGCGCTCCGCCGAGCGGCGAGACCATGTTGGGCGAGTAGCGCGTCGCCGTCTGATGTTCGCCGGTGGTGAAGAACATGATGTCGTGCGGATTGACGAAATTGACCGCGAGGAACCAGGGCGTGTCGCTGTCCTTGCGGCCATCGATCCAT
>NZ_DATKFR010000299.1:0-10658 GCF_035511255.1 Parvibaculum sp.
GCCGGGCTCGCGCAGATGCACCTGGCTGTCGACGACGCCGGGCAGCACATGGAGCCCTGTCACGTCGACCGTCTCGCCGGCGCTCGCGCGGGCAAGATCGCCGATGGCGGCGATGCGCCCGTCCTTCACCGCGACGTCGCCAATGCCGACGCCGTCATGATTGACGATGGTGCCGCCCCGGAAAATGAGATCGTAGCTGGCGCTCACGCGATTTCCTTTTGCTTCGAGGGTTCCGTCCGCGCGAGAAGGGCGCAGGCCGCATCATAGACCTTATCGACGCTGAGATCGTACATCGCCGAACGTCCGGTGCTGCGCCCCTCCTGGGCGATGATCTCTTCATGCGAGCGCGGCCCCCGCACCTGCGCGGTATTGGTGCCCCAGGGATCGTAGCGTCCGTCCGGCGTCGGTCCGAACAGCCCGAGCGTCGGCGCGCCCGCCGCCGCCGACAGATGCATCAGCCCGGAATCATTGCCTATATAAAGTCGCACACGCTCAAAACAGGCCGCGACGAGGCTCAGATCCTCGCCGATGAGCTCGATGCGCCGCTCCACCGGGACCGCCTCGAGGATCGGTTGTGCGAGCTTGTTCTCTCCCGGCGCGGCGGCGACGAGGACGTATACGCCTTCGAGCGGGCCGCCCGGCCCCGTCAGCCGCCGGACAAGCTCGGCCTGATATTCGATCGGCCACATCTTCATCTTCCAGGATGCGGACGGCCCGATGGCAAGCACCGGCCGTCCGTCGGGGATGATCTCGCGGGCGCGGCGACGCGCCGCCTCGCCCGGCCAGACGCGCGGCCAGGGCGCCGGATCGAAGCCGGCGACGCCTGCATTGTGAATGACCCTGTGCAGCGTATGGTTCGCGCGCAGGATATGGCGCTTGCGTGTCCAGAGTAGAAAGGCGGTCGCCGAGCCCCGAAGATCGACCACGGCCTCGAAACGCCGGAACATGGTCGCGCCCAGAAGCTTCCGCCAATGCCCGGCCCGGGGCATTTTTTTGAGGACGATGACCTTCTCGACCCCCGGCGCATGCTCGAAAATCGGCACGGCGAGCGGCCCGCAGGCGACCCAGAATTTGGCGCCCGGATAGCGCTCCATCAGGCCGGCAAGCAGCCCCGTCGACAGCACGGCGTCGCCGATCCGGTTCGAGGTGATGAAGAGAATGCGCATCCGGCCGAACGCCGATCTTGCCCTGAGGTGAAAAAGGGTGCGGAGTATAGGAGTGCCGCCCCACCCTGCCAAGGGAACCTCCTTGCGGGAGCCGGGACGGCTCACCAGATGTGACGGACCGCGCCGGGACGGGCGGTTCACCGAGAACGGAAGTCGAAGAAGAAACATGACCGGGCTGAAGGCGACTGTCCTGCCGGAGCGGGGGGTATTGCGGGTCGGCGGCGCCGAGGCGCGGCCTTTCCTCCAAGGACTCATCACCAACAATATCGATCTCGTGGAGCCTGGCCGGGCGATCTATGCCGGCCTGCTGACTCCGCAAGGCAAGTTCCTCTTCGACTTCTTCGTCCATGCGGAGGGCGACGGCCTGCTCCTCGATTGCGACGGCGCCCGCCTGCCCGATCTGATGAAGCGCCTTACCTTTTACAAGCTGCGCGCCCAGGTGACCTTCGACGACCTGACATCGAGCCATGCGGTCGCCGTCTATTGGGGCGGCGAGGCGGCACCCGCCGGCGCTTCCGCCGATCCGCGCTTCGCCGGGCTGGGCTTCCGCGCCGTCCTGCCGAAGTCCAGCGATCCCGTGCAGGGAGCCGAAGCCGCGACGCCCGCCGACTATCACCGTCACCGCATCGCGCTCGGCGTCGGTGACGCGGCCCGCGACTTCGAGCCGGATCGCACCTTCCCGCTCGAAGCCAATTTCGACGAGCTGAACGGCATCGACTTCAAGAAGGGCTGCTTCGTCGGTCAGGAAGTAACCTCGCGCACCAAGCGGCGCGGCAGCGTCAGAAAGCGCCTCCTTCCCGTTCTCGTCGAAGGCAATCTGCCCAAGCCTCATACGCCGGTCCGCTCGTCGGGCCGCGAGGCCGGCATGATCTTCTCCGGCGACGCGGAAACGAACCGCGCTCTCGCTCTGCTTCGCCTCGATCTGATCGACGGCGCCGTGCTCGAAGCCGGCGACGCGAGCCTGACGCCGGAAAAGCCGGTCTGGGCGACATTCGAACTTGAAGGCGAAGCCGATGAAGCCTGAAGCGAACCCCATCGCGAAAGTCGAAGCGACGCAAGGCTGCACATGGCCCGGCACCGATCCGCTTTATCTCGCCTATCACGACACCGAATGGGGCGTCCCCGAATATGACGACCGCGCGCTTTTCGAAAAGCTGATCCTCGACGGCTTCCAGGCGGGTCTTTCCTGGATCACGATCCTCAGGAAGCGGGAAAATTTTCGCGAGGCCTTCGACCATTTCGATCCCGAGCGCATCGCGCGCTACACGCCGGCCCGCGTCGAGAAGCTTTTGAAGAACGAAGGCATCATCCGCCATCGCGGCAAGATCGAAGCGACCATCGGCAATGCGCGCGCCTATGCCGATATCATGGACCAGAATGGAGGCTTCTCGGGCTTCATCTGGAGCTTCGTCGACGGCAAGCCGCTGCAGAACAAATGGAAGAGCATGCGCGATGTGCCGGCGGAAACGGAGATGAGCCAGAAGCTCTCGAAGGCGCTGAAATCCAAGGGATTCCGCTTTTGCGGTCCGACCATCGTTTATGCGTTTGCGCAAGCCGTCGGTATGGTCAACGATCACATGGTGAACTGTCCGCGCCACAAGGCCTGCGCGCAACTGGCAGTATCGAAATCACGCTGAACGAAGTTTCTTTTTACCACCGCACGCTTTCGCCACAATATGGACGCATGCAGGTCAATTTGTGGCTCTAGTTTTGCCGCTTGTCAGCAAACAGCGGAGGGAGGCCAGGGACGATGTTCAAACGCCCGAAGGACACTTCGGATTCAACGTCGACGACGGACGGACAGCAGGACATGCTTCCGCCCCCGGGTCGCATCGTCGAAAAGACGGCGCAGACCGAAAACGAAATCGCATCTGCCAATCGCGTGGTGACCCCCGCATATGAAGTGAGGAAGCCAGCCGTGCGCACGCTTCAATCCCATTCGACGTCGGCCTCTTCCAACACGACGCCGGCCAATCTTCACGTCGGGCGCGGTCTGAAGCTCGAAGGCAAAATTCAGTCCTGCGACAGCCTCGTCATCGAAGGCGACGTGCAGGCGACGATCGAAAGCGGAACGCTGACCATCAGCGAGACGGGCGAGGTCCGCGGCGAGGCCACCGTCGACCAGGCGGAAATCAACGGCAAGTTCGACGGCACGCTCGTCGTACGCAAATGCCTGACCATCAATTCGACGGGCCGCATCACCGGCACCGTCCGTTATGGCGAACTCAAGGTCGAGCAGGGGGGCAAGATCAGCGGCCAGGTGGAGGCGACCGATGCGGGCGCCGACAATGGCGCGCGCTCGACCTCCGGTCGCGAGACCATGAGTCCGGCGGCGACGGCCTGAAAAGGCCGGCGTCACGGGACCCAGCCAGCGTGCGCGGACCCTCATTGCTCTCCTGAGACCGCGTACGCCGGTGTCCCGCTCCAATCCTGAGCACTCTCCTCATTTCCCCGCCCGCCGCCCCGGCGCGGCGGATTTTCGTCGTTCGCGCGGCCCGTTCACCAACTTATGGTTAGGGAGTGGAAACCATCGCCGGGGTGTTCTAGTTTAGCCCCCGATCAAAACGGGGAGGGACGCGAGCGTCCGGCCGGGCCAGAACGGGATGAACCCGCGGGCTGCCGAATGTCGCGCCGACACTAATCAGGTGAGCAATTGACAAAAGTCGTCATCAGCGGGACCGGCGTTTTCACGCCGCCTTTTTCGATCAGCAATCAGGAACTCGTCGAAAGCTTCAACACCTACGTCCGTTCCTTCAATGAGAAGAACGCGGCCGCCATCGCCAAGGGCGAGATCGAGCCGCTGAACGAATCGAATGTCGAGTTCATCCAGAAGGCCTCGGGCATCGAAGCCCGCTTCGTGATGAACAAGGACGGCATCCTCGATCCCGAGATCATGGCGCCGCGTCTTCGCCAGCGTTCGAACGACGAGCCCGGCATCCTCGCCGAAATGGCCGTCGACGCCGCGAAGAAGGCGATGGCCCGCGCGAACAAGACGCCGGCCGACATCGACGCGGTGCTCGTCGCCTGCTCGAACCTCGAACGTCCCTACCCGGCCATCGCCGTCGAGGTCCAGGACCTTCTCGGCATCGAGGGCTTCGGCTTCGACATGAACGTCGCCTGTTCGTCGGCGACCTTCGCGATTCAGACCGCCTACGACATGCTGCGCTCGGGCTCGGTCCGTTGCGTGCTGATCGTCGATCCCGAAATCTGCTCCGGCCATCTCAATTTCCGCGACCGCGACAGCCACTTCATTTTCGGCGACGTCGCGACCGCGATCGTCGTCGAGCGCGAAGAGACCTGCACCGCGAAGGGCGCATGGGAAATTCTCGGCACGCGCCTCCTGACGAAATTCTCGAACAACATCCGCAACAATTTCGGCTTCCTCAACCGCGCGACGCCGGAAGGCGTCGGCGCGAAAGACAAGCTCTTCGTGCAGGAAGGCCGCAAGGTCTTCAAGGAAGTCGTGCCGATGGTGTCGCAGCTCATCCTCGAGCACATGGCCGAAGAAGGTCTCGACCCGAAGGACCTGAAGCGCATGTGGCTCCATCAGGCCAACAAGGGCATGAACGACTTCATCGGCCGCAAGGTGCTGGGCCGCGACCCCGAACCGGGCGAGCAGCCGAACATCCTCAACGAATATGCGAATACGAGCTCAGCCGGCTCGATCATCGCCTTCAGCAAATACAGCGAAGACCTGAAGGAAGGCGACCTCGGCCTGATCTGCAGCTTCGGCGCGGGCTATTCGGCCGGCAACGTGCTGGTGCGCAAGCGGGCCTGAGCTTTTCTCCTCTCTCATCGTCATGGCCGGGCTTGACCCGGCCATCCACGTCTTCCTTCCCTCGCGCACGAAAAGAAGACGTGCCACGACACATTGTCACCCCGGGCTTGTCCCGGGGCCCAGGGGCCGCACGCTCGGTATTTGTCGCCCCTGGATCCCGGCACGAGGCCGGGATGACACCCAAGGGGATGTCATTTCTTCGCAAACGGCTCCACGCTCACGATGCGGAACGTATGCGGATCGCCGTCGGCCTCGACGACGGTGAGATATTCGCCCACCTTCACCTCGTGCCGGTCGAGCTTGAAGAAGGGCTCCTCGTCGCCCTCGCGGCTCACGTCGTAATCGATGAACCAACTCTTGCCGGTGTGGCGCAGCAGGCCCTTCTGGTCGTCCTCATTCGCCCAGAAGCGATGCACGACGCAATCCTTCGTGTGGTTCTTCCAGGCGGCCGGATCGAGCTTGCCCGAAGCGTCGAGCGGCACCACGAGATCGTAGCCATGCGCCGCCGATCCTTCCGGGAATTCGTCGTTGCGCGCGAGAACCATGCGGACGCGGGACAGTGTCATTGCTTTTCTTCCTTCATTGGGGCGCGAGGATCAATGCGCCATCAGAACCGGGATGGTGGCGTGCGAGCGGATATGCTGCGTCGCGCCGCCGAGAATGAATTCACGCAACCGGCTGTGCCCGTACCCGCCGACGACGAGAAGATCGGCGCCCGCCTTCTCCGCCTGTTCGAGCAGCACGCTGCCGACAGGGCGGCCTTGCGCATCGACGAGATGGACATCCGCTTCGACACCGTGAAGCGCGAGGTAGTCGGCGAGCATAACGGCCGGCATCGGGTCGAGTTCCTTGCCGCCGATGCTGAAGATGACGACCTTCTCCGCCTTGCCGAGAAAAGGGATCGCCGCCGTCGCGGCATGGGCCGCGACCGGGCTGTCGTCCCAGCCGATGGCGACCGTGCCGCCGATGGAAGCGACCGCAGCCTTCGGCGCGATCAGCACGGGACGGCCGGCGCTCATCATCGCCGCCTCGAGCGTGCTGCCGCCGGCGATGCCGGACGTCGCCTCGCCGAAAACGATGATGTCGGAAAGCTGGGCATGCGCGGCAACGACGTCGTCGCGATGGCCGGTGACGTCGAGAAAGCGCGCCGAGGGCAACGCCTTCGCGTTGCTCGTCTGCACGAGCGCCACGCCGGCCTTTTGCGCCGCGTCGGCAAACATCGTCCGCGCCCGCGACGATGCGGCATCCGAGCCTTCCTTCGCCGCTTTCAGCAGGTCTTCTATCACCTGTCCCGACACGCCGTCGCCGAGATAGGGCAGCGCCTCCGTCGGGTCGGGCCGCACGAAAAGCCCCACCACCTGCGCGCCGAAATTCCGCGCCACCGCCAGCGCCGTGCCGATCACGGCGGCCTCGGCGGCAATGCCCGACAGCGGAACGAGAATCTTGCGCACACTCATGGATACCGTCTCCTTGCTATGTCGTGGGAGGCGCCGTCCTCGCGATGCGCTCGGCGCCGAGTAGAAGCAGAGGGCATCCGGCCGCCGCCGAAAGCCTCGCGGCATCATCGTCGCCGCCAAGCCAGCCGGCATTGATAACGATCAATCCCGCATGGGCGGCGCGCGCCGCTGCGGCGATTTCGGCCGGATCGCGACCGCGCACATGAAGCCGATGGAAGGAAAGCCCCGTCCGCGCGGCGAGCGTCTCGGCAAAGGCGGCGCAGCTCTGCCCGAGGCTCGACCCGTCATCGACGGCGGCGATGGGCCTTGCCCCCCGCGGCACGATGCCCGGCGCGTCCGGCCTTGCGATCGCCGTGCCGAACAGCCCCTTGGCCGCGACGCCGCGGGCGACCAGCAACACATCGGCCCGCGTCTCCTGCGCGGCGCGCACCGCGCGGCCGACTTCGCGCGCACTCGCATCCGGTGCGCGGATGACGAGCGTGTCCTCGGCATTCGCCGATGCGGCAAGGAGAGCGAGCGGCCGCCCCCGCGCCACATCGAAGCTCCAGTCGACATGCGCTTCCGACGCGATCCGCTGAAGCACGCGCCGCGCCGTTTCGGCCTGCGCCCGCATCGCCCGCAACATGCGCTCGTGATCGACGCCCCGTACCTCGCCGGAGAAAGAGATTTCCCGCGCGAAAGGCAGTCCGCAAAGCGACAAAAGATTCTCGTCCTCGACGAAGACGCCCTTCAGCCGTGCATCGACCGAGGCGGCGAGCCGGGCGGCCAGCGCCAGCGCCTCGCGCGCCATGAAATTCGTGTCGATCCCGACGACGATGCGGCTCTGCACTTTTGGCGCTTCGGCCGGCGTGTTGGAAGAAACCGGCGCGGCCGCCGTCGCCCGCTTTCTCGGGCGGGCGGGGCGCGGTGTTGCGGCCGGTTTCTCGACCATGTCTATTTCTTTCCGCTGTCGTCGCCGCTGCGCTGGGCGAAGCGCCGCTGGTTCTCGGCAAAGGCGGCAAGCCGCGCTTCCGCCAGCGCATAGACGCCCCCCGCCGTGAACTTGCCGTCAGGCCCGCGCACACCGGCGATCCGACCCATCAACAGCTCGACGCCCTCCTCGATCCGCTCGACAGGATAGATCGCAAACATGCCGCGTTCCACCGCGTCGACGACATCCTGCCTGAGCATCAGGTGCTTCACATTGGCCGCCGGGATCAGCACACCCTGTTCGCCGGTCAGGCCGCGCCGCATGCAGATGTCGAAGAAACCCTCGATCTTGTCGTTGACGCCGCCGATCGCCTGCACCTCGCCGAGCTGGTTGACCGAGCCCGTCACCGCGAGCCCCTGCACGATCGGCACTTCGGCCAACGCCGAGATCAGTGCATAGAGTTCGGCCGAGGACGCACTGTCGCCGTCGATGCCGCCATAGGATTGCTCGAAGACGAGGCTCGCGCTCATCGAGAAGGGAATTTCCGGCAGAAAGGTAGCCGACAGATAGCCGGACAGAATGAGCACACCCTTGGAATGGATGGGACCGCCGAGATCGACCTCGCGCTCGATGTCGAGCACGCGCGATCCGCCGAGCCCCATGCGCACCCGCGCCGTGATGCGGCTCGGCCGCCCGAACGAGACCGTTCCCATCGACAGAACCGAAAGCCCGTTCACCTGGCCGATGACCTCGCCTTCGGTGTCGATCATCACGATATCGCGCGTGATCATTTCGAGGCTGCGCTCGCGCATCCTGTCCGCCCGCGCGATCTGCGCATCGATCGCCTCGTCGACATGCCGGGCGGAAATGCAGGCGGCATCTTCGAGGCGCGCGATATAGTCCGCCTCGCGCAGCAGGTCGGCGATGGGCCGCACCGCCGTCGAGATCTTCTCGGCGTCTTCGGCGATCCGCGAGGCGCGTTCGACCGACCGCCCGACCGCCGACTTGTCCAGCGGCAGAAGCTCATCCTTGCGCGCGAGGCCCGCCAGCATGCGCGCATAAAGGAGATCGTTCTCCGGCTCGCGATCGAACTCGTCCTCGAAGTCGGCGGCAACCTTGAAGAGCTCGCCGAATTCCGGATCGGCATTCGACAGCACGTAATAGAGATAGCGGTCGCCGAAGAGGATCACCTTCAGATCGAGCGGCACCGGATCGGGTTCGAGCGACACGGTGCTGACAAGGCTCAGGAACTCCCCGGGAGATTCGATGATGATCTTGCGCCGGCGAAGCGTGCGCTTCAGCGCGTCCCAGGCGAGCGGCTCGCGCAATATCTTCAGCGCGTCGATGAGCAGATAGCCGCCATTCGCCCGGTGCAGCGACCCGCCCTTGATGAGCATGAAGTCGGTGATGAGCGCGCCCATCTGCGGCAGATGCTCGACGCGGCCGACAAGGTTCTGCAATGTCGGATGGTCTTCATAGACGATAGGCGCGCCGCCGCCGATATAGCCGCCCGCATCGGGCTCCGTTTCCGCCTGCCAGGGCGAGGCGCCGGGACGGCGCTTCAGGTCGTTGTTCTCGACGACGACATTGACCTCGTAGCGGCGGAAAGGCGCGAGCGCCCCGAAAGGCACGGGCTGTCCCTGCCCCATCGCCTGGGCAACGAGCGCGGCCTGTTGCTGTTGCTGGTCGCCCGCGCTCGCGAAGATCGCGATATTGTCGATGAGGTCGGTCGCCACGCTGCCCAGCCAGTCGCGCACCGCCGGCATGGTCTCGAAGCGCGCCCGGATGTCGCGCATCCCCTGCTCGACCAGCCGCTCGGCGACTTCGCTGTTGAGCTTCTGGATACGGGTGCGATGTTCCTTTTCCCAGGCCGGAATGCGTTCCAGCGTTTCGGCAAGTTCCTTCTGCAGCGTTCCGATGACGCCCTCGATGCGCTTGCGCTCTGCCTCGGGCAGCGCATTGAACTCGTCGGGCTTCAGCACTTCGCCCTCGTGCCCGTCGCCGTGATGGACCGGCGCCAGCGCAAAGCCCGCCGGCGTGCGCAGCAGCGCAATGCCTTCGGCTTCGGCCTTGGCGCGCAATCCTTCGAAGGTCTGCTCCTGGCGCTCGCGATATTCCTCGTCGATCGACTGGCGGCGGTTCTGATATTCCTCGCTTTCGAGGATGGAGGGCACCGTCGCCTTCAACTCCTCGACGACGCGGCCCATGCTCTCCTTCAGCACGCGCGCCAAGCCCGCCGCGATTTCGAGCACGATGGGCTTGTTGGGGGCCTGGAAATTATTGACATAGGCCCAGTCCGACGGCGCCTTCTGCCGCGTGGCGACGGTGGCGAGAAAGCGCGTCACCGCCTCGTGCTTGCCGGCGCCGTCCGGCCCGAGCACGAAAAGATTGTAGCCCTGGCGCTTGATGCCTGTTCCGAACCGCAGCGCGTCGAGCACGCGGTCCTGCCCGACGAGACCCGGCAAGTCTTCGAGCTCGACGGTCGTTTCGAAGGTGAAAGGCGAAAGATCGCAGGCGCGGTAGAGAAGGTCCGCCGGGATCGGATCGACAGCCATGCTTTTCCTGTTTGCCGGACGAGTTGCAAGACGTTTGGCCCCGACAACTCTAGGACGTGAAGCGCGTCACGGCAAACGGGGCACATCGTCCCGGTTCGTGTCCGGGGACGATGTGCCCGCTTTCGATCTGGCTCAGAAATTATAGCCGAATTTCAGCACCACGGTTCTGCGTGCGCCGTAATAGCCGCCATTTCCCTCGGCCGCGGCGACATAGATCTCGTCCGTGATGTTGCGCGCATTGAGGGTGATGTCCCAATCGGGGGTCTCATAGCCGATCATCGCATCGCCCAGCGTGAAGGAAGGCACGGTCAGGCGGTACAGCGCCCAGTTCTCGTCGTAATGATAGCCATAGCTCGGACCGACATAACGGATGCCGGCGCCCGCCTTGAAGCCCGTCCAGAAATTCTCCGGACGCCAGGTCACCCAGGCCGACGCCTGATGCTTCGGCACCGTCTGGACGGTCCTGCCATCCGCATCGCGCGTCTGGACGAAGGAGTAGTTCGCGTCGATGAAGAAATCCTCGATCCGGGTTTGCGCTTCGAATTCGATGCCGCGCGATTTCGTCTCGCCGGTCTGTTTGCTGAAGCCCGCATGCTCGTAATCCGTGACCAGCATGTTCGATTTCGTGAGATCGAAGACCGCGGCGGTGAAGAGCGACGAGGTACCCGGCGGCTGGTACTTCACGCCGGCTTCATATTGTTCGCCATGCGTGGGTTTGAAGGCCGCGCCCGTATAATCGACATCGTAGCTTTCCTGCAGGAACGACTCGGCATAGCTCGCATAGGGCGAAAT
>NZ_DATKFR010000300.1:0-13719 GCF_035511255.1 Parvibaculum sp.
GGCATGGCAGCGAGGCGCAGCGCTACAAGCTCTGGCATCCGCTCGCCCATGTCGATGTGGGCTGGGCCGACGGGCGCGCCGATCTTGCTTACATCGGACGGACCTCGAACATTGTCGAATATATCGGATCGAGACGCATGAACGTCGCTGTGCGCTTCGTCCCGCCCACGAGCATCGGCTTCGACGAACGACAGTTGAAGGCGCACGGCGAGGTGGCGATCTGCGGGCGCGGCATCGTCCGCGATCTGCGGATGGAGAGCGGCTGGCTCGTACATCACATCCGTCCCGTGCCCGGCGGATCGGAAATGCGCTCGCGCTTCTGGCTTGGCGGCGGGAACGTCAATCCGATCGGCATGGAAGGCGCCTTCGGAAAGTTCATCGGCCGCACGGCAGCGAAGCTGCAGGCCTTTTCGTCGACACAGGCGGCGGAACTGATGATCCACGACGCGCAGGAGATGAACCACCTCGCGGCGATCCTGCCCGCGCTTCACGCCGCCTTCCATTCGGAAAAATAACGCGCGAAAAAGCGACAGGGGGGAATGGGATGAAACGTCCGACAGGGAGCGGCGTTACGCTGGAACGCAACGCCGGCGGCTTCGACGATGCGGTGCTCGGCACTTGCTTCAACGGCCGCGACCCGGGCGATCGTCCGCAGGTGCTGGTGCAGGCCAACGACGCGTCCGACGTGGTCGCCGCCATCCGCCGCGCGCGCCGCGACAATCTCAAGGTCAGCATCTGTTCCGGCGGGCATAGCTGGATGCAGAACCATCTGCGCGACGGCTGCATGCTGATCGACATGTCCCGGCTCAACCGCATCGAAGTCGATACCGAACGCAGACTTGCCTATGCAGGACCGGGGTGCTGGAGCGTCGATCTCGACAAGCGGCTGAAGAAGGACGGGCTGTTTTTCCCGATCGCCCATGCGGTCGATGTCTGCCTCGGCGGCTATCTGCTGCAGGGCGGCTTCGGCTGGAACAGCCGCGTCCTTGGGCTTGCCTGCGAGAATGTCGTCGGGATCGACGTCGTCACCGCGGATGGGGAGCTGATCCATGCGAGCGAAAGCGAGAATGCCGATCTCTTCTGGGCGGCGCGCGGCTCGGGCCCTGGCTTCTTCGGAGTCGTGGTCCGCTATCACCTGAAGGTCCATCCGCGTCCGAAGGTGACGGGCATCGCGATGCAGATTTTCCGCATGAAGCATCTCGAAGAGGTCTTCGCCTGGGCCGATCGCGTCGGGCCGGAAGTCCCGCGCTCGGTCGAGTTCCAGCTTCTGCTGACGCGCAAGGCGACCGGCATTTTCGCGCCGGGCGTCGAGATCATCGCCCCCGTGCTCGCACAGAGCTGGAAGCAGGCGAGGGAGGACGTGTCGTTTCTGACGCGGGGGCCGCTGAAGTCGAAAGCGAGCCTCCGCGTGCCGCTGATCCCCGTCTCGACCTCTCTGTTGTCGCATATGGCCGCAAAACGCATCTTCCCGCCGCGCATGCGCTGGAGCGTCGATAATATGTGGAGCGACGCGTCGATGGAGCAGCTTCTGCCCGGCATCCGCAAGATCGCGGATACCTTGCCGCCCATGCCGAGCCATGTGCTGATGCTGAGCTGGCATCCGCCCGCGAAACGTCAGGACATGGCCTTCTCGGTCGAGGGCCGGAACTACCTCGCTCTCTATGGCGAATGGAAGCACGAGAGCGACGACGCGAAATATGCCAATTGGGCGACGGAGCATATGCGTGAGATGTCGTCGCTCAGCGTCGGCATCCAGCTCGCCGACGAAAATCTAGGCCGTCGCCCCGCGCGTTTCATGACCGACGCCAACATGGCGCGGCTCGACGCGATCCGCGCGAAATACGATCCCGACGGTCGCTTTCACACGTGGAGAGGGCGGCTTGATCGGCCGTCCTGAGGCTCACTCCGCCGCTTCGGCCAGCGTCCGTTCCGCGAAAAGCCGCGAGGCGGGCGTTGCGCCGGTCACGGCGTCCGTCGCGAGGATGACGGCGGCGGCCGTCCAGGCCGGCTTCTCGGCGGGCCAGGCGACCTCTTCGACGAACTGGTAGCCCATCCAGTAGGCGCCGCAATCGGCGCGCCACTGATGCTGCCACGAGAGAAGGGCTTCGGCCTTCTTGCGCTCGCCCGCGACGAGGAGCGCCATCACGAGTTCCGCGCTTTCGGCGACCGTCACCCAAGGCTGGTCGAGTACGCAGCGGCAGCCCTTGCCCTCGGCGACGAAGATGTCCCACTTGGACGCGATGCGGCGGCGCGCGGCTTCACCGGTGATGACGCCGGCAAGAACGGGATAATACCAGTCCATCGAGTAGCGCGCCTTCGACTCCCATGTGCGGTCGAAGCGGTGCGGCTTGTCCCGAAGCGCCTCGCCGAGACGAATGCGGGCATTCTGCCAGTCATGAGAGGATTTGCCGAGTTCCCGTGCGATGTGGATCGCGCATTCGAGGCTCTTGTAGATCGAGGATGAGCCGGTGATGAGCGCATCGTCTTCCGGCGTATGCGGATCGTTGGCAGCCCAGCGGATGTCGCCATGCGGGCTCTGATGCGCGACGACGAATTGCATGGCGGCCTCGACATGCGGCCAGACCGTGCCGAGCCATGCGCGGTCGCGCGTGATGAGGTAGTGGTGCCATGCGCCGGTCGCGATATAGGCGGTGAAATTTGTGTCGCGGATCGGCTTGCCCGCGCCTTCGTCGCCGCCGGTGTAATGGTCTTCCTCGTCGAAGGGCACGGCGGAGCCGAGCTGGCCCCACCAGGAGCCGTCCTCCAACTGCGTTTCCATCAGGTAACGGAAGGCGAGGCGCGCGCGTTCGACCTCGCCGATGACGGTGAGGCCCATCGCTGCTTCCGTGTGGTTCCACGGATCGATGACGCCGCCGTCGTACCAGGGGATCGCGCCATTGTCGCGCTGCAGGTCGAGAATGCGCGCGCGCGAACCGTCGAAAAATTTCTCCGGGATCGGATCGCCATAAGTGAGATGGGTCATACCGCTCCCTTCGTGAAATAGAGAACGACGCTTTTGCCCATCAGCGGCGCGGCGATTTTTTCAAGCGCGCGGGTGAGCCACGGTCCCTGCAGAATGTCCCATTCGAGAAAGCGCTTGTAGAGATTGACCGCCTTCACATCCTCGCGCTTCACGCCGACGGCGCATTTGAGCCACCAATAGGGCGAGTGAAGCCCATGTGCCCAATGGCGATAGAAGAAGCGAAGGCCCTTGGCCTCGACGGCGCCCTTCAGCTCGCTCTCGCGGAAAATGCGCACATGCCCGCCAGGCTCGTTGTGATAATCGTCGCTCAGCGCCCAGCAAATTTGTTCGGGAAACCAACGCGGTACGCTGGCAACGAATGTTCCGCCCGGCTTGAGTACGCGCTCGATCTCGTTGATAGCCTGCTTGTAGTCGGGAATGTGCTCCAGCACTTCCGAACAGATGATCCGGTCGAAAGTGGCGTCCGGAAAGGGCAGGGAGAGCGCATTGCCGACGGTGAGCGAAAAGGCGCGCTTCGTCTGCGGATCCATATCGGGCCCCAGTCCGAATCCGCCGCGGGTGCGCTTAACGTCCTCGAAGCCGAGATCGAGACCGACCACATGACATTGCGCGTGATAGTACATGGCATGGACATGGCGTCCCGAGCCGCAGCCGAGGTCGAGCGCGCGCTCGCCGTCCTTAAGCCCCAGAACGTTGAGATCGGCGGTCAGCATCATGGATCGTTTGCCTGTAAATTTCAGTGACCTCGCGCGCCGCGCGTTCCCACTTGAACTGTTTCAGAATGCGCTCGCGGCCGGCCGCGCCGTAGCGGGCACGCATTTCCGGGTCGTCGAGCATGGAGCCGATGGCTTGCGCCAGCGCCGGCGGGTTGGAGTGTGGAACGACAATGCCGGCGTCTCCGACGACTTCGGGGAGCGAGCCACCCGTCGTCGCGATCACGGGTGTGCCGCAGGACATGGCCTCGCCGCAGGGAAAGCCGAAGCCTTCATAGACGGATGGCGAGATCGCGATCGTCGCCTCGGCGTAGATCTCGGTGATCTGTTCGTCTGTGATCCCGCCGACGAACTCGACCTTGTCCATGATGCCGAGCTCGCGAAGCTCGTCGGTGGTGTTGCCCTCGCGAAGGCGGCCGATGACCCTGAGCTTGAGGTTGGGTCGCGTCTTCAGCAGCTCCGCATAAGCGCGGATCAGATAAATGAGGCCCTTCAGCGGCACGTCGGCGCTGGCGCAGGCGACGATCAGGTCGTCGCGCCGCTGGATATGCGGCAGCGGGCGGAATTGCAGATGGTCGATGCCGTGCAGCACGAGCCGCGTGCGCTCGCGCTTTACGCCGAATTCGCTGACGATGTCGCGACGCGTACTCTCCGACACGACGATCAGCGGGTCGAGCTCGCGCGCCACCTTGATCTGCATGTTGAGAAAGGAATACCAGCGGCGCTTCAGGAGCTTCAGCGACAGCGTCTTGGCATGCTCGATGTCGATGCGCCGGTCCATCGTGATCGGATGATGGATCGTGCCGACGATGGGAAGCCCCATGTCGCGCAGCTTCAGCAGGCCCCAGCCGAGCGTCTGGTTGTCGTGGCAGATGTCGTAGTCCTGCACCGTGCCGCGCACATAACGCGCCATGCGCTCGCAGAATGTATAGGGCTCGGAGAAACCGCCGGTCGCGTGAGCAAACCATTCATAGAGATCGATCGGCCAGGCGAACATCCAGGGCCTGAGCGACGCGATCGGATGCGGATTGGCGTAGAGATCGAGCGAGGGCAGCTTGATGAGCTTCACGCGCGGATCGAGGACGGGGTAGGGCGGGCCCGAAATCACGTCGATCTGGTGGCCCATATCGGCCAGCGCCTTCGAGATGTGGCGCATATAGACGCCCTGTCCGCCCGTCGTCGGGTTGGAGCGATAGCTCGGCAGCAGGATGCGCAACGGCCGGTCGCCGGCGACCGCCGCGAGCTTGGCATGCTTGTCCGTCTTCTCGGGCGCGGGGGCGAGATCGATCAGGGCTCCCGCGTCTTCCCGCTCCAGCGCCTGCTGCGACATGCGTCGATATTCCTTACTCTTGTTCGTCGCCGCAGGCGGCGCGGTCAAATCGGGGTCAGCCCCTGATGTACCCCATGCTGCGTCGCATTCAAAATGGCGGGGGATCATAACGGCTTGCGCCCGCTGCAACAAGCGCACTGACAATCGTGTAAGCCGTTCAAAAATGAACGAAAAACGCCCCGGAGATGATGGGCTCCGGGGCGTTTTTACGTATCGACGGTCCTTATCCGAAGCGACGTTTCAACCAGTCGACCATCAGCTTGTTGAGCGCGTCCGGCTGCTCCGACTGCGTCCAGTGCCCGCAGTTCGGGATGACGTGCTTTTCGAGGTCGGGCACATATTGCTCCATGCCGTCGGCCATGGCCGGGCGGAGCACGAAATCGTCGGCGGCCGAGATCATCAGGCTCGGCACCTCGACCTTTTCGACGAGGCCGGCCGAGTCCTTCCAGTTGCGCGAGAAATTCCGATACCAGTTGATGCCGCCTGTGAAGCCGGCTTTCTCGAAGGCCTTCGTGTAGTAGGCGTGTTCCTCCGGGGTCAGCAGCATTTCGCCGCCCCATGTGCTCTCGTCGGCTTGGAAGCCCTTCAGGAAGGCGAGGTTCTTTTCCTCGGCCGGCCGGGCATCGAACTCGGCGAGCGTCATGCCGCTCTTGCGGTACCAGAAGCGCATCGAGCGCGCGACGTCCTTGTCGAGCAGCGCGTCGGCGACGCCGAATTTCTGGAAGAAGACGATGTACATGTCCTCGCCGAAGATCATGCGCATGCCTTCGATGGGATCGATCGGCCCGCGCGGCATGAAGGGTGTGTTGACGCCGATGACGCCGGAAACGCGATCCGGGTGCCTGAGCGCCATCTGCCAGACCACGACGCCGCCCCAGTCGTGCCCGGCGAAGATCGCCTTTTCTAGGCCGAGCGCGTCGAGCATGCCGGCGAGATCGTCGGTCAGATGCTTGATGTCGTAGAGCGGAACCGAGGCCTCGTCCTTCGGCCCGCCCGTATTGCCGTAGCCGCGCTGGTCCGGCGCGATGGCGCGGAAACCCGCCTTGGCGAGTGCAGGCATCTGGTGCCGCCAGGAATAGGCGAGTTCGGGAAAGCCGTGGCACATGACGACGGGCACGCCGTCCTTCGGACCCTCTTCATAGACGGCCATGTCGAGGCCGTTCGTCTTGACATAATAAGGCTCTGGAAATGCCATGTCTTGTCCTCCCTGATTTTCGTATGTCATCCCGGCCTGGTGCCGGGATCCAGGGGCTTCGAATGCCGAGCAAGCGGCCCCTGGACCCCGGGACGAAGCCCGGGGTGACATCTTTTGTTGATTACGCCGCCTGCTTCAACCGCTCGAAATCGGCCGTTGGCGAAAGGCCGAGAGAGTTCAGCATGTCGCGGCGGCCCGGTCCGAGTTTGGGCGGATAGAAGGCGGCGTTGCGCTTCTTCCCCTTGGCCCAGACGAGCAGCACCTTGGCGAGATTGCGCGGTTTCTTCATCCAGAGCGAGGGATGCTCGATCATGTGAAAGCCGCGCATGAAGGCCCGGAGCAATTTTACGTCGGAACGCACGGAGACCATGATCCCGTCCTCGATGAAGCTGCGGGCGAGCCTCGACTTGAAGCCCGGCCTGTAATCCGGATTGAGCGCGTTGTGCGCCGTGCGGATCGCGGCCGTGTCCTGCTGCACCATCGTATCGAAATAGGGACGGAGCTCGGCGGTGCAGCGCGTGTGATAGGCAAGCCCCCGCGCGACAGGATCGCGGGTTTCGTCCAGCACGTCGCGCAGGATATGCGCCTGGACTGCCGCGAAGGAACAGCCGCGCCCGTAAAGCGGATTGGTGCGGATATATCCGTCGCCCATCGGAAAGAAGTTGAGGCCGATCGGGCGTCCGTCCTTCACCATCGTTCGCCAACTCGCGAAAAGCTCGCCCATGCCGAAGACCCGGCTCTTGGCGTCCGAGGTTTCGGTCGATGTCCATCGCGCGACGCCGGGAAGTTGTGCGCAGATCGCGTCGAAGACCTCGGGCTTCACGATGATGCGGCGAAGCTCCATCTCGGTTTCGGGTACGGCGAGCGTGATCGAGAAGCAGCGGTTGTCGGCGGGAAAGAGACCGTACTTGATGTAGCCGAGATCGCCGGCGCCTGGCGTCTCGCCGCGCTTGGGCTCCTCGACGCCGTCGCGCAGCTTGTAGTGCCGCGTGAAATAGACGATGCCCGCCGGCGCGCGGCTCTCCTCGATGACCGCGCCTTCCTTGCGCAGCCAGTCGAGCCCCTGGCTGTTCTTGCCCGCCGCATCGACCACGATGTCGGCGCGGATCTCGCGCGCGCCCGTCGCATCGTCCTCGGCGAGGACACCCTTCACCACGATGTCGCCGCCCACCTTCTCGGTGATGAAGCCGCGCACGCGCGTCTCGGTGAGAAAGCGGATATGGGGAAGCCGCGCCACATAGCGGCGCATCACCAGTTCGAGCGTCGTGCGGCGGCTCGTCAGGATCGTCAGATCCTCGTCGCCCGGCACCGGCACGTAGGAATCGCGCAGCTTCAGCGGCACGTTCTCGACGAAGGAAATCTCGACGCAACCCGCGTCGAGAAGCTGTGTCAGCAGATCGGGATAATTGTCGCGGATGAGCTTGTAGAGACGGGCGAGGAAGGCATGGCTGTGGCGCAGATGGCCGACGCCCTTGCGCTCCCAGCTCTCGAAAGCCTCGTCGGCGGAGGTTTCCGGCGGCGGGGGATCGCGGTCGAGAAGCGTCACCTCCCGGCCCGACCCGCTGAGCGCCAGTGCCGTGGAGAGCCCGGCAATGCCCGCCCCAATGACCAGTACCTGCTCGCTCATCCTTCTCTCTCCCTTCGCCTGTCGAGGCGCCTCGTCAGAAAAATAGACCGTGGTATAGCGAGAAGATAGGGAGGGAGAGGGGGCCTGTCCAGACATGGCGGGGTGGGCGAAGTGTGATTTTTGGTGGACCGGCCCGTTACCCTGCGGAAGCCTGGCTACCCCGCCGATGGAAGCCGGAGCCCGGCGGCGAAAAGGCAGATCCACCCGATCATGAAGGCGACGCCGCCCATCGGCGTGACCAGAACGAGCGTCTTGCTGCCGGTGGCGCCGAGATAGTAGAGCGAGCCCGAAAAAAGAATCGTGCCGACGACGAAAGCCCATCCGGCAACCGAGACGACGAGCCCCGGCTCGCGTGAGGCGAGCCAGGCGACCGCGAGAAGCGCGAGCGCGTGATACATGTGATAGCGAGCGCCGATCTCGAAGGTCACGAGTTGCTCCGGTGGCACGCGGCTTCCAAGGCCATGCGCGCCGAAGGCGCCGATGGCGACCGCGAGGAAGCCTGACAGGGCGCCGATGCTGAGCCAGAGTTTCATGCCTTGATCCTCATTCCTCTTGTTCGACGGAAAGCCGGGAAGGCATCGTAGGTGCAAAGGAAAGGACGTGCCATGAAATCTCCGGCCATTGGTTTCTGCCTTGTGCTTGTGGGCATTCTGTTCGCGGCGCCGGTCTCCGCCGGCCTCTTCTCCAGCGATCCGGTGCTGCCGGCCGGCGCGAAGGTCGAGCGCGATCTCGCCTACGGTCCGGACGACGCGCAGCGCATGGATGTCTACATCCCGCCGCATCCGCAAGGTGCCCCCGTCATCCTGATGGTTCATGGCGGCGCCTGGGCGATCGGCGACAAGGATATGGGCCGAGTCGTCGACAACAAGGTCGCGCACTGGCTTCCGAAAGGGGTCATCTTTGTTACGACTAACTACCGAATGGTCCCCGTCGCCGATCCGCTGATCCAGGCCGACGATGTGGCGAAGGCGCTCGCCTTCGTGCAGGCAAAGGCCGCCTCGTGGGGCGGCGATCCCGCGCGCGTCGTCCTGATGGGACATTCGGCGGGCGCGCATCTCGTCGCGCTGCTGACGGCCGATCCCTCCATCGCGGCGGGGCAGGGCGCGAAATCCTGGCTCGGCACAGTCGTGCTCGACAGCGGCGCCCTCGATGTCGGCCAGATCATGCGCCGCTCGCATTACCGTTTCTACGACCGCGCCTTCGGCGCCGATCCCGCCTATTGGGACAAGGCCTCTCCGACCTTGCGCCTCACGGCCAAGCCGCAGCCCATGCTGGTCGTGTGCTCGACGAAACGCGACGACTCCTGTCCGCCGTCCCGCGATTTCGTCGAGAAGGCGACCGCGCTCGGCGGTCGCGCAAGCCTCTTGCAGGAGCCGCTGACGCATCGCGAGATCAATGAAAATGTCGGTCTTCCCGGCGATTATACGAAGGCGGTCGATGCCTTTCTCCGCTCGCTCGGTGTGTCATGAACGCGCTTCAGTCGCCGCGCCGCGCGATTCGGCATTGAGGAGATTTTCGTGAAGTTCAACCCGCTTGTGCCGGAACCTCAGTGTAGAGACTTTGATCGGAGCCTGCGCTTCTATCGCGATCTCGGTGCGAGGCCATCATGCGGGTCTAATCGGAGCTATCTCGGCGTTGTAGCGAGGCTCCGCCGCAGCGTGTCGAGCGTCGTCCGGCGGATGCGGTCGAGATCGGTCGTCGGGTCGATCAGCCATTGCGTGCTGACGCCGAGGAGGAGACTGCCGATCATCAGCGCCGCAGCTTCGGCATCGAGATCGCGCGATACCGTGCCGTCGGCCTGGCCGCGGGCGATCTGCTCCATGAAACGCAATTTCGCTTTCATGTGCGAGGCGGCGAAGGCGGCACGCAGCCGCGACAGTGTCGCCACCGTGCCCGCCATGGCGACGAAATAGGCCTTGAGCGCAATCTCCGTCTCGAAATTCCGCAGGAACGTGTCGACCGACCCGAGAATTTCCTCGAGCCCCGACACGGCCTCGACATCCGCCGCGGCGCCAAGTTCATCCGACCGCTCATGCAACTCGTTGATCAGCGCTTCGATCAACCCGTCCTTGGAGCCGAAACGCTGGCTGGCGAGGCCGCGGCTATAGCCGGCCCGCGCGCCCACCTTCTCGAAGGTGGCCGCCTGAAAGCCCTCTTCGGCGATCAGCTCGGCGGCCGCCAGCAACAGGCTCTGGTCCGACTGGGCCCTGCGCTCGGCTTGCGTGCGGCGAGGGGGCACATGCTTTTCGGTCTCGAGGGTCATCTTTCCTGTTTACATAGTTGTTGGACGTATAGCAACATTCTGACAAGAACAACGCCGCCGGCCTATGTCGGGCGGCTCCGCACTCACGGGCGCGAGACCCGGCAGGCGTGAACAGGGAGAGAGCCTATGTCGATTCCACAGGAAATTGCCGACGCCATCGTCGATCCGAAAGCCTACGCGAACGGAAAGAAGGTCGACGACGCCTTCGCCTTCCTGCGCAAGGAAATGCCATTCGCACAGGCGCAACCCGAGGGCTTCGATCCCTTCTGGGTGGTGACGAAGCACGCCGACATTCTCGAGGTCGAGCGGCAGAACGAGCTTTTCCACAATGGCGACCGCGCGACGGTCGTGACGCCGATCGAAATCGACAAGAAGGTCAGGGAGCTGATGGGCGGGCCCCATCTCGTCCGCTCGCTGGTGCAGATGGATAACCCCGACCACATGAACTACCGCAAGTTGACGCAAGGCTGGTTCATGCCGCAGAACCTCAAGAAGCTCGAAGGCCGTATCCGCGAAATTGCGAAGGTCTTCATCGACCGCATGGCCGATATGGGCGGGGAGTGCGATTTCGCCCGCGACGTCGCTTTTCTCTTTCCCCTTCACGTCATCATGGAAGTGCTGGGCGTGCCGGAGTCCGACGAGCCGCGCATGCTGAAGCTGACCCAGGAACTCTTCGGCAGTGCCGATCCGGAGCTGAACCGTCGCGGAGAAGCCGCGAATGACTTCGAGGCGGGGCTCGCCGCGCTTCAGGAAACGGTCGGCGAGTTCATGGCCTATTTCAACGACATGACCGAGGATCGCCGCGCCCATCCGCGCGAGGATCTGGCCAGCGTCATTGCCAATGGCCGCATCGAAGGCCAGCCGCTCGATCACTTCGCGGCCATGTCCTACTACATCATCGCGGCGACGGCGGGCCACGATACGACCTCGAACACGACGGCGGGCGGCCTCTGGGCGCTGGCGGAAAATCCCGGCCAGTTTGCGAAGCTGAAGGCCGATCCCTCGCTGATCCCGAGCTATCTCGAGGAGTCGATCCGCTGGGTGACGCCGGTGAAGCATTTCATGCGCTCGGCGACCGCCGACGCTGTCGTGCATGGGACGAAGGTCGCGAAGGGTGACTGGATGATGCTCTCTTATCCGTCGGGCAATCGCGACGAGGATGTCTTCGCCGATCCCTTCACCTTCAAGGTCGACCGTTCGCCGAACAAGCATGTCTCGTTCGGCTATGGCGCGCATGTCTGTCTCGGACAGCACCTCGGGCGCATGGAAATGCGCATTCTCTGGGAGGAATTGCTGCCGCGTCTGCAGAGCGTCGAACTCAACGGCGCGCCGAAACTCTCGGAAGCGAATTTCGTCTGCGGGCCCAAGGCCGTGCCGATCCGCTATAAGATGAACTAGGCAAGCAGCGGAGGCGCGGCCCATGAAGACATGGCAATGCAGGACTTGCGGCTTCATCTATGACGAGGCCGAAGGCCTGCCTGAGGAGGGCATTCCCGCCGGCACCAAATGGGAGGACATTCCGGACGACTGGATCTGTCCTCTCTGCGGAACGCCGAAATCGGATTTCGACATGGTCGAACTCGACTGAACAGAAACCGGCGCCGGTCGCGGCGCCGGCTTTTCTTGGGTGACGTAGCGGCATCCGGTGCGCCATTGACCGCGTGGAACCGCCGCTTCATTGTGCGTCCAATATCAAAACAACAAGTCGGCAAAGCCGGCACCAGGGAGGTTTTCATGCTGACCAAGGCGGATGATTATCCCATCCATCAGACGCCGGAGCCCATCGCGTTCTCGGGCACCGACCGCAATTTCTACGACCGCTATTTCTTCAACGGTTACACGAAATCGGGCGACGTCTTCTTTTCGGCGGCGCTCGGCGTCTATCCGCACATCAACGTGATGGATGCCTCCTTCTGCGTGATCGTCGACGGCGTGCAGCACAACATTCATGCCTCGCGTCATCTCAACAGCGAACGCCTCGACACGCATGTCGGCCCGCTCGCCATCCATGTCGTCGAACCGCTTAAATCGCTTCGCATCACTGTGGGCGAGAACGAGCACGGCATTCGCGCCGACGTCACCTTCCACGCCCGCGCGACGGCGCTCAAGGAACCGCGCTTCACGCGCCGCAACGGTCCGCGCACGCTGATGGATCTCACGCGCCTGACGCAGAACGGCACCTATGAAGGCTGGATCGAGGTAAAGGGCCGACGCATCGAGGTGAAGCGCGACGCCTTCTGGGGCACGCGCGACCGTTCCTGGGGCGTGCGCCCGATCGGGGCCGCCGACGCGCAGCCGATGGTGCCGCCCATGCCGTTCCAGTTCTACTGGCTCTGGGCGCCGCTCAATTTCGACGATTGCATCTCGCTCTACCACGTCAATGACGACGAGCATGGCGACGCCTGGAACCACAATGCGGTGATCTGCGGTCTCGACGGCGCGGAACCGGAGGAAATGTCGAAGTGCCGCTCCGAAGTGCAATTCGTTCCCGGTTCGCGCCACGCGAAATCCGCCTCGCTCTTTTTCGAGCATCGCAGGGGCGGCACGACCCGCATCGATCTCACGCCGAAATGGAATTTCTACATGCTCGGCCTGGGCTACGGTCACCCCGAATGGGGCCATGGCGCCTATAAGGGGCCGCTTGCCGTCGGCTACGAGGAATTCGCGCTTGCCGATGTGAAGAGCTTTGCGCCGCCGCATCTGCACATCCAGGCTTTCGTCGACGCGAAGATGACGTCGCCCGACGGCTCGACGAAGATGGGGACCGGCGTGCTGGAGCAGCTCGTCATCGGTCCGCATGCGCCGTCCGGTTTCACGGACATTCTCGATCCGTACAAGGTTTGAGGAGGGCCACGCATGGAAGACCTTGCTCCGCGCTTCGCGGCCTATCTCGCGCATCGGATGCCGCAAGCGACCGATGTCGTCGTCACCGGCGTTTCGCGCATTCACGGCGGCGCGAGCCGTGAGACGTTCCGTCTCAACGCCACCTGGAAAGAGGGCGGCCGCGACATCGTGCGGCCGCTCGTCCTGCGCCGCGATCCGGTCGCGAGCCTGATCGAGACCGAGCGCGACCTCGAATACAACGCCTACCGCGCCTTCCATCCCACGGGCCTGCCGGTTCCCGAGCCGCTCTTCCTCGAGACGGATCTTAAATGGCTCGACCGGCCTTTCTTCGTGATGGAGCAGATCGTCGGTTGCACGGCGGGCTCGCCCTTCAACCCCGATCCCTACGGCCCGCTGGCGGACAAAATCGGCCGCCAGTTCTGGACGCATCTCGGAAAGATCGCCGCCGCCGAACCGAAAGACATTGGCTTCGAGATGGAGCCGGTCGCCCCCGGCGAATGCTGGAAGCGCGAACTCGACAAGTGGGAAAAGGTCATCGACGAGGACGAGCTCTCGCCGCAGCCTATCGCCCGTGCCGCGATCCGCTGGCTCCGTCGCAATCCGCCGCCGCCGGCGCAGAAACTCTCTGTCGTGCATGGCGATTACCGCACCGGCAATTTTCTGGTCAACGGCGAGGGCGACATCAGGGCGATCCTCGACTGGGAGATGTGCCATCTCGGCGATCCGCTGGAAGACATCGCCTGGGCGGCCGATCCGCTTTGGGC
>NZ_DATKFR010000301.1:0-12505 GCF_035511255.1 Parvibaculum sp.
CCCCATTCGCCGGCGATGGCGTTGGGCCCGCTGAGAAGGTGTCCGTTGACGACGATGCCCGCGCCGACTCCCGTGCCGAGAATGACGCCGAAGACGGTGGGCGCGCCGGCCCCCGCGCCGTCGGTCGCTTCCGATAGGGCGAAGCAATCGGCGTCGTTGGCGAGCCGCACCTCGCGGCCGAGCGCCACTTCGAGATCGCGGTCGAAGGGCTTGCCGATCAGGAAGACGCTGTTCGCGTTCTTGACGAGGCCGGTCGCTGGCGATAGCGCGCCGGGCATGCCGATGCCGACGGTGCCGCGCGCACCCGCCTGTTGTTCCAGCGCCGCGACGAGATCGCCGATGGCGCCGACGGTCGCGTCGTAGGTCGCAGGGGTTGGAATGCGCTTGCGCGCCAGCTCACGTCCGTTGAAGCCGAGCGCGACGCCTTCGATCTTGGTGCCGCCGAGGTCGATGCCGATGCGCATGGAGAGGTGAGTCCGGTCAGTGAGAGTCGTTCAGTATTCTACATCATGTCATCCCGGCCTCGTGCCGGGATCCAGGGGCGGCAAACACGGTGCAAACGGCCCCTGGGCCCCGGGACAAGCCCGGGGTGACAAGAGTGGTCGGGACGAAATTAAAAGCCATCCTCCGCCAGCCGCTCTTCGATGAAGCGCTGGGCATCGGCCCAGTCGGTTGCATGGAAATGGCTGTGCTCGGACGGCCCCAGCAGCTTCGCGAGCCGTGGATCGGCGATGAAGTGAACCCTGTGCGTCGGCGCATGGGCAACGGCGACCGAGGCGATGTTGTGCGGGATGTCGTCGAGGAAGATCACCGGCGCCTCGACCAGTTCGGCAAGGCGTTTCACCGCGCCCCCCTTGAGCCCCTTGTTGGCGATGACGGGGTAATCCATGCCGTGGGCGGCAAGGTTCCGCGCCCGCGTTTCCTTGTCGGCGGAGGGCACGTTGGTCAGCACGACGACCTGCGCGCGACCCGAAAGGGTGGCCAGCGCCGCCGCCGCGCCGGGCACCGGAATGAGCGCATGGGTCGAGGAGGCGAAGAAGCCCTTCAGCAGGTCCGGGACGTCGAGCGCGGCCACCGCTTCGTTGGTGTCGCGGCGCTTGATGTTGCCGGTCAGCGCATAGCTTTGGAGGTCGAGCCAGAGCCCTTGCGTCTCGAGATAGATTTCGAGCCCGGCGATGAACTGCATCAGCACCTCGTCGCAATCGGACACGATCAGCGGCTTTCCGCGCACGAGGTCGAGCGCCTCGATCTGGGGAAGGACGTCCTCATGGAGCGCCAGCGGATCGAGGCCGCGCATATGCGGAGCAGCCGTCGTGCCCTGAGGGGCCTTGGCTTGGGTCGTCATGTCCAGTGCACCTCTTCGCCGCCGGGGAGCAGCTTGCGCGCCACGCCCGGAAGTTCGGGCGGCAGGTCCGCCGCCTCGCAGAAGGAGAGCAGGCGCTTTTCGTCCATCAGCAGGAAATCGAGGACGCCGCCCAGAATCTCCGGTTCCGCGGCCCGGATCCGAAGCTCCTCCGGCGGCAGTCCGGTTATGTCGAGAAATGCATAAAGCAGCTCGTCGTCACCGGCAATGTGACCAAGCGCCTGTATGGCAATGATTTCGGCCTGTTCCGGCTTCATCCCTCAACATGATCCTTCACAAGAGCTCGTTAAGTATAGGCCGGATTCGAGACAAAATGGCCCGGGAAGACAGGCCCCCTAAAGACTTAGTTAAGGATATTGGCGTCATATGGAGGAACTGAGGTCCGGGAATCAAGCCCAGCGCCCGGGGAAGTATCGTGGCGCCGGCCATGTCCGGCAACAGGCGGAGTCTTGGAGCTATGGATGCGATGACCAAAAAGGTGCTGATCGTCGAGGACAACGAGCTCAACATGAAGCTCTTCCACGACCTTCTGGATGCGCATGGCTATGAGACGTTGCAGACCCGCGACGGGATCGAGGCGCTTGAGATCGCGCGCAAGAACCGCCCCGACCTCATCCTCATGGACATTCAGCTTCCGGAAGTCTCCGGTCTCGAAGTCACCAAGTGGATCAAGGAAGACGACAATCTTCGCTCGATCCCGGTGGTGGCGGTGACCGCTTTCGCCATGAAGGGCGACGAAGAGAAGATCCGTGAAGGCGGCTGCGAGGCCTACATCTCGAAGCCCATCTCCGTAACGCAGTTTCTGGAGACGGTGCAGCGTTTCCTGAGGTAAGGGCAGCCCCGTGACCGCTCGCGTACTCATTGTCGATGACGTTCCCGCCAATCTGAAGCTGCTCGACGCGAAGTTGACGGCCGAATATTTCGACGTCCTCAAGGCGTCGTCCGGCCCCGAGGCGATTGACATCGCAACCGCCCAGCAACCGGACATCATCCTGCTCGACGTGATGATGCCGGGCATGGACGGTTTTGAAGTCTGCCGCCGCCTCAAGGCCGCGCCGCAGACCGAGCATATTCCGATCGTCATGGTGACGGCGCTCGATCAGCCCAAGGATCGTGTCCAGGGCCTGCAGGCCGGTGCGGACGACTTCCTGACGAAGCCGGTCAATGATCTCGCGCTCTTCGCCCGCGTGAAGAGCCTCGTGCGCCTGAAGATGGTGACGGACGAGCTTCGCATGCGCGAGGCCACCGGCCAGCGCATCGGCGCCTTTATCGGCACCAGCACCGAGCGCATGCTCATGGTGGAGCCCGGCCGCGCGCTGGTGCTCGATGACCGTCCGACATCGCTGAAGCGCCTCACCGAAGCGCTCGGCCTCGAACATACGGTGACGATCGCCGAGACGCCGGAGGAGATGCTGCAACTCGCGGGCGTCGGCGATTTCGATCTGATGATCGTCAGCCTGACGCTTCAGGAATTCGACGGGCTGCGCCTCTGCTCGCAGCTTCGTTCGCTCGAAGCGACGCGCCAGACGCCGATTCTCGTCATCGTGGAGGAGGGCGATACGCCGCGCCTCGTCCGCGCGCTCGACATGGGCGTCAACGACTATCTGTTGCGACCGGTCGACCGCAATGAGCTGGTGGCGCGCTGCCGCACGCAGCTGCGCCGCAAGCGTTATCAGGATTATCTGCGCGACAAGTTCCAGCGGGGGCTCGAGCTTGCGATCACCGACGGGCTCACCGGTCTTTATAATCGCCGCTACATGGAAGGCCACCTGACCACGCTGGTCGAAGAAGGGCTCCAGTCGGGCAAACCCGTCTCGCTGCTCATTTTCGACATCGACTATTTCAAGTCGGTCAACGACACCTATGGTCATGCGGCGGGCGACACCGTCCTCAAGGAGTTCGCTCAGCGCATTCAGCAGAACGTGCGCGGCGTCGATCTCGCCTGCCGTCTTGGCGGTGAAGAGTTCGTCGTCGTGATGCCGGACACCGATCTATCCTACGCCTTCATGGTGGCGGAACGGCTCCGTCAGAAGGTCGCCGAAATTCCGTTCCGCATCGAACCGGCGGTGGCCCTCAACGTCACGGTCAGCATCGGCATTGGCGTGACCGAAGGGGGCAGCGACACGGCCAAGAGGTTGCTGGAGCGGGCCGACAGCGCCCTCTACCGGGCCAAGCGGGACGGCCGCAACCGGGTCGTAGCCGAGGCGGCCTGAGAAGTCTCGACGGCTCGACGTCAAATTTCGCTTAGAAAACGAATACTGTTTCGCTTTCAAACGATTGATAACATTGCCGAATATAGTCCGAATCAAAAGATGTCGCTTTAGGGCGGCAGGCTCATGTCGGCACAGCATTAACCATCAAAGTTCATGGTTAATCAGTTGTTTGAAGTATATCGCTGCCATTCCGCTTTATTTGAGTGCGTCAGCATGATAAATTGACTTTTAATCGAATATGTTTCGCTGCCGCGTCGGTTTCCGTAGCTGGGGGGTGAAGGAAACCGGGTTTCGCAAGGCAGCGATATGTGTCCTTGCGGGGCGCTCAGGTCCGCCGCATCTCCTGGGTCCGCGGGGCACGGCCGGTCGGAACGTGGTGTGGAGTGGCCTCCTCTGTTAAGCCATGAATTTCCGGCCGGCCACTAATTCGCGCTGGGCCATGAACCTGTTGAGAGGGACATGGGCCCATTGAGGGGAAAAGAAAAAGGCCGGTCCATGGGACCGGCCTTTTTGCCTCAACAGGCGACAGGCGCGAACGCCCATCCAGCCTTACTTGATCTTGGTTTCCTTGAACTCGACGTGCTTGCGCGCGATCGGGTCGTACTTCTTGATCGTGAATTTCTCGGTCATCGTGCGCGAGTTCTTCTTGGTCACGTAGAAATAACCCGTGTCCGCGGTGCTCTCGAGCTTGATCTTGATGGAAGCCGGCTTCGCCATGGCACCAAATCCTTGAATAGGGCGGGTCTGCCATAGGCGCCCGCGAGTGTTCGTCTCGCAATCGATGGATGTGCGGATTGTGCGGGAGACTACTCGGCCCGCGCGTGAAGTCAAGCCCGGCCTGCAAGCGGCTAAGTGCCGGGTTCGCTTGCCGAAATCGGCTTCGGGGACACCGCCCTTAGAGAGCTTCGCGCGAATCCGCGCCCATCGTGAGATAGCGCCAGCCCGCAATCAGCACATAGACCGCGCAGAGTCCCGTCAGCGCGACGATGAGGCCGTGCGGATTCCAGAGATCCATGGCGAAACCGGCCAGCGGCGGGCCGATAAGGGCGCCCGTCGAGTACATCATCACGAAGGCGGCATTGGCGGCGGCGAGGTCCGCTCCCCTGAAGCGCTGGCCGAGCAATGTCAGGCCGACCGTATAGAGCCCCGCGACCATGCCGCCGAAGACGAAGAGCACGGCGGCGAAAAGCGGCAGCGACCAGGTCGCGAAGGGAATGGCGAGCGAGCCCGCGAGGCCCGTGAAGCCACAGACGAGAAGTACCAGCCGGCGGTCGACCCTGTCCGCGACGAGGCCAACCGGGATCTGGAAGAAGATGTTGCCCGCCGCGAAGATCGTCAGCACGAAGGCCGCAGTCTGGTGGCTCATGCCGCTTCTCACCGTATAGATAGGCAGCAGGTTGAAGACGTTGGTCTCGGTCGCGCCATAGATGAAGCCCGCCAGCGTCGCGGCCGGCGCGACCAGCAGAAACGTCGTGAAGCTGTGATTGGGTTTTTCACGGATACTGGGCGCAAGGCCGCGCCCGAAGATGAGAAGCGGCACGCCGGCTGCGAGCACGAGCCCGCCGATCAGCACGAAGGGAAGCGCACCCTCGCTGCCGACGACGTAGAGCATCAGAGGTCCCGCCGCGAAGCCGCAGGAAAGGATGGTGCCGTAGATGCCCATCAGCTTGCCGCGGTTCTTCTCGTCGGCGAGCGAATTGATCCAGAACTCGCTGACGACAAAGACGCCCGTGATGGCGAGCCCGTTGAGGAAGCGGATCGGAAACCAGACCCAGACATTGGGAAAAATGTAATAGCAGGGCATGGCCGCCGCCGAGAGGATGACGCAGCCGAGCAGGAACGGAAGAGGCGGCACGCGGCGCAGGATGCGCGGCAGGAAGGGCGTCAGCGCGAAGGTCGCGACCGCCGGCATGGCCGTGTTGAGGCCGATCAGAACCGCCGGCAGATGGTGCTTGTCCATCAGCAGCGCGAGCAGCGGGATCGACGACCCCATGCCGATGCCGACGACCGTGATGCAGGCGATGACCGCCACGAGGCTACGCATGCGCTCGTCTGGTGTCAGCGGCTCTTCATGGGCCTCCAGGTTGAGGCTCTTCTTCTTGGCGTCGTCCATGTCGAATATCCGGGCAGCGCTAGGCCTCTCAATTGCGAGCGAGAGGACGGCCGTTGCGATAGCTGAAGAGTGGAATGCGGGCAGGCGTCTCGCCTGTGCTCCGCCGCGCGACCTCGTGTAGCACGAATTCCGTGACATCTATGATCGGGAGTTTCAGTGCTTCGGCGAGCGGATACCAATCGAGGTCCTCGAGCTCGCCGCTGCCCGCGAGCGTTCCCTGAAGCGTCGACGCGGATGCCGTGAAGAAACGCGCATGGAAGCGCACGGGGCTGTTCGCCGGCGTGATGGCGCGGGCGAGCGCCGACAGGAGATCGAGTTGCGGGGCTAACCCTTGTTCCCGAAAATGCGCCCAGCCGGGACCCGACGCTGCGCCGACATCGCCGGGGCTCGCGAGAATGAGGCCTGTTTCCTCGAAGGTCTCGCGGATCGCGGCCATGGCGAGTGCGCGCGACTTCGGCCCGAAGCTCGCCGCGGCGCCGAGTTCGGTCGCGGGCCGCGCGACGAGGTCGCCCGCATCGAGCTTGCCGCCCGGAAAGACGAAAGCATCCGGGATGAAGGCCATGCGGGCATGCCGTCGGCCCATCAGGATGCGGGGCACGCCGCCGCGATCGTCGACCAGGACGAGGCTCGCGGCATCGCGCGGGCGGATGCCGCGGAAACGGAGAGGCGCGGCTTCGGTCATCAGGAGCCCAGCGTGTCGCGGATGGCGTCGCCCCGGCGAAAGTGGATAAAGGGCACGGGCCGCGCGCGTTGCGCCGCCGTCGTCTGGCGCAGCCGCTCGTCGATCTCGGCGAGCACGACGCGGGTGATGTTCGGTAGATCGAGCCCTTCGGCTTCCTTGATGCCGATCCAGTGCAGGCCCTGCAATTCGCCGGAGCCCGCGACCTTCGCCGGATCGCCGTGAATATGCTCGGCATCGGCGATGAAGAAACGCGTGTCGAAGCGCCGCGTGCGATAGGGCGGTGTGATTGCGCGGGCGACGAAATCGAGCGCGCCGAGCGCGGGCGAAACGCCGAGCGAGAAATAGGCGTTCCAGTCCTTGTGCTTGCTCGTCTGCGGCGTCGGGATCAGCCGGCCCACGGCGAGCCCCGTTTCCTCGAAGGTTTCGCGGATGGCGGCAAGCGCGAGAGCGCGGGCGCGGTTCTCGGACGGTGTGCCGCGCATGCGTGCGATCAGAAGCTGCGCGACTTCGGCGCGAAGGTCTTCGATGGGGCGGATGCGGCTGTCGGCCGGATCGACGCGCCCGCCGGGAAAGACGAACTTGTTCGGCATGAATTTGTGGTTGGCGTGGCGCTGGCCCATCAGGACGCGGGGCACGCTGCCGTCGTTGCGCACGAGGATCAGCGTCGCCGCATCGCGCGGACGCACGGCGCGACCGGCGCTGCCGTCGCGATATTCCTGCTCGCGCGAAATTTTAGGGTCGAAAGCGCCCCTCTGCTCCTCGGTCATGTTTCCGTCCCGGATTCTGAATGTTTTTATCCGGTCAGGATGCCCGCCGGGGAAGGGGCTGTCCAGAAGGGCCTATTCGTGGGTTTCTCCGCCGAAGCCGTGCATGCGCTGCGCCCATTGCCAGCCGACGACGGCACCCTTGATGCGCGGCAACAGAAGCAGCGAAAGCGCGGCCGTGAGCGTCGGCCAGGCGATCATCTGGATCCACACGGCCGGCGCGTATTCGAGCTCGACGGCGAGCATGATCGGCACCACGACATGGCCGACGATCAGGATCGTGAAGTAGGGCGGCGCGTCGTCGGCCTGGTGGTGATGCAGCGCCTCGCCGCAATGCGGGCACTCGTCGGCGACCTTGAGGGAGGCACGAAAGAGTTTGCCCTTGCCGCAATTCGGGCAGCGCTCCAGAAATCCGCGCCACAGGGAACGGCCGAACGGGCGGGGTTCGGCCCGCACAACTTCATAGCTCGAAGGTTCGATATCCAATACGGCGCTCATCTGTATCTCGTGAAATGGAATGCCTGCGAAACGATGGATTTCCGCTTCCGCAGATTTGTCTCATTCCAGAGAGGATTGAATGTGGCAGGTTGACGCGTGTTGATCGGGATCAATGCTTGGCGGAGCGTTTCTTGCCGGGTCTCGGCGATTTGGCCTTCCCACGCGTCTTGATGTCGCGGGGCTTGCCGCCGATTTTGGTCTTTGCGTTGGGGCGGCTGCCGCTGCGCCGAAAACCCTGCCGACCGGCGGGTTTTCCCGGGTTGCCGCCCTCGACGATGTCGAAGCGAAGCCCGCCGGTGACCGGGACCGCCTCGGCCAGCCGCACGGTGACCTCTTCGCCGAGACGATAGGTGAGGCCGGAGCGCTCGCCAATCAAGGCATGGCCGGCTTCGTCATGATGGAAAAACTCGGTGCCGAGATTGCCGATGGGGATAAGGCCGTCGGCGCCCGTTTCCTCGAGCTTCACGAAAAGGCCGAAGCGCGTGACGCCGGAAATACGGCCGCGGAACTCCGCGCCGATTCGGTCGGCGAGGAAGGCGGCGATGAAGCGGTCGGTCGAGTCGCGCTCGGCGAGCATCGAGCGGCGCTCCGTGCCGGAGATGTGCTCGGCGATTTCCGCCAGCGCACCCATTTCCTCTGCGCTCTGCCCGTCATCGCCGAAGCGCAGCGCGGAGACGAGCGCGCGATGGACGATGAGATCGGCATAGCGGCGGATCGGCGAGGTGAAGTGCGCATAGCGGCCGAGATTGAGGCCGAAGTGACCGATATTGTCCGGCGAATAGATCGCCTGCGCCTGCGAGCGCAAGACGACGGTCGAGACCATCTGGTCGAACTCCGTGCCGTCGACCTCCGCGAGAATGCGGTTGAAATTCGCGGGCTTGACGACCTGGCCTTTCGGGAAACTGAGGTTCAGCGTCTGCAGGAACTCCGACAGCGCCACGAGCTTCTCGCGCGACGGCGTGTCATGGACGCGGTAGATGACCTTCGTCTGCTTCTGCTCGGCGGTTTCGGCCGCGCAGACATTGGCGAGTATCATGAATTCCTCGATGAGTTTCATCGATTCGTATTTCTCGGCGATGCGGATCGCCGCGACGCGGCCGCGCTCGTCGAGCTGCGCCTTGTATTCCGGCAGATCGAGATCGAGCGGCCCGCGTTTCTCGCGTGCGATCGAGATCGTCTTGTAGGCATCCCACAGAGGTTGAAGCACACTCTTCAGGATTGGTCCGGTCTTGTCGTCCGGGCGGCCGTCGATCGCCTCCTGCATCTGGCGATAGGTGAGGCGGGCGGCAGACCGCATGATGCCGCGAATGAATTCGTGGCGACGCTTGCTGCCGTTGCGGTCGAAGACCATGCGCACGGCAAGGCAGGCGCGCTCTTCTTTTTCGCGCAACGAGCAGAGATCGTTCGAGATGCGTTCCGGCAGCATCGGCACGACGCGATCCGGGAAATAGGTCGAGTTGCCGCGCTTCCTCGCCTCGCGGTCCATTGGCGAGCCGGGCCGCACATAGGCGGCGACATCGGCGATGGCGACGATGGCGACATAGCCGCCTTCGTTCTTCGGGTCGGGATCGGGCGCCGCCCAGACTGCGTCGTCATGATCGCGCGCGTCCTGCGGGTCGATGGTGACGAGCGGAATATCGCGCAAATCCGTGCGGCCTTCGGGGCCGGCGGGCTTCGCCGCTTCGGCGTCCTTCAGCACGCCGTCCGGAAACTTGTCGGGAATGCCATGCGTATGGATCGCGATGAGGCTGATCGATTTCGGATCGTCGCTGCGGCCGAAGACCTCGCGAACGCGGGCGCGCAGCAGGCCGTAGCGCTTGCCGGGCACCGTTTCGGCGAGCACGAGGTCGCCGTCCTTTGCATCGCCCGTGTCGCCACGCGCAATCTCGAACTCGTTGCGTACACGCTTGTCGACGGGCACCAGACGTCCACCTTCGGATCCCGAACGGAAGAGACCGAGGATGCGTTCGGCGCCCTTGTCGATGCGTCGGATGACGCGCGCTTCGTAGTCGTAAATCTCGTTCGCGTCCGTCGTGCGCGTCAGCTTCGCAAGGACGCGGTCGCCGATGCCGGCCGGTGGCTCGGCTTCACGGTCCTTGGCGCGATGCTTCTGTGTTTCGGGCGTGATGACGATGGAGGGCGGGGCGTCGGTGCCCTTCCAGTCGACAGGGCGGGCGACGAGTTCGCCGTCGGTGTCGCGATGCGTGATCTCGACAATGGTGACGGGCGGCAGTTCGCCGGCGCGGTGAAGCTTGCGCTTCTCGCTCTTCACCAGCACGCCTTCTTCCGCCATCGCCTTCAGCATCTGCTTCAGGGGAATGCGGTCGGCGCCCTTGACGTTGAAGGCGCGTGCAATCTCGCGCTTGCCGATATTGCCCGTCGCACCCGAGACGAATTCGAGGATCTGCTCGCGGGTCGGGAGCCCGACAGACTTTTCACGCTTTTTCGGTGCGTCTTTTTTCTTGGGAGGCTTTTTTTCGGTTGCCATCAGTCCGCCAATTCGGGCGTGCGCGATTTCGCCTTGGCCTTGGCCGCCGGCTTTTTCGCAGCCGGCTTCTTGGCGGCGGTCTTCTTCGGCGCGGCTTTCTTGGCCGCGGGCTTTTTCGCAGGCGCCTTTTTGGCGGGTTTGTCGTCGCTCTTCGCCGTCGCTTTCTTTGCCGGCGCCTTCTTGCCGCCTTTTTCGGCGATCAGTGCCACGGCATCATCGAGCGTATAGGTCGCGATGTCGGTATCCTTCGGCAGCGTGGCATTGGTGCGGCCATGCTTCAGATAGGCGCCGTACTTGCCTTCCATGATGAGGATCGGTTTGCCGTCACCCGGATGCGCGCCCATGTCGCGAAGCGCCTTGCCGGCGCGCTCCTTCGCTTTCGCGGCCTTCTCTGCGAGAAGATCGACGGCGCGATTGAGGCCGATAGTAAAGACCTCTTCCGGGTCTTTCAGATTGGCGTAGGTGCCGTCATGCAGAACGAAAGGACCGAAGCGGCCGAGACCGGCCGAGATGGGCAGTTTTGTTTCCGGATGCAAGCCGACCTCGCGCGGCAGCGAGAGGAGTTGCAGCGCACGTTCGAAATCGATGGTCGCGGCCGAGGTGCCTTTCGGAATGCCGGCGCGTTTCGGCTTCTCGCCGTCTTCTTCCGCTTCGCCGAGCTGAATGTAAGGACCGAAGCGGCCGGTCTTCACGAGCACCGGCTTGCCGCTCTCGGGATCGATGCCGAGATTGCGGTCGCCCGTCGCGCCGTCTTCCCCATCGGCGCCGACCGTGAGCTGGCGCGTGAAGCGGCAGTCGGGATAATTCGAGCAGCCGACGAAGGCGCCGAACTTGCCGACTTTCAATGAGAGGCGCCCATCGGCGCAGGACGGGCATTTGCGTGGATCGCTGCCGTCGCCTTTGTCCGGGAAGACGTGCGGTCCGAGAACGTCGTTCAGACGATCGAGGACTTCCGTAATGCGCAGTTCCAGGGCCGAGTCGACGGCGCCGGTGAAGTCCTTCCAGAAGTCGCGCAGGACTTCCCTCCAGTCGAGTTCTCCGGCGGACACCTTGTCGAGCTTTTCCTCGAGATCCGCCGTGAAGTCGTATTCGACATAGCGGGTGAAGAAATTCTCGAGGAACGCGGTGACGAGGCGTCCCTTGTCGTCGGGCATGAAGCGGCCCTTGTCCATATGGACATAGGTACGGTCGCGCAGCGTCTGCAACGTCGAGGCATAGGTCGAGGGTCGTCCGATGCCGAGCTCCTCCATGCGCTTGACGAGCGTTGCTTCGGTGAAGCGCGGCGGCGGTTCGGTGAAATGCTGGTCGGGACGCACCTCATGGAGGCCGAGCTTGTCGCCGCGCGCGACCTTGGGCAGGCGGCCGCCATCCTCGCCATCCTCCGCGTCGTCGCGGCCCTCCTGATAGAGACGCAGGAAACCGTCGAAGGTGATGACGGAGCCGGTGGCGCGCAGACCGATCTGCTGGTCGTCGGCCTCGATCTCGATCGTCGTGCGTTCGAGTTGCACGCTTTCCATCTGGCTCGCGATGGTGCGGTTCCAGACGAGCTCGTAAAGGCGGCGCTGATCTTCGTCCATCGCCCGCGCCACATGCTTGGGCAGGCGCGAGAGATCCGTCGGACGGATGGCCTCGTGGGCTTCCTGCGCGTTCTTCGCCTTGGTCTTGTAGACGCGCGCGGTCGAAGGCAGGTAGGCCTCGCCGAATTCATTGTTGATGACGGTTCGCGCCTGGGCGATCGCCTCGTCGGCGATCTGCACGCCGTCGGTACGCATATAGGTAATGAGACCCGTCGTCTCGCCGTCGATCTCGACGCCCTCGTAAAGGCGCTGCGCGATCTGCATGGTGCGGCTCGCCGAGAAGCCGAGCTTGCGCGATGCTTCCTGCTGCAGCGTCGAGGTGGTGAACGGCGGATAGGGATTGCGCCGCGCCGGCTTGCTCTCGACCGACTTCACCGAGAAGCGCGACGATTTGATGCGCTTGACGATCTCGTCAGCGGTCTCTTTGTTCGGAATGTCGAACTTTTCGAGCTTCTTGCCGTCGAGGTTGACGATCCGCGCTGCGAAGGGCGCGCCAGATCCCGTCTTGAAGTCGGTTTCGATGGTCCAGTATTCCTGCGCGCGGAAGGCCTCGATCTCGAGTTCCCGGTCGCAGATCAGGCGAAGCGCAACCGATTGCACGCGACCCGCGGACCGCGCGCCGGGCAGCTTGCGCCAGAGGACGGGCGATAGCGTGAAACCGACCAGATAGTCGAGGGCGCGGCGGGCGAGATAGGCGTCGATCAGCTCCTTGTCGAGCCCGCGCGGATGCTTCATCGCCTCGAGGATCGAGTTCTTGGTGATCGCGTTGAAGACCACCCGCTCGACGTCGATGCCGTGCAGCGCCTT
>NZ_DATKFR010000302.1:0-3018 GCF_035511255.1 Parvibaculum sp.
TTGGCGAAGCTCGTATCGCCGCCCTTCGACGGAATTTCCAGCGAATAGAGAACGCTCGCCATCGGCGGCTCTTCGACATAGGACATGTCGGTGTGCCACTCGGCTTCCTTGTCGCCCAGGGCGCCGATGGGCTTTCCATTCTCGACGACGTTCGAGATGATCCAGATTTCGGGCCGCGATTTCTCCTGCGCGCCTGCATAATCCGTGGCGCTCGCAGGCGCGATGTCGAGAGTGCCGAAATGGCGCGAGAAGCGGATGAGATCGTCGTCGGTGAGGCTCTGGCCGCGAAAGAGCAGCACGATGTGGTCGGCCCAGGCTTCCTTCAGCGCCTCGATGTCGGCATCGCTCAAGGGCTTCGACAGGTCGAGCCCCCGGACTTCAGCACCCAGCGCCGCTGTGGCGGGGACGATTTCCATCGCCATGATCCGTTCCCTCTTCTTCGATCGTTATCAATGGACCGCCGTTCCAGCGCGCGCCGATATAAAGCGTTCCGAAAAACGAGATGGCGCCTACCGCCGCACTCAGGAAATAGGCCTTCGGTCCGAAGGACTGGTAGAGCGGGCCCGCGATCAGCGTCATCGCTCCCATCATAACGCCGGCCGAGAAAGAAGCGTAGAGGCTCTGCGCGGTCGCCGCCAATGAGCGCGGCGCGGCCCTGCTCAGGAAATGAATGGTGCCGAGATGGGCCGCGCAATAGGTGAAGGCGTGCAGTATCTGGAGGGGAAACAATATCCAGAGCGGCGGGCTCAACGCCGTGATGCTCCAGCGGAAGGCGGCGGCACCCGCACCGAGCGTCATCATCTGCACAGCGCCGACCCGCGCGACGACACGGCCCGAAAAGGCGAAGAGGATGATTTCGGCGATCACGCCGACGCCCCAGAGCGCGCCGATCACCATGTTGCTGTAGCCGAGCTTCTGCCAGTTCAACGTGCCGAAAGTGTAATAGACGGCATGGGTCGACTGGATGAGCCCCGCCAGGCAAATGCCGATGACGAAGAGCGGATGGCGCAGGATGGCGCGCGCGGCTTTCCATTGACCGCCGGATGGCGCGGCATGAATCCCGCTCGGCACTTCCGGCGCGAGAAGATAGGCGCCGGCCAGGTTGACGATGATGGCGCCGATGAGACAGGTGGAGATGACAAGCGGCGTCTGCCATTCGAGCAGCCAGCCGACGCCGTAGCTCGCGCCGATGAAGGTGATCGAACACCAGAGGCGGACGCGGCCATAGTCGATGCCCTCGCTATGGGCGGCCTTCATCGCGATCGTGTCGATCAACGGCGTGATCGACGGCCAGAGCGACATCAGGATGAGCGTGACGAAGAGTATCTGCCAGAAGCCGGACGTGAAGACATAGAGGCAGACCGCGATCAGCGATCCCCAGGCCAGCGAGATGACGACGCGGCGGCGATTGTCGAGACGGTCGGCGAGGAAAGCGAACCAGGGCCCCGCCGCGATGCGCAGGAACATGGTCGCCGCCATGATGAGGGAGATCTGCTCCGGGCCGAGGCCCTTCGCCTTCAGCCAGACCGGAAAGAAAGGAACCTGCACGCCCGAGAAGAGACAGAGCGAGGCGTAGAAGACCGAAAGGCGAAGCGCGAGCGGCATGATGTCGGGCCTGAAAGACCCGATATCCGGGCGGACAAGTCATAGCCGAACCGAAAAGGCACGCAAGGGGCTGGCTTCTCGTCGGTCTCTCGTTCCCCCCATCCCCCACCCTCCGCGAGCTACGCTCGCTCCTCCCTCCCCCTTCCCGCCCGGACGCTTCGGGATACGGAGGGGTTCTGGCGGGAAGGGGGAGGGATGCGAAGGCTTGGCTTGGGGCTTGGCTTGGGGCTTGCCCCAAGCCTTAGCCGAAGCCGGGTGGGGGTTAGCTGACAAGAACCGCGGCGAACCCGCCCTACCCCGCCAGCGGGAAGACCAGCTTGCGTCCCTCGGCCGCCTCGACCAGCAGATCCCAGATCTTGCGATCCAGTGCAGAGGCCCAGGACGCCTTCGAGGTTTCCACAGCCGCGTGGAGCTCAATCAGCAGGGATTTCAGCGCATCGTTGGAGGCGTTGAGCGCGCTGACCTTGAAGGAGGTGTCCTTCGTCGCCGCAGCATCGAGGAGGCGTTTCGCGAACGCCTTGTCCTCGACAAGACTTATGTCCCGTGCCTCGTCTTCGACGAGGCGGGCCGCCTCCGCAAAGAGCGCGCGCATGGCTTCGTTCTCGCGGACGCGGATATCGGCGGCGCGATCATATTCCTGCGCCGCCATGGCGATCGACATGCCGATCAGGCCGACGCTGCCGGTCGAATATTCGCCGCCGAGCTGCGGGGCGATTTCGGTCATCAGCGTGACGAAGAAGCCGCCGAGGGCGGTATCGACTTCGGGCTTCATGCGCGGGCCTCCTTCGACAGGGCCGAGAGACGTCCGGCCAGAATACGGTCATGCATGTCGGTGCAGTACCAGCTCGACAAAGCGAGGATCGGGTCGCGGTTGGCGCCGGTGTGATATTCCTTGCCGGCCGAAATCCAGATCGCGAGGCCCTTCAGCGAGTTGAAGATTTCCCACCAGCGCAAGGCGACGGGATCGATCTTCAATCCGCTCGTCTCCTGCCAGAGACGAAAGGCTTCGGCGCGCGGGATCATGCCGCCGGGGCGATCGGGATTGGCGAAGGCCCAAAGCGGATCAGCCGCCCAGGCGATGTCTTCCAGCGGATCGCCGAGATGGCACATCTCCCAGTCGAGGATCGCCTTGATGTCGCCCTCGCCGTTGACCAAAAAATTGCCGGTGCGGTAATCGCCATGCACGACGGAGAGTTTCTGCGCCGGCGGCGGCGGATTGCGGCGGAGCCAGCGGATCGCGGCGCGGGCGATGGGCTGCGGCGAGAGCTCGTCCTCGTCGATGACCTTTTCCCACTTGTCGAGTTCGCGCTTCCAGCATTCGCCGGGCGCGACCGGCTCCATCTCGAAGCCAATGTCTTTCGGTTCGGCGGCGGCGATCTTTCCGAGATGCGTCCAGAACTGGCGGCCGATTTT
>NZ_DATKFR010000303.1:0-10129 GCF_035511255.1 Parvibaculum sp.
GGGGATATGCATCGCGAGCTGTCGCAGGTTTTCCTCGATGCCGCGACCGATCCCCTGTCCGATGTCGTCGTGCTGACCGGCGAGGGCAAGGCCTTCTGTGCCGGCGGCGATCTCAACTGGATGAAGCGCTCCTTCGAGACCGGCGAGAAAGGTCCCGACGCGGCCGAGGCCAAACGCATCGTCTTCTCGCTGCTCGACCTCGAAAAGCCGATCGTCGCCAGGGTGCGCGGACCGGCGGTCGGTCTCGGCGCGACGCTCGCGCTGATGTGCGACGTGATCTTCGCCAGCGACAATGCGCGCTTCGCCGATCCGCATGTGCGCGCCGGCATTGTCGCGGGCGATGGCGGCGCGATCATCTGGCCGCAGCTTGTGGGCTACGCGCGGGCAAAGGAATATCTGATGACCGGCGATCCGGTGCCGGCGGCTGAAGCCGAGCGCATCGGTCTCATCAACCATGTCGTGCCCGATGCCGAACTCGATGCGCGCGTCGATGCCTTTGTCGCGCGGCTCGCAGGCGGTGCGACAAAGGCGATCAAATATTCGAAGGTCGCCGTCAATATCGGCCTGAAGCAGCTTGCCCATTCGATCCTCGACGCCTCGATCGCCTATGAAATGCAGACCTTCGCGACAAACGATCATCGCGAGGCCGTGCATGCCTTCCTCGAAAAGCGCGCACCGCGCTTCACCGGGCGCTGATCATGGCGATCGACATGCAAGCGGCATTGCCCGATCCGCTGGCGGCGGCGGACACCTATGCGGCGGCGCTTGCAGGCCGTTCGGAGGAGATCGAGCGCAACCGCTTTCTGCCGCAGGACCTTGCCGACCTCTCGGCCCGGCTCGGACTGCACCGGCTCTGCATCCCGGCCGCCCATGGCGGGCACGAGGCGCATCCGATGGTGCTGGTCGAGGCGGTGGAGCGTCTGGCGCGCATCGACGGCTCGGCTGCCTGGTGCGTCTTCATAGGATCGACGTCGGGCATGGTGGCGGCCTTCCTTGCGCCCGACGAGGCGCACGCAATCTTCGGCGATCCCATGACCATCGCGGCCGGCGTTTTCGCGCCGCGCGGAACGGCCATGCATGCCGAGGAGAAGGGCGTCTCGGGCTACCGTGTCAGCGGGCGCTGGCAATGGGGCTCGGGTTCGCGCAATGCGCGCTGGATCATGGGCGGGACGCTGATCCTCGGACCGGATGGCAAGCCTGAAATGGCGCCCCAGGGCCTTCCCCAGAACCGCATGATGATTTTCCCGGCGGAGCAGGTGACGCTGCACGACACCTGGGACGTCTCCGGCCTTTGCGGCACCGGCAGCACGGATTTCGAGGTGAGTGACGTTTTCGTGCCGGCCTCGCGCGCCGTCAGCCTTCTCGGAGATCGGCCGCTGGCGCGGCCCCTCTATTGTTTCCCGACTTTCGGCCTTCTCGGCATCGGCATCGCCGGCGTCGCGCTCGGGCTGGCGCGCGGCGCCATCGACGAACTCGTCGGGCTCGCCGGTGGAAAGACGCCGCAGGGCTCCGCAAAGCCGCTGGCGGCGCGGGCGAAGGCGCAGATCGACGTCTCGGAAGCAGAGGCACTGGTCCGCTCGGCGCGCGCCTGGCTCAAGGAAACCATCGACGCCGCCTGGGACGCCGCGTCGCGCGACGGCGCGATCACGGTCGAACATCGCCGCGACATAAGGCTCGCGACGACCCATGCGGTCAGGGCGGCGGCGCGGGCCGTCGATCTGATGTACATGCTCGGCGGCGGTTCCTCCGTCTATCGCGGATCGGCATTGCAGCGGCATTTCCGCGACGTTCATGTCGCGACACAGCATATGATGGTGAGCGAGGCGACGTTCGAGCTGACGGGGCGGCTCTTCCTCGGCGTTCCCACCAACACGGCCATGCTTTAAGACGGAGAGCGATGATGGGCGATTTCACGCGGATCGAACGCGAGGGGAAGGTCGCGATCGTGCATTTCGATCGCGAGGACAATCTCAACGCCATGTCGGCGGCGGCGATGCGCGAGCTGACGGCGGTGGCGCGCGGTTTCGAGGACGACCTCGAGACGATTGCGATCGTCCTTACCGGAACGAAGCGCGGCTTCTCCGCCGGCGCCGATCTCGCCGACCCGGAAATGGCGTCGCGCCGCGACAAGGGGCTTCTCGCGCGGCGTCATGCGCTGAAGATCGGGCCCGACATGTGCGGCGCCTGGGAGCGGCTGGAACAGATCACCATCTGCGCGGTGGAAGGCTTCTGCATCGGCGGCGGCACGGCGCTGGCGGCGGCCTGCGACATTCGCGTGGCGGCGAAGAGCGCCTATTTCCGCCTGCCGGAGATTCCGCTCGGCATGAACATGAGCTGGCATTCCAATCCGCGTCTCGTCAATCTCATGGGCCCGTCGCGGGCGAAGCTCTTCACCATTCTGGGCGAAAAACTCCCTGCGCCGCAGGCACTCGACTGGGGTCTCGCCGATGACATCGCGGAAGACGGAGAGGCGCTCGATGCGGCGCTGAGGCTCGCGCGGAAATTCGCCGCGCTGCCGCCGGTCGCGGTGCGCATGTCGAAACAGTCGATCGACATGGCGGCGAAGGCGCTCAACGCGGCCGTCACCTATATGGACCGCGACCAGTTCGCGCTCGCCGCGACGTCGAAGGATCAGCAGGAGGCGGTCAGCGCCTTCCTCGAGAAACGCAAACCAAACTTCACGGGAGAGTAAGATGGCGGAACGAGATATGGCGGAACGCAGGGGGCGCGTCGAAGGCAAGATGGCCTTCATCACTGGCGGTGCGCAAGGGTTGGGCAAGGCGTCGGCGCTGATGCTGGCGAAGGAGGGCGCGAAGGTCACCGTCGCCGACATCAATGCGAAGGGCGCCGCCGCCGTCGCCGACGAGATCAACGCGCTCTATCCGGGCAAGGGCTTTTCCGTCGCGCTCGACGTCACGCGCGAGGATGACTGGAAGGCGGCGCTCGCCGAGGCCGACAAGGCGATGGGCGGCCTCAACGTCCTCTTCAACAATGCCGGCATCGGCGGCGGTACGACGGTCGAGGACACCGATTTCGAGACCTTCAAGCGGGTGCAGGCGGTCGATGTCGATTCGGTCTTTCTCGGCTGCAAATATGCGATCCCCTACATGGTCCCCCATGCGCCGGGCTCGATCATCAACACCTCGTCGATCGCCGGATTGATCGCCGGCCACAACATGGCCGCCTACAACGCCGCCAAGGCGGGGGTCTGGCTTCTGTCCAAATCGGTGGCGCTTCATTGCGCCAAGCGCGGCTACCGCATCCGCTCGAACTCGATCCATCCGACTTTCATCGACACCCCGATCCTGGATGGTATGACGCGCGGCATGCCCAAGGAGGAATTGCTGAGGAAACTCGCCAAGCAGGTGCCGCTCGGCATCATCGGGGAGCCCGACGACATCGCCTATGCGGTCCTCTATCTCGCCTCGGACGAGTCGAAATTCATGACCGGCGCCGAGCTGAAGCTCGATGGCGGCATCAGCGCGATGTAGGAACCGACTCTCTTTCGCCTGTGACCAAAATGTCCCGCAGCTCCGTTAAGAGAGTGCGGGACATAATTTTGCCTTGGCGCCGCCTTGAAACCGCGCGCTCACACGGCCAAGAATGGTCAGGCATCATGACCCATCGCGTTCTCATCGTTCTCCATCAGGAGCGTTCGAACCCCGGCCGGGTGGCGCAGGAGCTTCGCGCCCGCGGGTGCGACCTCGACATCCGCCGGCCCTCGCTCGGCGATCCCTTGCCCGAAACGATGGACGAGCATTCGGCGGCGGTCATTTTCGGCGGGCCGATGAGCGCCAACGACAATCTGCCTTTCATCCGCGCGGAAACCGACTGGATCTCGAAACCGCTCAAGGCGGAGAAGCCCTATCTCGGCATCTGCCTCGGCGCGCAGATGATGGCGAAACATCTCGGCGCGCGCGTCTATGGCCGCGAGGACAAGCGCTGCGAGGTCGGCTATTTCCCGATCCGGCCGACCGAGCACGGCGCCGGCCTCTTCGACGATCCGCAATATGTCTATCAGTGGCATCAGGAAGGCTTCGATCTTCCTTGCGGCGCGGTACAGCTCGCGGAGGGAAATGATTTCCCGGTGCAGGCGATGCGTTATGGCAAGTCCGCCTATGGCATCCAGTTTCATCCTGAACTCACCTCGCTGATGATGAATGCCTGGCTTCTGAAGTCGGAGGGCCATCTTTGCAGGCCCGGCGCGCAGGCGGAGGCGCATCATCGCGCGGGTCGCTTCCAGCACGACGCGGCGCTGAAGGCCTGGCTTTCCCGCTTCATCGATCATTGGCTGGGCGAAGCCGCGCCGGTGTGAGTGGCGCGTCGGAATTGCGCGGCCCGGTCCGATTGCGTGACGGGGCGGGCGGCGCTATCGTCATCGCCGGTTCTGCCATGACCATGCATTCCGCGTTTCCATCGCCCCATCCTGTCGTCCGTCGGCACCTCGTTTTCATCGCGACGCTCGCGGCGGCGGCAATCACGCTCGACTTGCCGGCGGATGCGGCAGGCCCGGGCGAGGTCGGGCGCCATTTCGAGCTTCGTCTCTCCGATCTTCCGCCGCCCTATGCATCGGGCGGCGAGGGCCCGGCCTCTCCGGAATCCCAGCTGGAAAACACGGCACGCCCGTTGAATGCCTTGCCTGCTGTGCCGCAAGGCTTTCGCATCGACGTCTTTGCGGCAGTGGAACGGCCGCGCGAAATGGCGGCGGGTCCGGGCGGCCTGGTCTTCGTCTCGCAAACGCATGAAGGCGACATTCTCGCGCTGCGCGACGCGGACGGCGACGGCATTGCCGAAACGGCGACCGTCTTCGCCGAGGGGTTTCGCGAGCCGACCGGAATTGCCGTCGAAGACGGCGCGCTCTACGTCGTCGACAGGCGCGCCGTCTGGCGTCTCGGTTTCGACGCATCGACGCTCGCGGCGGAGCCGCGCATCATGGTGACGCGTCCCGGCGCGCTGGGCGACGGCGGCGGTCATGTCACGCGCGAGATCGTCTTCGCGCCCGACGGCAAGCATTTCTTCGTCGCCGTCGGCAGCCAGACCAATGTCGGCGAGGATCCGAGCCCGCGGGCCACCATCCAGCAGTTCCGTATCGACGGACAGATGCAGACGAGCCTCGCCACGGGCTTGCGCAATCCGGTCGGCATGGCTTTCAATCCTGATACGGACGATCTCTACGCCGTCGTCAACGAGCGCGAAGGACTCGGGCCTGGGCTCGTTCCCGATTACCTGACGCGGGTGAAGCCCGGCGCCTTTTACGGATTTCCCTACGCCTATCTCGGCACCCACCCCGATCCGCAGTTCGGCGATCTCAGGCCGGATCTCGTCCGGGCGACGCAAACGCCCGATCTCCTCTTCCCGCCCCGCTCGATGCCGCTGGGGCTCATCTTCTGCAAGGGCGCGGCCTTCCCCCCGGATTATCAGGGCGATGCGCTGGTGGCGCTTCACGGCACCTGGCATGGCGGAGCGCCGGTTCACGGCATAGCCCGGGTGCGCTTCCACGATGGAAAGCCGGAAACGGGCTATGAGATTTTCATGTCGGGTTTCGAGACGGGGACCGGCGGCGTCCCAGGGGTCTGGGGGCGGCCCGTCTGGCTCACCCAGACGGATGACGGGGCGCTGCTCGTCTCGGACGATGTGGCCAATGTCATCTGGCGCGTCACCTGGACCGGGACGACCGCAGGGGCGGAGGAAGCCGCTCGCATCGCCGAGACGCGCCTGGCGGCGCCGGAAGGGCCCTTCGAAGGCCCGTCAATGGGCTTTGTGGAGCCTTCGGAGGCGCGTTTTCCGGGAATGGTGGAGCCGAGCGGGATCGAACCGCTGACCTCCTCATTGCGAACGAGGCGCTCTCCCAACTGAGCTACGGCCCCGGAATTGAGCCGGTTCTTTAGGGGGAGGCGCGGCGGGTGTCAAGAGAAGGCTCGCCGTCGGCCTGAACGCCCGGTCGAGGCCCTGCTTGAACCTTGAGGTCCCGCCCTTTACATCTGGGGCGACCCGCCGGCTCGCGGACGTCCGTTCGTCCGGCGGGCAGCCCGAGGTCCGGTCCAAAAAGGCTCGCAAAGCAGAGGCCCATGCAATCCCTTCTCATCCTGATCACCCAGGCTATCCAGCTCTACATCTGGGTCATCATCATCAGCGCCGTGTTGAGCTGGCTCATCGCCTTCAACGTCATCAACACGCAGAACCGTTTCGTCTATACGGTGGTCGACATTCTCTACCGGCTGACGGAGCCCGCCCTGCGGCCGATCCGGCGCATCCTGCCCGATCTCGGCGGCATCGATATTTCGCCGGTGGTGCTGCTGCTCCTGCTCTATTTCGTCCAGAACCTGATCTGGGAAATCTACGGCTCCTACGCAGCGAGCTTTTGAGGCTGTCATGACCGCCCTGCCGCTTCGCAGGCTTGCGGACGGCGGCGTCGCCGTGACGGTACGGGTGACGCCCAAGGGCGGCGCGACGCGGATCGACGGTCTCGGCGCCGACGCCGACGGGCGAAGTTTCCTGAAGCTCCGGGTCAAGGACGTGCCCGAGAAGGGCAAGGCGAACGCCGCCGTCGTCAAACTGCTCGCCAAGGCGTGGGGCCTGCCGCCGAGCGCGCTCGAAATCGCCGCCGGGGAGACAGGCCGGGTCAAGACGGTGGTTCTGCGCGGCGAGGGGCTCCATGAGCGCCTCGAAGCCTGGTTCGGCGAGATTGCACCGTAAGGCGCTTGCGGCGATTGCGCCTTGTCGGGGCCGTGCTTATGATGCGCCTCGTTCTGCGTGACTGGCGAGGCGAGGTGGGCATGACCACCGGGAAGCGCAGAATGAGAACCGCCGCTCGCCTGGGCACTCCCGTCTCACATTGAGGTGCCCCCATGTCCGCAAGTTCCCCGACCAACAATATCATCGACGGCAAGACCATCTCGACCGCGCTCAAGGCCCGCGTCGCGGCCGAAGTCGCGCGTCTGAAGGCGGAGCACGGATTGACGCCCGGTCTCGCCGTCGTGCTGGTCGGCAACGATCCGGCCAGCGAGGTCTATGTCCGCAACAAGGGGATCGCGACGCGCGAGGCGGGCATGAATTCCTACGAGTTCAAACTGCCCGCCGAGACCAGCGAAGCCGACGTTCTCGCCAAGGTTCGCGAGCTCAATGCCGATCCCGCCGTTCATGGTTTCCTCGTGCAGTTTCCGGTGCCCGACCAGATCAGCCAGCAGGCGGTGATCGACGCGATCGACCCGGCAAAGGATGCCGACGGGCTTCACCCGCTCAATGCCGGGCGGCTCGCGAGCGGCTTGCCCGCCATGGTGCCGGCGACGCCGGAAGGCTGCCTCATCATGGCGAAGATCGCCGCGGGCGGCGAACTCGCGGGCAAGCATGCCGTCATCATCGGGCGCTCGAACCTCGTCGGCAAACCGGTCGCGCAGTTGCTGCTCAGGGAGAACTGCACCGTCACCATTGCGCATAGCCGCTCGCGCGACCTCGCGGGGCTGGCGCGTCAGGCCGACATTCTGGTTGCGGCGGTCGGGCGGCCCAACATGGTCAAGGGCGACTGGGTGAAGCCCGGCGCCATCGTCATCGATGTCGGCATCAATCGTGTGCCGGCGCCGGAAAAAGGCGAGGGCAAGACGCGGCTCGTCGGCGACGTCGCCTTCGACGAGGCGGCGAAGGTCGCCGGCGCGATCACGCCGGTGCCGGGCGGCGTCGGGCTGATGACGGTTGCCTGTCTGATGCGCAACACGGTCATTGCCGCCTGCCGGCAAAACGGCATCGCGCTGCCGGCCGACTTTTGATCGGGGATTTCTGAGGAGCAACGATATGGAAACGCGCAGGCTTGGAGAGTTGTGGCCGGTCAGCGCGCTGACACTGGGCGGCGGCGGCCTCGGCCAGGGCTGGGGCAAGACCGACCGCGCGGAAGCGGTCGCGACCGTTCATGCGGCGGTCGAGGCCGGCATCACGCTTCTCGATCTCGCGCCGCTTTACGGGCGTGGCGAGGCGGAGGCCGCGGTTGGCGCGGCTTTCGACGGCGTCTGGCCGTCGCAGATGCGCGTCACCACCAAATGCATGATCGGCTCGCGGCATTTCGACGGGCTCGAGGAGCGTCTTGAAAAATCGTTGCTCAGGAGCCTTGCGACGCTGAAACGCGAGCAGGCGGACATCTATTTCCTGCATTCGAATATCCACCCCAACGATTATGTCTATGAGCAGGATCTCGACTACCAGACCTATGGCGCCGTGCCCTGGTCGATCTTCGTCGACCGCATCGTGCCGACTTTCGAGAAACTGAAGGCACGCGGACTGATCGGCGCCTGGGGGATCACCGGCACGGGACTGCCGCGCGCGATCATGGAGGCGCTGCGCGGCGAGCCCAAGCCCGCGGTCACACAGGCGATCGCGAACCTCATGGATTCGGCCGGAGGGATGCGGCGCTACGAGGAGCCGGCCGAGCCGCGCAATATCATCCGGACCGCGAAGAACAACGATGTCGGCGTCATGGGCATCCGCGCCGTTCAGGCCGGCGCGCTGACGGAGGCAATCGACCGGCCGCTTCCTTCCGATCATCCGGAGGCGAATGACTATGCGAAAGCGGCGCCCTTCCGCGCGCTCTGCAAGGAGATCGGCGAGGATCCCGCGGTCGTCGCTCATCGCTATGCGCTGGCGATGGAGGGCGTCGACACGGTCGTTCTCGGCGTCAAGAACAGGCACGAACTCGGCGACATCGTCGCCGCCGAAGCGAAGGGACCGCTCGAGGCCGACATCCTGCGGCGCATCGAGGCGCTGGGGCTCCGGCGGCAGGTGCCACGCATTCCTCTCGACGCGCCGATATGAAACAACACTTCATTCTCCTTCTCGCTGTCATCGTCGCCGCCGTGTTTTTGGCGCCGCCGCCCTTCGCGCGCGCCGCGGACGACCCGCGGGCGGCGGGCGGGATGCTCGCCTGGCCGCATGAGGAAATGGTGCGCGCCCTCGGCATCTTCATTCCCGAACGGATGAAGGCGCTCGACGTCGCCGGCGTCAGCGTCGCGGTGGTGGCGGATGGAGGGATCGCCTATGCCGCGACCTTCGGCAAGGCCGACCGCAAGACGGGCGAACCCGTCATGCCGCAGACTCTCTTCGAGGCGGGCGAACTCGGCGAAACGGTCGCCGCCTACGGCGCGCTTACGATGGCGCGCGACAAGCTTCTCTTTCTCGATGCGCCGCTGTCGCGCGACCTTCCCGCACCCTGGCTGTCGCGCAAATCGGATGACGGGCGCGTCACGCTCCGGCAGGTGCTCACGCATACGTCGGGCCTTCCCGACAATGTCGCGCATCCCTCTCGCCGGTCGAGCTTTACGCCGGGCGATCACTTCTCCCATTCCGGCGTCGGCTTCCTTTATCTCCAGCACGTCATGGCGACGATCGGGAAGAAGCCCTTCGAGGCGGAGATGGAGAGCCGCGTCTTCGCGCCGCTCGGCATGAAATCCTCGGGCTACGGAACGGCGGGCGTCGGCAATATGGCGCGGGGCTATGTGCCCCTGAGTTTCGCGGTCGCCGTTTTCTATATTCCCTTTGCCGCGACCTTCCTCGTCACCCTTGTGATCGTCTGGCTCATCATGCGCTTCACGATGCAGCGGAGCCGGCTCGAGACTTCCGATCTGGTCTGGCCGGCGGCGGTCGGCGTCGTCTTCGCCGTCTCGGCCGTCTGGTACGGGCTTGGCTTTGCGAGCGCCGCCTTCATCATCGCCGTCTCGGTCGGCTATGCGCTGGCGATCGGGCTCGTCGCCGGCTTCATCTTCTATCTCTTCTACGTCGTCGGCATCGTGCGTTCGCGCGACGGCGTCATCGCGCGGGGAAACAGCCGCTCGGAAGGCGTGGCCCTGGCCTTTTCTTTTCTGACGGCTTTCGTCGTGAGCCTCATCTTCTTCGAGTGGCCGCTTGGCGTGCCGCGTTTTCCGCTGCTGGAGGACGAGACACCCAATGCCGCGCGTGTCTTCCATACCGACGCGGAGGACATGGCGCGGTTCATGATCGAGTTGCTCGAGGGCCGGGAAATCGGAACGCCGCTGCTCCGGCGCATGACCGCCGAGCGTGTCAGGCTCGATCCGCCCTTCGCCTGGGGCCTGGGGATCGGTATTCGCGACGATCAGGCGGGCGAGACCTTCTGGGCGCGCGGGTCGAG
>NZ_DATKFR010000304.1:0-23096 GCF_035511255.1 Parvibaculum sp.
GTTCTTGATGGTCGAGGTGATCGAGATGGCGATCTTCTCGCCCTGCACGATGATCTCGCCGCGCGCGATCGGCACGTTGTTGGCCAGCAGCCAAACCTCGTCCTCGTGATGGGCATCGAGTTCGATGACGGCGCCACGGCCTTTGGGCTTCGTCGCATCGGAATATTCGCTGGCGATCTGGTGCCTGCGCGATGTCGGGCTTCTCGCCGAGCGCGGGGCTCTGCCGCTCGGCCGCCTTTTCGACGAGGACATGCTGGGCGACGATCTCGAATCCTGGTTGGCGGAATCGAACCTCTTGAAGCGCACCTTCCGGGATTGCGCGATCATTTCCGGCCTGATCGAGCGGCGTTATCCGGGGCAGGAAAAGACCGGCCGTCAGGTGACTTTTTCCTCGGACCTCATTTACAACGTGCTGCGCGAGCACGAGCCCGATCATATTCTGCTGCGGGCGACCTACGACGATGCGGCCTCCGGCCTTCTCGACATCGCCCGCGTCGCCGATATGCTGAAGCGCATCAAGGGACGAATCGTCTTAAAAAGGCTGGATCGCGTCTCGCCGCTCGCGGTTCCGGTCCTGCTCGATATCGGCAAGGAATCCGTCAATGGCGAGGCGAACGAAGCGCTGCTCCACGAGGCGGCCGACGAATTGATCGAAGAGGCGACGAGACTTGTTTGACGCAGTTGAAAAAGAACCGGACGAACGCCTGCATGCCGCGCCCGCCTTGCGCGTCTGCGGCGCCGCGTTGACGGTGCTTGCCGACGGCGCGATCTGGTGGGAAGCCGAGCGGATGCTCGTCGTCGCCGACCTGCATCTCGAAAAGGGTTCGGCCTTCGCTGCGCGCGGTATCGCCTTGCCGCCTTATGACACGCGCACGACGCTGCGCCGTCTCGATGCCCTGATCGCGCGGTTCGAGCCGTCGCGTCTCGTCGCGCTGGGCGACAGCTTTCACGATCTCGATGCCGAGGCGCGGATGGGTGCGGAAGACGCCTCGCATCTGGCCGGACTGACGCATCGCACCGACTGGATCTGGATCGCCGGCAATCACGATCCACGTCCCTCGCGCCGCTTCGGCGGCACGGTGCTCGAAGAAATCCGCATGGGTCCGCTGACCTTCCGCCACGAACCGCGTCCCGCACCGTCGACGGGAGAGATCGCCGGTCATCTTCATCCTTGCGCGGCGGTCCGCGTGCGCGGTCGCCGCCTGCGTCGCCGTTGCGTGGCGTCCGACGGCACGCGTGCGATCCTGCCGGCTTTCGGCGCCTATGCGGGCGGGCTCAACGTCCTTGACGTCGCCTATGAAAATCTGTTGCCGGGCTTCGGCTTCCACGCCTGGATGATGGGCGCGCGCACCGTCGTTCCCGTCGCCGCCCATCGCCTCGAAAGCGACTAGCCGAGGAGAACGACGCAGAGCGAGATCGCCAATGCGACTAGGGCGAGCAGCGTCAGCGTCAATCGCAGCGACCAGTACCAGGACGCAATGCGTTCGGCGCGCGCGTCCTGCCGGTCAGCGATGAGAAGCAGCACAAACCCGGCGATGAGCGCGACAAGTGCCGTCGGCGACGGCATGAAGAGAACGAGGCTGGCAAAAAGCGTCGGCAGCGTCGCAAGGCCGAGCGGCCGAAAGAGATGCTGCGTCCCGCCCGCCGCGATCGCCATGCCCCATCGCGCGCCGCCGAGAAACGACAGCATGGCGGCCCCATAGGCGATCTCCGCTCGGATGACGCCGCTGGCGCTTGAGCCGGTCGCCGCAATGATGATCGCCATGGCGGCGAAGGGGACGAGGCCGGCATAACCGAGAACCTGCACGGCCATCGGCGCTCGCGGCGCCGTCGCGGGCGTAGCGGCCAGCGGTCGGCTTTCATTCACGTTCGACATATCGTTCCCCCGGGTCCCGTCGGCTCAGCCGAGCTTCGCCAGGAAGGGAAACACGTTGAGAAGCGTGATGGCAATCGTCTCGAAGGAGCCGAGCACCATCAGAAGGCCCGTCCCGGCGAGAAGCACACCGGCGGCGATCTCGATCTTCTGCATGTGGCGGCGGATCCGCTTGGCGAAAGCGAGAAAGCCGCGGATCGCGAAGGCCGCGGCGAGAAATGGAATGCCGAGCCCGAGCGAATAGGTCGCGAGCAGGAAAACGCCCGCGCGCAGGCTCTCCTGCGAGGCCGCGATGGCGAGGATTGTCGCGAGGATCGGCCCGATGCAGGGCGTCCAGCCGAAGGCGAAGGCGAGCCCCAGCACATAGGGGCTCAGGAACTGCATCCAGAGGCTCTGCGTTACGTCGCCGATCCGCTCGGGCTGGAAACGCGCCTCGCGATTGAGAAAGGCGATGCGGAAAACGCCCATGTAGTGAAGGCCGAAGACGATGATGATGACGCCCGCGATGCGGCCGAGGATTTCCTTGTTCGCGAGGATGTAGGGATTGATCGCGGAGGCGCTTGCACCCAGCGCAACGAAGACGGTCGTGAAACCGAGCACGAAACCGACGGCGCCGATCGCGACGCGCCGCGTCAACCGCTCGTGGCCTTGCGCCTCGTCTTTCGTCAGTTCCTCAAAGGAGGTGCCGGCGATGAAGCAGAGATAGGCCGGCACGAGCGGCAGCACGCAAGGCGATAGAAAGCTCAAAAGCCCGCCCGCCGCAGCCGCCGCATAAGAGATGTTGAGATCCGCCATAACCCGTCCGTTTGGTTGGCCGGCACTTTAGCGGCCCCGGCCCCGTCAGGCCATGTGTCAATTATGGCTTGGGATAAAGGATCATTTGTGTGCAGCGGAAGAGGGCGATGACGCGGTTTTTCGTCTCGTTGCGCACCTCAACGTCCCAGACATGGGTGCTCTTGCCGCGATGGACGGGCACCGCGCGGCCGGAGACGATTTCACCCTCGGTCGCCGAGCCCAGGAAGTTGGTCTTGAGTTCCACGGTTGTGAAGCTCGCGCCTTCCGGCAGGTTGGGCGACATGCCGGCGGCGCAGAGCCAGTCCGCGAGTGTGATAACGACCGGCGCCCATAGAAAGCCCGTCCCGGCGATCACAGGTTCGGTCACGGTCATCTTGCCGGTGACGAGGTCCGCCTCGCAGATTTCGAGTTCGACGCCGACAAGGCCCGGATGCTTGTGCCGGGCAAATTCATTGAGACGCGCAACGCGCTCTTGCGACATGGTGTCCTCCCCACTCCGGAGGTCACTATAACGAAATCGCCGCTGGTGGAAACGTCCTGGGAAATATGAGCGAACTCACCGTTCGCGCAGCAGCGCCGAGGCGATCCAGCCCGCCAGCGCCGAGCCGAGAACCGCGATCAGGCCGTAGAACAGCGGTTGCGCATGCGCGAGGCGATAAATGAAACGTTCAAGCCCGCTCTTGTCGATATAAAGGGGTGAGGCGATGGCATCGACGACTTCGCCGTCGCGCAGGAGGAAGACGGTCGCCGTATAAAGCCCGACCGGCACGTTCGCCGGGATGTCGACGGTGGCTCGGAAGAGCGTCTGGCCGAGAAAAGTGACGCCGCCCGGATCGCTGATATAGAGCCGCTCACGCTTCTTGTTGCGGATGAGCGCCTTCATGAAGGCTTGCTCTTCTTCCGGCGGCAGGATCTCGTCGCTGCCGTCGATCGCCTGCGCGCGAGGCGTGCCGAGATCGACATTGTCGATGCCGATCTGTTCGCGTCTCAGGATATCGATCCCGGCGGTTACCTCGAGCGGCCGTGTGCTGGCGACGGCGTAGTAGCTCGGCACGCGCGGGAAGGTGAGCGAGTCGTGATTGATCCAGATGCCGGCGAGACGCTCCTTGCGCCGCACGGTCATGGCTCGCGACGGGCCGGTCACGACCACGACGACATCGCGGTCGAGGGCCCGCTCGCCCGGCGTGTTCGCTTCCACCGCGCCGAACAGCAATATCTGCGTACCGGTGAAATTCGAGCGGATGGCGATCTTGTGTTCGGAAAGATCGGTCACGAGCTGGTCGGCGAGTGCCGGTCCCGAACCGAGCAGGAGAAAGACGGCAAGTGTCCAGCCATGGCGGTTGCGGATGGTCATGAGTGCGGCGCCACGTCGGAAATCGAATAGAGGTCGGGCGGCGTCGTCACGAGGTCCCAGCCGAGGCGAAGGCCCATCAGAAGGACGATGGCGGCCAGAAGCGCGCGCAGATGCTCGCCCCGGAGCCGCGTCGCCGCGCGCACGCCATATTGCGCGCCGACCACGCCGCCGATGACGAGGATGAGGCCGAGCATCATGTCGACGGTCTGGTTCTCGACCGAGTGCATGACGCCGGTGAGCGCGGTCACGAAGACGATCTGGAAGAGCGACGTGCCGATCACGACCGAAGTCGGCATGCGCAGGAGATAGATCATCGCCGGGACCATGATGAAGCCGCCGCCGACGCCCATGATCGCAGAGAGCATGCCGACAAAGAAGCCGACGAGCGCCGGTGGGATCACGCTGATATAGAGCTTGGAACGGCGGAACCGCATCTTGAAGGGAAGACCGTGGATCCAGCTATGCTGTCCGCCGCGGCTCGCCGGGATCGGTGTCCCTTTCGCGGCCGCGCGCATGGCGCGCAGGCTTTCGGTCATCATCAGCGCGCCGATGATCGTCAGGAACACGACATAGACGAGCGAGATGGTGAGGTCGATCTGGCCGATTTGCGTGAGCAGGCGGAACACGAAGATGCCGCTGATGGAGCCGGCGACGCCGCCGGCGAGCAGCACGGTCCCCATCTTGAAATCGATGCTGCCGCGCTTCCAGTGCGCGAGTGCGCCCGTCACCGACGAGGCGACGACCTGCGTCGCTTGTGTGCCGACCGCGACCCCCGGCGGAATGCCGAGAAAGATCAGAAGTGGCGTCATCAGGAACCCACCGCCGACGCCGAACATGCCCGACAGGAAGCCCACGGCGGCGCCCATGGCGAGGATCACCAGCACGTTGACCGGCAGTTCGGCGATAGGCAGATAAATCTGCATCCGGCGTGGTCTCCGGCGGCCTTTGAGGCGCGCATTATTGTCCGCGGGAGGTGGAACTGGCGTAGCACGTCGCCGCTGCGATTCCCAGCGTGTGAGCCGGATTGGGGCTTCCCGGAGAGGGTTTTGGTCACTCGCTGGTCACGGGCGCCGTCGGCGGAGCTGGCGGACAATGCGCCGGCTGCGGAAGCTTATCCGCGACTGCCGCCCGCGCAACAGATGCTGGAAAGAACATGCTCCTCAAATCCGCCACGAAACCGCTGCGGCCGCTTCTTGGGCCTCTCTGGCAACGACTGCATCATGTCGGCAGCGTCGCCATGTGGGTGTCAGGCACGAAGACCTTGAAGGAGATGGGCTTCCATCCGAAGACTGTCTTCGACATAGGTGTCGCCGCCGGGACGCCCGATCTCTACAACGCCTTCCCCGACGCGTATTTCTTTCTGGTCGATCCGACGGAGGGCTCGCTGCCCCATATGCGCCGCATCGCCGGGGAACTCGATGCGGAGATCTGCAGCTTTGCGGTTGGCGACGTCGAGGGCGAGATCGATATCGAGGAACGCCTCGACGACATCAACGGCGCGAGTCTCTTCCGCGACGTCGGCCCGCTGGGCGAGACCCGTCGCTATAGCGTGCCGATCCGTCGCTTCGATGCGGCTTTCCCGGACTTTGCACCCCCCGCGCTCTGCAAGATCGATGTGCAGGGCGCCGAGCTGATGGTGCTTCGGGGCATGGGCGAGCGCATCGCCGATCTCGACGTGTTGATCGTCGAGGTGAGTGTGCTGTCGACGGTCGACGGCGGGCCGGAAGCCTGGGAGATCATCGGCTTCCTGCGCGAGAAGGGCTTCGTCATCTTCGACATTGTCGGCATGGCGCGCCGCCCGCTCGACAACGCGCTCGGTACCGTCGATCTCCTCTTCATCAAGGAAGATTCGCCATTGAGGTCCGACAGACGCTGGCGTGCGGCCTGGCCGGAGGATGGCGCGATCCGCTGATCGATTTCGGCTGGATTATCGGCCGGGATTACTGGGTCGCAAGCTCGAGCGACTTGAGAAGTGCGCGGTCGGCATTGCCCGTGGCATCGAGCCCGGCCGAACGCTGATAGGCGAGGATCGCGTCGCGCGTGCGCGGTCCCATCATGCCGTCCGACGATCCCGGATCGTAACCGAGCTTCATCAGCATGGCCTGAGCGCGGCCGATGTCGTTCTGCGGACCGGCGAGGCTGCCCGTCGTGTCCTGGCTTGCCTCCGGCGAGCCACCCGGGAGCGACGAGAGATCGCCATTGGCGAGCGGATCTGGACGCTTCGGAGTCCAGGTTTCGGCGGCGACCTTGGCCTGTGCGAGCGCCGCGGCGTCGAGCTTGGAGGCAAGCTGATCACGCTTCTGCGCAGCGCCCTTGTCGCCCCCTTTTGCCGCGATCGAAAGCCATTTGTAGGCTGAGGCGTAGTCCTGCTGCACGCCGAGACCGCGCTCCTGCAGGATCGCGAGATTGTACTGGCTGTCGCCGAGGCCGAAATCGGCCGCTTCGCCGAACCAGCGCGCCGCCGTGGTGAAATCCTGCCGCGTCCCGCGCCCCTCGGCATAGATGACGGCGAGATTGTGCATCGCCTTCATGTTGCCCTGCGTCGCCGCCTTCTCGTACCACTTGCGCGCCTGCACATCGTCCTGCGCGACGCCGCGGCCTTTTTCGTAAAGCGTGGCAAGCCTGTATTGCGCGATGGCGAGGCCCTGGTCGGCGGCCTGCCCGTACCAGTAAGCGGCCTGCGAGAGATCGGCGGTGACGCCGTCCCCGTTTGCATAGCGTTGGCCGACTTCATACTGCGCGGCTGCCTCGCCCCGTGCAGCGGCGGCGCGCAAAGCGCGGTCCCCCGTGGGAGCGGCCGTCTGTCCGGATGTCTGGCCGATCGGCGCCGTGGTGACGGGCTTGGCCGGCGCGGGGGTGACGGTCGGACCCTTGGCTTCGGCGCGCGGTATGGTCGTTGCGCCTTGCGGGGCCGCTGCCTTCGGCGCCGGCACGATGGGCGCCTCGGCTTCCGGCTTTTCGGGTGCCTTCGCGGCTGGCGTGGTGGACGCCGGAGCTGCCGCCCCCGAAGGAGCCGCTCTATTGGCTCCGGCGTCGTCCGGCGTGGCCTCCGGATGTTCCTGCGCCGACGGAGCCCCGGGCACCGTCACGGCGTTTGCCGGCGTCTTCTCAGTGCCGGCGTTCATGTCCACCGGCTTGCCCGTGGCGGGCTCGACGGTTTTGGGCGTCCTGTCGCTCGTGGCGTCGATGACGGGGACCAGCGGCTGATTGTTGAGATAACGGACGGTCGCGAGGCCTGCCGCCGCGAGGATCACCGCAGCGAGAAGTCCGACGACGATGCGTTTGCGGCGCGTGTCGCTGCCATTGTCGAAAGCGGTGAAGCGGGCGGTGTCCGCATAGGGAGCCTGCCCGGGTTGTTGCGGCCCACGGCCGTTCTGGGCGGCAGCCTGCGCGGCGCGGCGCGCGGCGGCCAGGAAATCATGCTCGGTGTGCGTCTGCTCCCGCGTCGGATCGAGGTCGGCGGGCTCGGCATCGCGCAGTTCAAGTTCATCATCGTCCTCCGGCGTCGCGAAGGGCGGGGGCGGTACGTCGCCACGATCCATCCCGATGCGCTCGGGCGTGACGCTCGCAGGCGAGGGTGGCGCAGAGGGAAGCGTGCGCGGCTCGGCAAAGCCGGTCTCGGCGAAGGGATTGCGGAATTCGGCCGAGGGCGCGCCGAAACCGCCCATGGGCGGTTGATCGAAATTCGGAATGGGAAAGCCTTGCGCGCCCGGCACGAAGCCGCTGCCCGCGCCCTGGCCGACCGAGATTTGCGCCGGCAGCATCTGCGCTGGCTGCGCGCGAACGGCCTTGGTTTCCTTTTCGAGGCGTCCGAGCCGGTCGGTCATGCGCTCGAGCATCACATGCAGGGACTCGATCGTTTCGCGCGAACGGTTTTCGGCGACATGCAGGCTGTCCGACATGCCGGCAATGGCGCGCTCGATCGTCTGCACGGCCTGCAGCGTCATCTCTTCATTGTCGTGTAGACGTTCCGTCACTTGCGCGAGCCGCGCGTCGACGATCTGCGCCACATCGTTCTGCGGCCGGGGCGTATCGAGATCGTCGAGACGCTTGGCGATGCTCGTCACCGTCATCTCGAATGTCTTGAGCGTCTCGTCGGTGCGTTGCTCGGCCCGTTCGAGCCGTTGTGTGATCTCGCCGAGATTGCGCTGGAGCGCCGCGACGGTCGCCTTGTGCTGTTCTTCGTCGGTCTTGTCGGCAATGGCTTTCAACGCCGTCTCGACAGCCTGCGCGCTGACGCCGCTGACGGAGTGCTCCATCTTTTCGAGGCGCCCGGCAAGGGTCTGCAAATGGGTTTCGAGGGCGCGTGAACGGGCCTGGGCCTCTTCGCGTTCTTCCTCTTCGTCGCGCTGTTCGACGCGATGCGCGACCTTCGCCAGCGTCTGACGTATTTCGGCGAGCGACTCTTCCGTCCGCCGCTCCGCGGTGTCGAGATGATCGACGACGGCGCTCACCGCCTTTTCGAGCGTCTGGATCGCCTTGTCGTCGGAACCGCGCCGTCCGCCGCGCCCGCGCTCCGATTCTTCGAGCCGTTCCGCGAGTTGCTGAATCTTGCGCTCCAGCGGGTCGAGCGTGCGCTGATCGGGGACATGTTCCATGGCGCGTTCCGAGTGATCGAGCCGTTCGGCCAATTGGCCGACGGTCTGTTCAAGACGCCGCGCGAGATCGGTGGTGCGTCGTTCGCTGCTCTCCACACGGCCGACAATTTCGCGCATGGCCTCGGCCACGGGAGCGAGATCGACGGGAGTGGGCTGCGAGAAGACGGATTGTGTAAAGGGCGCCTGCGCGCCGATGCGGGGCGCCATGTCGGCGCCAGCGCGGCCGACTTCGTCGGTGCCGGCATCCATGATCATCTGGTTGAGCCAGGCGCCCAGCGTAACGCCTGCACGCTGGGCGGCCTGCTTGGCCGCTTCGCGCGCTTCGGGCTCAATGCCCTTTACGCTCCAGGGAACACCAGATCTCATCCGAATCACTAGCCCGTTAACGCTTTTTTGCAGTATAGGCCACGGTATCTAGCGTTAAGAAGCACCCATTCTCCCAGATATGGGCCTCCGACGCCGGCCGTCGCCTTCCAACCGACCGCTTCCGCTTCCTGCGGGGCGCAAAACGCCCCAACATGAAACGGCCACGCTCATAAAACGTCAGTGTCGGTAAATACGGCGTTAACGAGTATTGAAAGTTTGTTGGGATTCGTCGTCCGAGGTCGTTTCAGGGGGTGGCAAAGACCTCGGTGACATAAATGTCGTTCCCCTTGGTCGCGACGCCGATGCCGGTCTGCGTGAACGAAGCGTCCCGGATCACCTTTCGCTGGGTCGGATCGCCCGTCCAGCCCTTGACGATGTCGGCCGCCAGCGCCTCCGGCGACTTGCCGTCCGTCTCGTGGCGGACGCTGATCGTCTGCATCACCGAGCCCTTGTAGTCGGGCTTGAGGGCCAATACGCGCTCCTGGGGGCCTTGTCCGTCGGGATTGAAATTGCCGATGAAATTCCGCAGCGACATATCGGCGCTGTGGATCGCGGCGGCGCGTTGCAAGACGCTGTCGGTGGCGAGTGGTGGCGCATCCTTTTGCGCGCGATAGGCATTGACGGCCGCAAGCACCGCAGATGTCAGCGGCGTGTCGCCCTGGGCGGCGGCGCTGGCGCCTTCCGGTAGCGTCGTCAGGCTGACGCGCTGGGGCTTCAAGGGATCGCCCTGCGAGGCGCAAGCGGCGAGCGCCAGCGCGAGAAACAGACCCGGAGCAAGCTTCATAAGGTGGCGCATTTATCCCCTCCCGCGGTGATGACCGGAAAATAGACCAACCGGCGGCGCGACATGCAACAAGGGGTTAGTTCTTGACGCTTACGTCAACGTCAACTAGCCTTCGCGCCACATAGAAAAACGGCGGAAAACCGCCACTTCAACGCATACCGGACTTGGAGGCTGGGGAACGGGCGGAAGTTCGTTGCCGCGGGCATTCCGGAGTTCGGCGACCAGGAAAACAGGGAAACGTCATGGATCATCAGTTGGACAGGACGGCCGAAGCCGTCGCGACTTCTTCCGCGCATGCCGACGGCAGGGCCGGCACTTTCTCGATCACCCAGCTTGCCGAGGAATTCAGCCTCACGACCCGCGCCATCCGCTTCTATGAGGACAAGGGTCTCCTGAAGCCGGAACGGCAGGGCCAGACCCGCATCTATCATCCGCGCGACCGCGCCCGCCTCATCCTCATCGTGCGCGGCCGCCTCGTCGGCCTGGCGCTGTCCGAAATCAAGGAAATCCTCAGCCTCTACGATCTCGAGGACGGCTGCGAAACCCAGAACCGCGTCGCCATCGACAAGTTCAAGCGCCGTATCGCAAGCCTTGAAAAGCAGCGCAAGGAAATCGAACTCCAGATCACGACACTGAAAGAAAGCTGTGCTCGACTGGAGAGCACGCTGCAGGGCCAGATGGCGCAGGCGCTCGTCGATGCCAAGAAGCGTCCGCGTGTGACCAAGAGCCAGCCCGCCACAGCAGCGGCGAAAACATCGGCGGCGACGGCGTAAGGCCGCGCCGCTTCCAACCCGAGGCCGAACATGCCGAGCTACAAAGCACCCCTGCGGGAGTATCGCTTCCTCCTGCACGAGACCTTCAACATGTCGCAATACGCGGCGCTCCCCGGATTCAAGGATGCGCCGCTCGACGTCGTCGACGCGATCCTCGACGAGGCGGCAAAACTCGCCGAGGAGGTGTTGCAGCCTCTGAACCAGATCGGCGATCTCGAAGGGTGCAAGCTCGAAAACGGCGTGGTGACGACGCCGAAAGGTTTCAAGGACGCTTACAAGACCCTCGTCGAAGGCGGCTGGCCGGCGCTCGTCGCCGATCCCGCCTTCGGCGGCCAGGGCCTGCCCAACGCGCTGGGCGTGCTCTTCAATGAAATGGTGTCGTCGGCGAACATGGCTTTCGGCATGTATCCGGGCCTCTCGCACGGCGCCTATTCGGCGCTCATGCACCACGGCACCGACGAACAGCGAGCGACCTATCTGCCGAAGCTCGTGACCGGCGAATGGACCGGTACGATGAATCTCACCGAGCCGCATTGCGGAACGGATCTGGGGCTGCTGCGCACCAAGGCCGTGCCGAATGGCGACGGCTCCTACAAGATCACCGGCACCAAGATTTTCATTTCCGCTGGCGAACACGATCTTGCCGACAACATCCTGCATCTCGTGCTCGCCCGCATCGAAGGCGCGCCCCAGGGCATCAAGGGCATCTCGCTCTTCCTCGTGCCGAAATTCCTGCTGAAGGAAGACGGCAGCCTCGGCGCCCGCAACGGCGTCTCCTGCGGCGCGCTCGAACACAAGATGGGCATTCATGGCAACGCGACCTGCGTTCTCAACTACGACGAAGCCAAGGGCTGGCTCGTCGGCGAGGAGAACAAGGGCATGCGCGCCATGTTCACGATGATGAACGAAGCGCGCCTCGGCGTCGGCCTGCAGGGCCTGTCGCAATCGGAAGTCGCCTATCAGAATGCGCTGGCTTATGCGAAGGACCGGTTGCAGGGCCGCTCGCTCACCGGGCCGAAAGAGGCGGCAAAGCCCGCCGATCCGATTCTCGTTCACCCCGACGTGCGCCGGATGCTCCTCAATGCGAAGAGCTTCAACGAAGGCGCCCGTGCGCTGCTCGTCTGGACGGCGCTGCAGGGCGATTTGAGCCACGCCTCCGACGATGTCGCCGCGCGCGAATTCGGCGACGACATGATGGCGTTGTTGACGCCGGTGGTGAAGGGCTATCTGACCGATCGTGGTTTCGCGAATGCGGTCGAGGCACAGCAGGTCTATGGCGGCCACGGCTATATCGAGGAGAACGGCGTCAGCCAGTTCGTCCGCGATGCACGTATCGCCATGATCTACGAGGGTGCCAACGGCATCCAGGCGCTCGACCTCGTCGGCCGCAAGCTCGCGCAGAATGGCGGCCGGGGTGTCTTCGCCTTCTTCAAGTTGATCGACGACTTCATCGCCGCGAGCAGGAGCGCTGATGTCGCGCCCTTCCTCGATGCGCTTGCGGGAGCCCGCAAGGACCTCGAGACCGCGACCATGTGGTTCATGGAAAACGCGCTTCAGAACCCGGACAACGCGGGTGCAGGCTCGTCGGATTATCTGCACCTTTTCGGCGTCACCGCCATTGCTTTCATGTGGGCGAAGATGGCGAAGACGGCGAGCGAGAAGCTCGCCAATGGCGGCGACAAAGGCTTCTACGAAGCAAAGCTGAAGACGGCGCGCTATTACTTCGATCGCGTCGTGCCGGAAACGGCGGTGCATCTCGCGCGCATCCGCGTCGGGGCCGCGCCCTTGATGGATTTTACGGCCGACGAGTTCTGATCGGCCGTCTTTTTAAAACAACAACCCGGAAAACCGGGATCTGACAGGAGAGCGAAACAGATGGATTTGATCGCGGGCTACAAGTCGCCCTGGCTCAACGAAGAGCTTGAAATACTTCAGGATGCGGTGCGCAAATTCTACGAAAAGGAAATGGCGCCGCATTCCGATCGCTGGAACAAGCAGGGCTGCGTCGATCGCGATGCCTGGAACAAGGCGGGCGAGGCCGGCATCCTCTGCGCCTCGATCTCGGAGGAATATGGCGGCGGCGGCGGCACCTTCGCGCATGAGATGGTGATCACGCAGGAGCAGGCGCGCGCCGGCGTCGCGGGTTTCGGTAATTCGGTGCATTCGGGGATCGTCGCCCACTATATCGAATCCTACGGCACCGAAGAGCAGAAGAAGAAGTGGCTGCCGAAAATGGCGACCGGCGAAATGGTCGGCGCCATCGCGATGACGGAACCGGGCACCGGCTCCGATCTTCAGGGCGTGAAGACGACCGCGAAGAAGGTCGGCAACCAGTATGTCATCAACGGCCAGAAGACCTTCATTACCAACGGCCAGCAGTCGACGCTGATCTGCGTCGTCGCCAAGACCGATCCGAACGCCGGCTCCAAAGGCGTCTCGCTCATCATGGTCGAGACAGAAGAGGTGGAAGGCTTCCGCCGCGGCCGCAATCTCGACAAGGTCGGCCAGCATGCGCAGGACACATCGGAGCTTTTCTTCGATGACGTGAAGGTGCCGACCTCCAATCTCCTCGGCACGGAAGAGGGCAAGGGCTTCATCCAGTTGATGCAGCAGCTTCCCCAGGAACGTCTCATCATCGCGGTCCAGGCCTGTGTCGCGATGGAAAAGGCAGTCGAGCTCACCGCCGACTACGTCAAGGAACGCAAAGCCTTCGGCCAGCGCATCCTCGATTTTCAGAACACCCAGTTCAAGCTCGCCGAATGCAAGACCGAGGCGGCAATCGCCCGCGTCTTCACCGACGACTGTGCGATGAAGCTCCTCGACGGCAAGCTCGACGCGACGACGGCGGCGATGGCGAAGTGGTGGACGACGCAGAAGCAGTGCGAAATCGTCGACACCTGCCTCCAGTTCTTCGGCGGCTATGGCTACATGCTCGAATATCCGATCGGCCAGATGTATCAGGATGCGCGTATCCAGAAGATCTACGGCGGCACCAACGAAATCATGAAGATGCTGATCGCGCGCACGCTTTGACGCGAGACGGCACTCTAACGAACACCAGACAGGAGACGTCAAATGACCGACTGTTATGTCTACGACACCGTGCGTACGCCGCGCGGCAAGGGTAAGAAGGATGGCGCGCTGCATGAGGTGACGGCGCTCGAACTCGGCACGCAGGTGCTGAAGGCGCTCCGCGACCGCAACGGCCTCGACACGAGCCGCGTCGACGACGTGGTCTTCGGCTGCGTCGATCCGGTGGGCGAGCAGGGCAGCGACATCGCGCGTATCGCGGTGCTGAACGCCGACTACGCCGATACGACGGCGGGCGTGCAGATCAACCGCTTCTGCGCCTCCGGCCTCGAAGCGACCAACATGGCCGCCGCGAAAGTCATGTGCGGCGAGGCCGACATGGCCATCGGCGGTGGCGTGGAATCGATGTCGCGTGTCGGCATGGGCGCCTCGGGCGGCGCCTGGGCGACCGATCCCGCCATCGCCTTCAAATCCTATTTCACGCCGCAGGGCATCGGCGCCGATCTCGTCGCGACGAAATACGGTTTCAGCCGCGCCGATGTCGACAACTATGCCATCGAGAGCCAGAAGCGCGCCGCCAACGCCTGGGAGAAGGGTTACTTCAAAAAATCCGTCATCCCTGTGAAGGACATCAACGGCCTCACCATTCTCGATCACGACGAGCATATGCGCCCCGACGCGACGATGCAGTCGCTCGCCGCGCTCACGCCGTCCTTCGCCTCGCTCGGCGAGTTCGCCTTCGACGGCGTCGCCCTCGACCGTTACCCCGAAGTCGAGGAAATCATTCACGTTCATCACGCTGGCAATTCGTCCGGCATCGTCGACGGAGCGTCGGGCGTCCTGCTCGGCAATCTCGACACCGGCAAGGCGATGGGCCTGAAGCCCCGCGCCCGCATCCGCGCCATGGGCTCGATCGGCTCGGAGCCTTGCATCATGCTGACGGGTCCCGCCGACGTGTCGCGCAAGGTGTTGAAGAAGGCCGGCATGCGCCCCGAAGACATCGACCTCTACGAGTTGAACGAAGCCTTCGCCTCCGTCGTCCTGCGCATGATGCAGGCGCTCGACATTTCGCCCGACAAGATGAACGTCAATGGCGGCGCGATCGCGATGGGCCATCCGCTTGGCGCGACCGGCGGCATGATCCTCGGCACGGTGCTCGACGAGCTTGAGCGCCGCGATCTCTCGACCGCGCTCATCACGCTCTGCGTCGGCGCGGGCATGGGCACGGCCACTATCATCGAGCGCGTGTGAGGCGAAAATGACCACATATGAAAACTTCAAATTCGACGTCGACGCCGACGGCATTGCCCTCGTCACCTGGGATATGCCTGGTCGTTCGATGAACGTGCTTTCGCAGAGCTCCATGGCGGACATCGCCTCGATCATCGAGAAGATCGTCGGCGATGCCGCGATCAACGGCGCGGTGCTCACCTCCGGCAAGGACGCCTTCTGCGCCGGCGCCGATCTTTCGATGATGGGCGGTCAGGCTGGCGGTTCGGGTTCGGGCTCGAAGGAAGATCGCATCAAGGCGATGTATGAAGGCAACCTCGCCTTCAACATGCTGCTGCGCAAGCTCGAAACCTGCGGCAAGCCGGTCGTCGCCGCGATCAACGGCACGGCGCTCGGCGGCGGCCTCGAAGTGACGCTCGCCTGCCACTACCGCATCGCCGCCGACAATCCGAAGATCCAGCTCGGTCTTCCCGAGGCGAAGGTCGGTCTTCTCCCCGGCGGCGGCGGTACGCAGCGCCTGCCGCGTCTGATCGGCGCGGCGAATGCGCTGCCGCTGATCCTGCAAGGCACCTCGCTCGATCCGCAGAAGGCGCTGAAATCCGGCATCGTCCACAAGGTCGTCCCGGCCGCCGACCTGATCCCGGCCGCCAAGGCATGGCTCAAGGAAGGTCTCGCCCAGCCCAAGGTCAAGCTTGGCAAGAAGGGTCCGGAAGTCTATGCGATCGCGATCCAGCCCTGGGACCGCGAAGGCTACAAGATCCCGGGCGGCGGCCCGCATAACGGGTCCGGCCAGGTCTTCACCATCGGCATCGCCCAGCTTCACAAGCAGACGCATGGCAATTTCCCGGCGCAGAAATACATCATGGCCTGCGTCTATGAAGGCCTGCAGGTGCCGATCGAGGCGGGGCTTCGCATCGAGACACGCTACTTCACGAAGCTGCTGATGGATCCGCGCTCGAAGGCGATGATCCGCTCGCTCTTCCTCTCGATGCAGGAACTCGGCAAGGGTGCTCGCCGCCCGGCCAACATTCCCGAATTCAAGGTGAAGAAGCTCGGCATTCTCGGGGCCGGCATGATGGGCGCGGGCATCGCTTACGTCTCGGCCCAGGCCGGCATGGAAGTCGTCCTTCTCGACACCGAGCAGGCCAATGCCGAAAAGGGCAAGGCCTATTCGGAAAAGCTCCTCGCCAAGCAGCTCGAGCGCGGCAAGACCACGCAGGACAAGGCCGACGCGCTTCTCGCCCGCATCAAGCCGACGACGAACTACGACGATCTGAAGGGCGCCGATCTCATCATCGAGGCGGTGTTCGAAAGTCGCGACATCAAGGCCGACGTGACGAAGAAGTCGGAGCCCATGCTGGCGGCCGGCGGTATCTACGGCTCGAACACCTCGACGCTGCCGATCACGGGTCTCGCGGAAGCGGCGAAGTCGCAGGAAAGCTTCATCGGCATCCACTTCTTCTCGCCGGTCGACAAGATGCAGCTCGTCGAGATCATCATGGGCAAGCGCACGAGCCAGGAGACGCTGGCCAAGGCGATGGACTATGTGAAGCAGATCAGGAAGACGCCGATCGTCGTCAACGACAGCCGCGGCTTCTACACCTCGCGCTGCTTCGGCACCTATGTCGGCGAGGGTCTCGCCATGCTCGCCGAAGGCATCAAGCCGGCGATCATCGAGAATGTCGGCAAGATGACCGGCATGCCGATGCCGCCGCTCGCCTTGAACGATGAAGTCTCGCTCGACCTCGCCTACAAGGTGCGCGAGCAGACCAAGAAGGATCTCGGCGATAAATACGTCGCCGCGCCCGCCGACAAGATCGTCGAGGAGATGGTGATCGGCCTCGGCCGCGTCGGCAAGAAAGCCGGCAAGGGCTTCTACGACTATCCGGCCGACGGCAAGAAGAAGCTCTGGCCCGGCCTCGCCGAAATCGCCAAGACCTCGAAGGATATCGAGGATGTGGATGTCGAGGAACTGAAGAAGCGTTTCCTCTATATCCAGGCGCTTGAAGCGGCGCGCTGCTTTGAGGAAGGCGTCGTCACCGACGTGCGCGATGCGGATGTCGGCGCGATCCTCGGCTGGGGCTTCGCGCCCTGGGCCGGCGGCCCGCTCTCGCTGATCGACATGGTCGGCGCGAAGGAGTTCGTCGAGACCTGCGACCGGCTCGCGCAGAAATATGGCGAGCGCTTCAAGCCGACGAAGCTGCTGCGCGACATGGCCGAGAAGGGCGACACCTTCTATGCCCGCTTCGCGCCGGAGAAGGCAGCCGCCTGATCTTTGGGCACAAGCCGATGAGCAAAAGGCCCGGACGAAAGTCCGGGCCTTTTTGTTGGCGGATAACAGCGTCGGTCATCGACTTGTCATCTGTCTGACAGCAAGACTTCACGCAAGGAGGCTTTAACCCCTCGTTAGGCAACAGGCCGCGTGTCCGCGCTGGCCATCGATCGCAACTGGGGGTTTTCATGCTTCGCGAGTTTCGGAGCGGCGACGTCGTGCGCTGCGTAAGGGTATCCGTGCTGTTGGGCTCCGCCGCGACGGCTGCGCTCCTCTCTCTCTCGTCGCCCGCCGCCGCCGATTGCACCGCCATTACGGGAACGACCGCAGGCAACAAGACGGCGGCCGACGGAAGCTGTGTCAATTCCGGCGTGACGATCGACAACTCGACCGCGACCAGCAAGGTTCCGGTCACCCTGACGACCGGCACGTCCGGAAATCTCACCGACTTCACGAATGCGGGAACGATCAAGTCGGTTTCCGGCTCGAGCAAGGCGGCGCTGGGCGCAAGCGGCAACAATTACGCAAACGTGGTCAACGACACGACAGGCCTCATCCAGTCCGACGGTACCGGCGAGGCCGTCCGCCTCGGCACCTACGTCACGCTCGACAACAAGGGCACGATCAGGTCGACCGGCGGCACGGACACGGTCCGCCTCGGCGCCAATGCGACCGTTACCAACGAAGGCAGCATTATCGGCAGCGGCAACCCCGCTTCCGGGTCTAATGCGACGGCGCTGCGCGTCGTTTCGGGGACGGTGACGAACAATGTCGACGGCCTTATCGAGACCGACGCCAACGCGACCGCGCTCTCTTCGGGTACGCAGGATTCCAACGTCTATGCCGTGCGCATCGGCGAATCCGGGGCGTCCACCTTGACGAACTACGGCACGATCCGTGCGACGGGTAACGCGGCGTCGGTCGATGGCACCGGCAACGAGGGCGAGGTTGGCGGCGTTCGCTTGAGCGCACCCGGATACTCCTCGACGCTCAACAATTACGGGACCATCGAGACGACAGGCGAGATCGTCAATGAAGGCATCGCCAACAACGACAGCATCGGCGACATGTACGGCGTTCGCGTCGACGGCACCAACGATGTCGTCAACAACTACGAAGGTGCGACGATCACCGGCGGCAAACACGGCATCACCATCGACAAGGATGCCTCCGGCACGACGATCCTTAATGAAGGCACGATCACCGGCGAGAACGGTTCGGGCGTCGGCTCCGACGCGACCACGGGCACGGTAACCGTCACCAACTACGGAACGATCACCGGCGCCTACAACGAAGCCTACACGTTTGGCGACGGCGACGGCGTCGACATCGATCTCGTCGCGGCCGTGTACAATTACGGCACCATTCAAGGCACTGGCGCGAATGGCATCAAGCCGGGAGAGACGACCGAAAGCCACAGCGAAGGCCTCGCCATCGGCGGCGGCACCGTCGTCAATGGCGACGCATCGCACACGGATGCCCTGATCTCCGGCGCCGATTACGGCATCACCGTCGACGACAGCAATGGGGGCGACGCGGTCGCTTCGACCGAAATCACCAACTACGGCACGATCCGGGGCCTCGACGGCTATGCGATCAAGCTCGTCGATACGACCGGCACCTGGACCAACATCATCACCAATTACGGCACCATCTCCGGCACGTCCGCCACGACCGTGCTGATGGGCGATGGCGACGGCACCTTCAACGATTACGGCGGCTCGGTCGCGGGCATCGTCGATGCCGAAGGCGGCGAGGACACGCTCAACATCGACCGTGGCGGGCTCTACACCTTCACCGGCGCGAACTGGGCGAACTTCGAAATCACCAATCTCCATTCCGGCGTCGTCACGCTGGTCGGCGACTATACGAGCGGCGCGGAATTCAACGTGTTGTCCGGATCGGCGTTCATTTCCAACGGCACGGTCACGACGGCGCGGTTCACCAATGACGGCATCGTTGCGACGGGGACGGGGTCCACCCTCGGCAGGTTCACGGTCGACGGCGACTATACGCAGGGCGCGTCGGGCACCTATTACGTCAAGATCGACGGTGAAGGCGGTTCCGATCTCCTCGCCGTCACCGGCGCGGCGGTCCTGGATGGCGCGGTGGAGGTCTCGTCTCTTTCGACGCGCTTCCGCTCCGATCTCACTTATACGATCCTCGAAGCGGATGGCGGGCGGACAGGCACCTTCTCGTCGCTGATCGACGATATCCATTCGCCCTTCGTCACGCCGGAACTCACCTATACCTCCAACGCGGTGCTGCTGGGCTTCGAGCGCAACGCGACAAGCTACCAGAGCGTCGCGGACACGCCGAACGGCTATGCCGTGGCGGGTGGCCTTGATCGCGGCGGCGCGAATGCGACGGGGGACCTCGCCGAAATCCTCGCCTATATCAACACCGGCACGACGGAAGAAGCGCAGCAGGCCTTCGACCGGATGTCGCCGGACAATCCGACGGCGGGCGCCAATCAGGCGCTCGTCAATACGGTCGGCACGATCGGCTCCCTCGTGAACGACCGCCTCGGTGCGCAGCAGGTGGCCATGCGCAATGGCGGCGTGAAGCTTGCTTCGGCGGGCGACGGAGATCTCACCTCGGCGCTGATCGGCAACTCGCTTGTGCGGCCCGCGTGGTCGGTTTGGGCGCGCGGCTTCGGCCTCTTCGGCAATGCGGACTCCGATGCGGGCCTCTCGAACGGCTACGATTATCGCGGCGGCGGCATCGTCGCCGGCCTCGACCGCTTCGTCGGGGACGCGACCGTCCTCGGCCTCTCGGCAAGCTACGCGCATGCCGATGTCGATCACGACCGCGTGGGCAGCAACAGCAACGTCTCGTCCTATGAAGTCGGCGCCTATGCGGGCACGGCAATGGGGGCCTTCGACCTCTCGGCGCGCCTCGCCGCCGCCTACAACGACTACGAGACCTCCCGCAGCATCGTCTTCGGCGGTATCGACCGCACGGCCTCCGGCGATTTCGGCGGCACCATGCTGATGGCGCAGGGCGAGGCGGGCTATCGCCTCGGCCTCGGCGGCAAGGGCTGGCTGAAGCCGGTCGCGGGCCTCGACGTCATCCACTTCCACACGGACGCCTACACCGAAAGCGGCGCGGGCGGCCTCGACCTGGCGCAAGGCGCGCAGTCGGATACGCTGGTCCGCTCCTCGCTCGGCGCCGTCATCGGCACGAGCTTCGAGGCGCCGACGGCGAATGCGGTCGTGTCGCCCTCGCTCGATATCCGCTGGGGCCATGACATCTCGCAGCCCGACGGCACGGCGACGGCCTCCTTCGCCGGCACGCCCGGATCGAGCTTCGTCTATGCCCAGAAGACGGTCGACCGCGACGCGCTGCTCGCCAATCTCGGCGTCACAGCGACATCGCCCGGCGGCCTCTCCATCGGTCTCGCCGGCACCACGGATATCCGCAGCGACGCGACCGGCTACGGGCTTTCGCTGAAGCTCCTTTACACCTGGTGAGGTCCCTCCATTTCGGTGTGATCGTGCCTCGTGAAAACGGGTAAACTTCTGTCGTGACACTTTGCGCGTCGCCCCCGGCCTCTAGACTGCCGCTGATAATTCAGCGGGAGACCAGATGCCGAGGGCGGCGCTTCTCATTGTCTTGATATCGTGTTGGCTCGCCGGCCCGTCGGCGGCCGGAGAGCCGGTCGACATGCCGCCCGACGGCACCCTCGGCGTGCTCGTCATCCCACGCGCATCCTTCCAGGCGGAGCAGGCTGAAGCGGAGCTGGCTTCGTCCGTCGTGGAGACCACGGGGTCGCTCGCGCGTCCTTCCGCTTCTCCAATCTCTTCTCCGCCAGCGGACGATCTTCTCTGTACGCACGCGCCGAAGGGCTCGCTCGCGCCCGTGCCGTCGCCTTTCGACCGCTGGCTGGTCGTCGTCTGTGCGGCGTCGGGCCAGGCTCTCGTCCCGGTCGAAGGTTCGGTCTGGTATGCGCACGGTTCGCGCGAGCCCATCTCGATTCTGGCGTTCCCGCCCTCTGCCTCTACGGAAGGTGAGACCGGGCCGTCCGCCGGTCCGGGGCCTCGTTATGACATTCGCTTCAAGGCCTTTTATGCGGTCGAAGCGACCGAGGAACGGCGGCTGGTGGCCATGCGCAGGCTGAAGCTTGCGCTCGGCGGAGCGCCTATGCCGCTCGCCGACCACATCTATCAGATCGACGCCGTGTCGAGTGTCGCGGGCTTGCGTTACAATATTTTTTTCTACCTTCGGGGGGCGCAGCCGCGCATGGCGCTCGCCTGCCTCGATCAGTGCACCCGGGCTCTGCTCATCGACATTGGCACGACCGCATCGGATATGAACGCCGGTCTTGCGCCCTGACGGACCTCGTTCATCTGGCTACCGCGCAGCTGGATGCATCGTTAAGATCGTTCCGAAATGGGACCGAATCGACCTGCCGCTCTCCTCACGCTGATGGCCCTCCTCGCGGGGGCGCCTTTGCTCGCCGCGGCGCCGGTCCCCGCGAATGCTTCTTCGGACCGGGAGGACCTGTTGTGCGATCGCGCGCCGCCCGGCACCGTTCTTCCGGTGCCGGCGCCTGTCGGTCACTGGGCGGTGATTGTCTGTGCGGCCTCGGGTCAGGCGCTCGTGCCGGTCGAGGGCACGGTCTGGCTCGCACACGGCACCCGAGAACCTGTCTCGATCCTCGCCTTGCCGCCCGCTGTGGCACCGCTGCCGAAAACGCCGGATTACGATCCGCGTTATAGCGTCCGGTTCAAGGCGCTCTACGCCGCTGAGGCGACCGGCGAGAAGCGCAAGCGCGCCTACGCTTATCTGAAGGCGGCCCTGCGCGGGGACAGTTCTCCCATCGTCGACCGCGTCGTCCAGCTCGACGCGGTCAGCATCATCTACGACCTGCGATACAATATTTATTTCTTTCTGCAAGGACGCCGCCCGCACGCGGCGCTCGCCTGCCTCGATCAATGCCGGCAGGCGCTTGTCATCGATATTTTGACGGCGGACGAAGCGAATGCGCGCATGGCCCGCCTTCGCTGACGTCCTCGTGCGCTATCCTCCCGCCGTTTACATTCCCGCACCGGTGCCCATCATGCTGCGATGCATGAAGGGTGCGGCGACGAGGCCGACGATAATCATCAGCACGATACCCGCGACGACAACGAGCGCCGCATAGGCGAGCGATTTATCCTGCGGCGACTTCATCAGTTTCGGCAGGCCGCGATAAAGGAGATAGAGCGAATAGAGCCCGAGGATGCTGAGAAAGCCCAGCGCCGGCACGATGGAGAAGATGCCGGCGAGCCAGCTCGCCGTCATCGAATAGGCGGCGACCTTGAAGGCCTGTATCCGGTCTTTCGAGCCGTTGAAGGTCGGCGCGAGTTGCTCGATCACGAGCGCGAGTATGCCGACCATGATGAGGGCCAGCACGTACTGGACGATCGCGCCCGCGATGGCGCCGCCGATCGACAGGCGAAAAGTGTAACCCATCGCGCCATAGCCGAAGACGACGCCGCCGATCGCGCCCGCGACGGGCGGAATGGCGGCGAGGATCATCACATAGGACGTATAGAGACTTTGGACGGTCGGCCTTTCGACGTCGATCCTGCTCCACTCGGTATCGGGCGTCAGAATGATATTCTTGGCACGGTCGATGATCGACGCGGCATTCGGTTGTTCGAAAGTGGTCATGTTGCTCCCCTCGCTTGGTGGCCTCAGCTAGAACCCCGCCCGCGCGCAGGGCCTGCAATGCTCAACCGCAGGCGGTGCGTCGGCAAGTCTCGGAGTCCCGCGGCACGTTGTCAAACGGCCATGGAGCTAAACGGTCGGACGGCATAAGCGTTCCGACGACGGCTGAAGTGCTTCACACGGAAGATTGGCGCCGTGTCTTCTTCGTACCCTTCGGCGCGCGAAAGGCCACGGCCTGCCGCAGCAGCCACAAGATCAACGCCTCTATGCCGCCATCCGTGACGGTAAGGCCGTTGCGGCGGACGACATATTTCTCGATCTTGAGCTTGTTCTTGATCGTTGTCGGCACTTCTGTGCGGCTGTCCA
>NZ_DATKFR010000305.1:0-3741 GCF_035511255.1 Parvibaculum sp.
AGCGGATCGGCTGCGCCATGCAGCACCATGGTCGGCACCTCGATGCGGCGGAGCTTCTGCCGCCGGTCGCCATTGGTCATCGCCGCCGCCATTTGCCGGACGACGCCTGACGGGCAATAGCTGCGTTCCGCGTCGCGCGTCACCCAGGCGCGCAGCGTCTCCTCGTCGGTCGGATAATCGGGGCTGCCGATCGTCTGATAGGTCTTGATGCCGCGCGCGATCACCGCCTCCATGTTCGAGGCGGGCGGCGCCGGCGTAAGGAAGAGACTGAGCACGCGGGGACGCGGCGGCGGCAGCATCGGATTGCCGGTCGTCGACATGATGGAAGTGAGCGAGAGCGTGCGTTCGGGATATTCGGACGCGATCAGTTGCGCGATCATGCCGCCCATCGACGCGCCGACGATATGCGCCTTTTCGATGCCGAGTGCATCGAGCAGCCCGACCGCGTCGTCGGCCATGTCGTAGAGCGTATAAGGCACGAAGGGCGACTTGCCCGTCATGAAGCTCGCGAAAGCCGCCGGCAGATGCGGAAACTGCCCGCGCTCGAATTTGGTGGAAAGCCCGCTGTCGCGATTGTCGAAACGGACCACGCGATAACCGCGCGTCACGAGTTCGTTGCAAAGCTCATCCGGCCACTGCGTCAGCTGCGCGCCGAGACCCATGATGAGGAGAATGGTTTCGCGATCGTCGGGGCCGAGACTCTCATACGCGATGTCGATTCCATTGACGTCGATAGTCGGCATGACGAAGGTCCTGACGCAATCACGCACCCTCATCAAGAGATAGGAAGTCTCATGCTGCATTGCAACATGAGACTTCCGTCATCCACAGAAAAAGCTATTCCGCCGCAGTTTTCCGCTGCGCCGCCTCGGCATGGGCAGCGATGAGCTCGACATAACGCGGGCAGAGTTCCACCGGCAGATCGTGTCCCATGCCCTCGATCAGTTCGAGCGTCGCGCCGGGAACCGACTTCGCCGTGTCGATGCCGCCTTCGGGCGGCACCAGCGGATCGGCGAGGCCGTGAATGACGAGGAACGGCAGGCGCACATTCTTCAGCGCCTCGACGCGACTGCCGTCGCAACCGATGGCGGCATATTGCCGGATGCCGCCTTCCGGGTAGTACATGTGGTCATATTCGCGCGCGACGAGTTCATAAAGCGCTTCCTCGCTGCGCGGATAGGCGGGACTTTCATAGACGCGACGACCCTTCATCCGATGTCGGATGATGCTCTCGCGGTCTTCCGCCGGCGGTTGCGCCTGCAGAGCGGCCATCGCCGCATCGCTCGCCTTCGGCAGATCGGGATTGCCCGTCGTCGACATGATCGAGGTCGCGCTGATGAGACGGTCGGCATGATGGATCGCCATCCGCTGCACGATCATGCCGCCCATCGAAATTCCCATGACATGCGCGCGTTCAATGCCGAGCGCGTCGAGCACGCCGATGCCGTCCGCCGCCATGTCGGCCAGCATATAGGGAAGCTCGGGTGTCTTGCCCGCACGCACCGCCGCGATGATTTCGCGCATGTCGGGCAGGCCCGTGAGCTTCTCGCTCCGGCCGACATCGCGATTGTCGTAGCGGATGACGCGGAAGCCGCGCTCGCGCAGTCCCTCCATCAGCTCGACCGGCCAGCTCATCATGGTCGAGGTATAGCCGTTGACGAGAAGGATCGGCGCGGCGCCCTCGGGCCCGCGGTCCTCCATGTTGATCGTGATGCCGTTCGCCTTGATCTGCATCTGCACCATGGGCCTCACTCCGCCGCTTTCGACGCGGTGGCCCGCGTCGCGGCCGCCGTGATCGCGTCGGCGAAGGTCCCGACGAGCGCGACGGGGAAATCGTGCCCCATGCCCGGCACGATGCGAAGCTCCGCACCTGGAATGCTGGCGGCCGTATCGCGCCCGCCTTCGACCGGCACCAGCGGATCCGCGTCGCCATGCAGCACGACGGCCGGCACCTTGATTCCCTTCAGCTTTTCGCGCCTGTCGCCATTGGAAACGATCGCCGCCATCTGCCGCGCGACGCCGACCGGATAGGCGGAGCGCTTCACGTCGCGCGTCACCCATTCGCGCAGGATCGTCTCGTCGGTCGGGAAGCCGGGGCTTCCGATCATCTGCCACATCTTGATGCCGCGCTGGATCGCGCCTTCGAGGTCCGCCGGGGCGGGCGTCATCAGCATGGTCATGACTTCGGGCTTTGCCTGCGGCAAGGCCGGATTGCCCGTCGTCGACATGATCGAGGTGAGCGACAGAGCGCGCTCCGGATGGTTCGCCGCCACGAGCTGCGCGATCATGCCACCCATCGAGGCACCGACGATATGCGCCCGGCCGATTTCCAGCGCATCGAGAAGACCGACGGCATCGGCCGCCATGTCGTCCAGCGAATAGGGCGCATCGGGCTTCTTGCCCGTCATCAGCGCGCCGAAGATCGCGGCCATGTCGGGCATGCCCGCTGCTTCGAACTTGGTCGAAAGCCCGACATCGCGATTGTCGAAGCGGATCGCGCGATAGCCGCGCGCGACAAGCTCGTGGCAGAGCTCCGTCTGCCACATGGTGAGCTGGCCGCCGAGGCCCATGATGAGCAGCACGGTTTCCCGGTCGCTGGGACCGAAGCTCTCGTATTCGATGGTAATGCCGTTCGCCTGCACCTGCGCCATGACGTTCTCCTCTATTTATCGTTGGGCGGAAGCTTAACAGCGGTCTTGCGGGGCGGGGATAAGAAAGGCATATCTAATGGATAACATTAAACATGCCTGGGGAGGCAGCCTTGACCCTCGAATATGATCTCTTCTGGTCCTTCCGCTCGCCTTATTCCTATCTCGTGACGCCGCGCCTTCTGGAGCTTGAACGGGATTACGATGTGCGCTGCAACGTGCGGCCGGTCTACCCGATCGCGGTCCGCATCGAGGGCTTCTTCAAGCGGGTGAACCCGATGTGGCCGCCTTACCTCATGAAGGACACCTATCGCATCGCCGAAATGCTGGGCTTGCCCTATGCGTGGCCGTCGCCGGACCCGATCGTGATGGACCTGAAGACCGGCGAAGTCCCGGCCGAGCAGCCCTATATCAGCCGTCTGACGCGGCTTGGCGTCGCCGCCACGGAAGCAGGCAAGGGCCTCGCCTTTCTGCGCGAGATCAGTGGCGTCGTCTTCGGCGGCGTCCGCAACTGGCATGAAGGCGACCACCTGAAAGAGGCCGCCGCCCGCGCCGGCTGCGATCTCGCCCAATTGGACGCCCTGATCGCCGGGAACCCTGACCATTATGAGGCCGTCATCACGGCCAACGAAGCCGCCCAGAAACAGGCCGGCCATTGGGGCGTGCCGCTGATGGTCTTCGAGGGTGAACCCTTTTTCGGCCAGGACCGCGTCGACCACCTCGTCTGGCGGATGGAAAAGAAGGGGCTGAAACGGCGGGGTTGAGCCATAAGCCGCGGCAGGCAAGGCTGGACCCATCGGCCCTCTCCCGCTAGCTTCGCCGCCACACCTGACGCGGACGGAGCCCCATGCAGCGCGATCTGACGAAAATGAGCGCCACCACCTACGATCTCATCATCGTGGGCGGCGGCATCACAGGTGCCTCGACGGCCTGGGACGCGGCGCTCAGGGGTCTCAAGGTCGCCCTCCTCGAAAAAGAGGATTTCGCTCACGCGACGACGTCGGGCTCCTCGAAGCTCGTCCATGGCGGATTGCGCTATCTGGTCAATGGCGAGCTGAAGCTCGTGCGCGAATCGCTCCGTGAACGGCGCATC
>NZ_DATKFR010000306.1:0-2416 GCF_035511255.1 Parvibaculum sp.
TTGCGGGCTCTTCGGCGCGCGCCCCGCTCGTCATGCCTGAAGCCACGACAAAAATCGCGGTCGCGGCAGCGACCGTCGCCAGAAATTTGCTCATCTTCTTATGTGTCTCGCGTGACCCGGGTTGAGTTCGTCGGTATTTGATAATCATTCGCAAGTCCTGTCAACGAGCATTTCGCCGCATCGCTCCACCCTCGCGCGCCAGCCTCGCCGCCGCTTCGAAGCCGATCCGGGGGCTCGACAGGACCGGGACGGGCAGGTTCTGGCACAGAGCCGCGGCCGGCGCCATCGAGGCTTGCGCCAGGACCAGCACATCGACGCCCTTCGCCACATCGGCAATGCGCGACGCAATCCCCTGATAATAGTCGTCGAGCCGACCCTCCCGGAACGAAATCCAGATGTCGTCGAAGAGAAAGGTCTCGAGCTCGAAGTCGCGGCCGACGGCATTCGCGGATTCGGCGATCAGCGCCTCGGTATTGGCGACCGTCGCGGGTACGCAGGCGGCGATGCCGATGCGGTGGCCTTGCAGTACGGCGAGGTCGGCCATCGGCCGGTCGATCCTGAGGATCGGAACGGCCGCATCGTCATTCGCCGCCTCGGCGGAAGCGCCCAGCGTCGAGCAGGTGCAGACGACGACGCTCGCGCCGCCTTCGGCCAGCGCCGCCAGCGCTTCGCGCGTCTTGAGATCGAGCGCGGGCGTCACGCGGCCCGCTTTTTCGGCGGCGGCGAGCAGGTCTTCACGCACCGCATGCTTCAGCTTCAGGTGCGGGGCGATCTCCCGGCCGAGGGCGTCGAAGGTTTCGATATGGACGGGCGTCGTATGCAGGAAGGCGATGGCGGCGCCGTATTGCGTGCGTGCTGGAGGCATGGACCTCTCCATGGGCTTCGTCGCCTTGAACTCATATCGAAGCGACATGTCTGAATTAAGTCGAACGCCCCAAAGAGAAAGGGCCCCCCGCGATCTCCGCGGAGGGCCCTTCAGAAAGTTTGGGCTGTTCGCGTGGATCGCGTCAGTTCTTGTCCTTGTCTACGAGTTTGTTGGCGGCAATCCACGGCATCATGGCGCGCAGACGCTGGCCGACCTCTTCGATCGGGTGCGCGGCGTTGCGGGCGCGGATGGCCTTGAAGCTCGTCTGGTTGACCTTGTTCTCGAGCATCCAGTCGCGCGTGAACTTGCCGGTCTGGATGTCGTTCAGAACGCGCTTCATCTCGGCCTTGGTTTCCGGCGTGATGATGCGCGGGCCCGTGACGTATTCGCCGTATTCGGCCGTGTTCGACACCGAGTAGTTCATGTTCGCGATGCCGCCCTCATAGATGAGGTCGACGATCAGCTTCACCTCGTGGAGGCATTCGAAATAGGCCATTTCGGGGGCATAGCCCGCTTCGACCAGCGTTTCGAAACCGGCGCGGATGAGCTCGACCAGACCGCCGCAGAGCACGACCTGCTCGCCGAAAAGGTCCGTCTCGCACTCTTCCTGGAACGTCGTCTCGATGATGCCGGCGCGGCCGCCGCCGATGGCCGACGCATAGGAGAGGCCGACGTCATGGGCGTTGCCGCTCGCATCCTGATGGATCGCGATCAGGCAAGGCACGCCGCCGCCGCGCTTGTATTCCGAGCGCACCGTGTGGCCGGGGCCCTTCGGCGCGACCATCAGCACGTCGATGTCGGCGCGCGGTTCGATCAGGTTGAAATGGATGTTGAGGCCATGCGCGAAGAGAAGCGCCGCGCCCGGCTTCATGTTGGCGTGCAGATGATCCTTGTAGATGTCGCCCTGAAGTTCGTCCGGCGTCAGCATCATGAGGACATCGGCCCACTTCGCCGCGTCGGCGACGGAGAGAACCTTGAGCCCCTCGCCTTCCGCCTTCTTCGCGGTGGCGGAACCTTCGCGCAGCGCGACGGCCACTTCCTTCACGCCGCTGTCGCGCAGGTTGAGCGCATGGGCATGGCCCTGGCTGCCATAGCCGATGATGGCGACTTTCTTGCCCTTGATCAGGTTCACGTCTGCGTCGCGGTCATAATAAACGCGCATGGCTCTCGTCCTTTTCGACTTTCGTTTTAATCCGTCACATCGCTTCCGGGCCGCGCGCTATGGCGACGACACCTGTTCGCGAAACATCCACCAGCCCCAGGGGCCTCATCAGCCCGATGAAGGCATCGATCTTGTCCGGCGCGCCCGTGACTTCGAACACGAAGGAATTATGCGTCGTATCGATCACGCGGGCGCGGAAGGCATCGGAGAGCCGCAGCGCCTCGACGCGCTTCTCACCCGAGCCCGACACCTTGATGAGCGCCATTTCGCGCTCGACGGCCTTGGTCTCGACGGTGAGGTCGACGACCTTGTGCACCGGCACCAGCCTGTCGAGCTGCGCCTTGATCTGCTCGATCACCATCGGCGTTCCGACCGTCACGACGGTGATG
>NZ_DATKFR010000307.1:0-2917 GCF_035511255.1 Parvibaculum sp.
ACTGCTCGAACGCTTCGGCGATCGCCGCGCTCAGCAGACCGTCGGCGCTGTGGAAATGATGATAGAGCGTGGGCGCCGTCACCTTCGCGATGTCGCAGACCGCCCGCGTCGAGAAGTGCGCCTCGCCCTCCTCCTCGATCAGCGTCAAGGCCGCCGCCAACAGTGCCGTCTTCGTATCCATATCTGGAATATAGCACCGCTATAGGAGCGAGTCTATAGCGGTGCTATATTCTTTGCATGAATGGAAACTTCGCCCTGAGGCAAAGCCCCGGCGGCCTTTTCGGCAAGGCGCCTATTCCGGCCGAGTTCTAACGAGTGCCGACCCGCGGAAACCCGCCGTCTGCGAGACAGAAGTGAATGGAGTGTGTGAACGCTATGGGAAAGAAAGACGGACGAGAACGGCAACCGCGCAAGGGCGAAAACCACGCCGGAAACTACGCTATTGCCGCCGTTTCTATCCGTCACTCCCACTCGATGGTGCCCGGGGGCTTCGACGTTACGTCGTAGACGACACGGTTGATGCCGCGCACCTCGTTGATGATGCGGGTCGAGACGTGGCCGAGGAAGTCGTGGGTGAAGGGATAATAGTCCGCCGTCATGCCGTCGGTGGAGGTCACGGCGCGGAGTGCGCAGACATAGTCGTAGGTGCGCTCGTCGCCCATCACGCCGACTGTGCGCACGGGGAGCAGCACGGCGAAGGCTTGCCAGATCTCGTTATAGAGACCGGCATGGCGGATCTCTTCGAGATAGATCGTATCGGCCTTGCGCAGCAATTCGAGCTTCTCGCGCGTGATCTCGCCCGGCACGCGGATCGCGAGGCCCGGCCCCGGAAAGGGATGACGGCCGACGAAGTCCTCCGGCAGGCCAAGCTCTCGCCCAAGCACGCGAACCTCGTCCTTGAAGAGCTCTCGCAAGGGCTCGACGAGCTTCATGTTCATGCGGGCGGGCAATCCACCGACATTGTGATGGCTCTTGATCGTGACCGACGGGCCGCCGGTGAAGGAGACGCTCTCGATGACGTCGGGATAGAGCGTGCCCTGCGCGAGGAAGGCCGCGCCGCCGATCTTCTTCGCTTCGGCTTCGAAGACGTCGATGAAAGTCGCGCCGATGATCTTGCGCTTCGTTTCCGGATCGCTGACACCTTCGAGCTTGCCGAGGAAGAGATCGCCCGCATCGGCATGCACGAGCGGGATGTTGTAGTGGTGGCGGAAAAGCGTCACGACCTGCTCGGCCTCTCCGGCGCGCAGCAGCCCCGTATCGACGAAGACGCATTGCAGCTGGTCGCCGATCGCCTCGTGCAGCAGCACCGCAACGACGGAGGAGTCGACGCCGCCGGACAGGCCGCAAATCACCTTCTCCTTGCCGACCTGTGCACGGATCTTCGCGATCTCATTCTCGCGGAAGGCCGACATCGTCCAGTCGCTGACGCAGCCGCAGATTTTGTGAACGAAATTTTTCAGCATGTCGCGGCCGCGTGGCGTATGCGCGACTTCGGCATGGAACTGGATGCCGTAGAAATGACGATCCTCGTCGGCGATGGCCGCGAAAGGCGCGTTGCGGCTGACCGCGACGACTTTGAAGCCCGGCGGGATCGCGACAACGCGATCGCCATGGCTCATCCACACCGGCTCCTGCTCGCCGACGGTCAGCAGTCCCTCGAAGAGTTTGCAATCCTCGGTGACGCTGATGACGGCGCGCCCGAATTCGCGTTCTTCCGAGCCCTCGACCTTGCCGCCCAGTTGCGCGCACATGGTCTGTTCGCCATAGCAGATGCCGAGAACCGGCAAGCCGCAGGTGAACACCCAGTCGTCGGCGCGGGGCGAGCCGATGCCCGTCGTGCTGGCGGGGCTGCCGGAGAGAATGATGCCCTTCGGCTTGAAGCTCTCGAAAAGCCCTTCGGTCTTATTGAACGGCACGATCTCGCAATAGACGCCGCTCTCGCGAACGCGCCGGGCAATGAGCTGCGTAACCTGGCTTCCGAAATCTATAATGAGGATGCGGTCGGTCATATTCCGTCTACGGATGAGTGGCGGGTGTGTTGGTGTCGAGAGATTGGCCGGGCCCCGGTGTCTTTTTCTTGAGCGCTGATGCAAGCTCGTTTGTCTGTCGGCAGGCGGGGCAGGAAAGCTGAAGCTTGCGCAGCTTGTCATTGGCGGCATCGGTGTCGCCGTCCGCGACGTCGAGCGTGGCTGCCCCGAACAGGGCGTCGGGCTCCACGGGCTCGACCTCGAGCGCGAAACGATAATATTTGCGCGCCATGTCGGCGTCGTTGTGGCTCTGATAGAGCCGCCCGAGCGCCGCGAGCGCATGGGCGTTGGCGGGGTCGGCGACGATCGCCTCTTCCAGCAGGCGGCGGGCACGGACGAAATCGCCCGAAGCAACCGCTTCCGTCCCCTTTCCGGCGAGTATCCGCGAGGCCTGCTGCGACGCTTCGTTGACCTTGGCGGCTGCCGGCGCGGCGCCGATGCAGAGAAGCGCCAGAAGGCAGAGGGAGCGGAGGAAAACGGCCATCATTCGTGCGAGCCTCGAAGAAGGCGGGCGGGGCCTCGAAGGGGAATTCGATCCGGTAGACCATCCCTTCCCGCTTGCGTCAAGTGCCTCATGCCCGCACCATTCTCACGTTTTCCGCTGCATGATCGCGACGAAAAATCCGTCCGTGCCGCTCCGCGCCGGCGAGAGCCGCAGCGCCGGCCCGGGCGGTACCTCGGGCATCGTTACATTCTCCGGCCAGCGGGACCGCCAGTCGAGCGCCTCGAAATCCCGACGCTGCGCGAGAAAGGCCGCGACGCGGTCTTCGTTCTCGGAGGGCAGTATCGAGCAGGTCACATAGACAAGCCGTCCGCCGGGACGCACCAGGCGCGCGCCGCGCGCCAGCACTTCCGCCTGCGTCACGCGGTAGCTTTCGAGCAGGTCGGGC
>NZ_DATKFR010000308.1:0-12059 GCF_035511255.1 Parvibaculum sp.
CAGCATGAAGATGGAGCCGACGACTGTCAGGCCGAGACCGAGCGTGCCTGCATAAAAGGGCGGCAGATGAACGACGAGGGGAAGCCCCATCGCCGAAATCGGCGCGGCCGGAAATGCGAAAGCCAGCAGCGTCCAGCGTGACAGGGGCGCGCCGTGCCCGGCCGCTTTCGACATGAATACCTCCCACATGTGTTCCCGCCACCGGATCTTTGCGTCCGGTTGGCCAACCGTGCGGGGGAGTATGCCGAAGCGGGCGCAAGGGGCCAAGCCCTTACGTCAGCGCCGCGATCCACCCCCCGCGACCGCTCCGCCGAAAATCAGCCTTGACCTTTCGGCCCGGCGAAGACGCGCCGGACCATCGGCTCGAAAAACTCAAGCGGCAGCGTGTCATATTCCGGATCGAAGGCCGGCGCGTCGTATTTGGCGCAGAATTCGGCGGTGCGCTCGTAGAGCGGATCATTTTTGAATCGGTCGCGCGCATCCCTGTTCATGCCGAGATAATGGAAGAAATAATAACCCTGGAAAATTCCGTGGTGCTGCACCATCCAGTGGTTCTCCGCGCTGACGAAGGGCTTCAGGATCGCCGCCGCGATATCGGGATGGTTGAAACTGCCCAGCGTGTCGCCGATGTCGTGGAGCAGCGCGCAGACGACATATTCCTCGTCGCGCCCGTCGCGATGGGCGCGCGTCGCCGTCTGCAGGCTGTGGGTCAGGCGATCGACGATGAAGCCGCCGTAATCGCTGTCGAGCAACCTCAGATGATCGAGCACGCGATCGGGGAGCTTCGCCGCATAGGGCACGAATTCGGCGGCGATGCGCGACCAGTCTTCCTGCGTGCCTTGCGACATATCCGTGAACGTGGCGCGCAGATGGGCGGGGGTGTTCGACATGGAATGTTCCTTTCAAAAATCAATTGCGGAAGGACGGATCGAGCCGGCCCATCTTGCGGATGATGGCGGGCCAGACGCGGTTCGCGCCGCTGTCGCCGAGCGATTGCTTCGCCTGGGCGCCGATGCCGCGCAGGATCGCGTCGGAAATACCAATGAGATCGCCACTGCCGGCCTGCGCCATGATCTGGATTTCGCAGGCACGCTGCAGGGTGAACATCGCGAGAAAGGCGTCGGCGACCGTCCGGCCGCAGGTGAGCAGCCCGTGGTTCTCGAGGATCAGCATCTTCTTGCGGCCGAGATCGGCCTGAAGCCGCGGCTTCTCCTCGGCATTGAGCGCGACGCCCTCATAGGGGTGATAGGCGATGGAAGCGAGCGCGTAGAGCGCGGTCTGCGAAATCGGCCGCAGGCCGCCCTTCTGGCAGGAGACGGCGACGCCCTCGGGCGTATGGAGATGCATGACGCAATGCGCGTCGTCGCGTGCCTCATGCACGGCGCTGTGGATTGTGTAGCCCGCCGGAATGATGTCGTAAGGCGACGGCAAAACCTTGTTGCCGTCGATGTCGACCTTTACGAGGCTCGAGGCGGTGATCTCCTCGAACATCAGCCCATATGGATTCAGCAGGAAGTGCCGGTCCATGCCCGGCACGCGGGCCGAGATATGCGTGAAGACCAGATCGTCCCAACCGAGATGCGCGATCATCCGGTAGCAGGCGGCGAGTTCGACGCGGAGTACCCATTCCTCGGGACTCACTTGCGAGCGGACATCCGCCGGGCTCGGTGCTGTGTTCAGAATCGCGTTCATGTCTGTCTCCCTGATGCTTCGACGAAGGCATCCTAGGGTGAAGCCCGGACAAGATTGTCGCCTGCTTGACAATCTTGTCCCTATTTTCGATTCTCGGGTTATGAACAGGATCGAGCTGCGCGAAATCCTTGCCGGAAATCCCTGGTTCCGCGACCTGCCGCAGACGCTTGCCGAAGGCATTCTTTCGGAGGGGCGCGTGCGGCGGTTCGAGGACCAAGCCATCTTCCGGACCGGAGACGAGGCGAACGGGGTATTCGCCCTCCTGTCGGGCCAGATCCGCATCAGCCAGACGACGAGCGAAGGGCGCGCCGCACTGCTGATGGTGGCAACCCCCGGCGCCTGGTTCGGCGAAAGCTCGATGCTGGACGGCAAGACGCGCTCGACGGACGCCGCTGCCATAGGCAAGACGACCCTCCTCCAGATCGACCGGGCGGGCTTTGCGCGGCTGACCCGCAATAATCCGGAGCATTACGCGCCCTTCGTCCAGATTCTCGGCGACCGCTACCGCAAGGCGCTCGATCACATCGTCCATACGTCCGGGCTGCCGCTCGCCGTCCGTCTGGCGCAGCGGCTCGGCGAGCTCGGCCGGGGACATGGCCGCAAGGAAGGTGGCGGCATCGTCGTCGATCTCAGACTTTCGCAGGAGGAGCTGGCCGGAACGCTCGGCGTGTCGCGCCAGACCGTCAACAAGGCGCTGAAGGACTTCGAGCGAAAAGGGCTGATCGCCGTCGGCTATGCCTCCACCACCCTGCTCAAGCCGGCCGCGCTCGAAAAGCTCGCCAAGGCCGAGGTATCTCTCCCCTCGGACGTCGGATAAATTCAAGTTCAGGCTAGGAATTCCCCGTCCGGCGGATTAATTTAGCGCCGCTCCGGGACGCCCGGCGCGACGACCATCCGGCAGCGAAAGGTAAGTGCGATGCACGGCGAAGGCACACCGAAATTCACGAACGACGCTGGCATGCGCGAAATCCGCATCGGTGTCCGCGAGTTCGAGTGCATCGGCGCGACACCGCCTTACGATCACCCGCATGTCTATCTCGACATGGGCCGCGAGACCGAAATCATCTGCCCCTATTGCTCGACGCTCTACAAATTCGACGCGACGCTGAAGGCGAACGAGGCTGTGCCGGCGGATGCCGTGCATCACGGCACACCCACCCCGCGCGAAGCCGTGCGTCTCTGAAAAAGAGCGCCGCCTCCGAAAGCTAGAGGGTCAGAACGAAGGCGATCGCGGTCAGGACCATGGCCACCGTCGCGACCCAACCCATCAGGCGCAGCCCCGGCGGCAGCGGAAAATCGCCCATGATGTCCCTGCGCCTCGTCATCAGCATCATGATGACCATGACCGGGACGGCGACGATGCCGTTGATGACGGCGGCCCAGAAGAGTGCCTTGATCGGATCGATGGACGAGAAATTCATCGCGACGCCGACGAGCGTCGCGAAGGCGATGACGCCGTAAAAGGCCTTGGCCTCGCCCGGCTTGCGCGCAAGGCCCGTCGGCCAGCGCATCGCCTCCCCCACCGCATAGGCCGCAGAGCCTGCAAGGACCGGAACGGCGAGAAGGCCGGTGCCGATGATGCCGGCGGCAAAGACCGTGAAGGCCAAAGGCCCGGCGATGGGGCGCAACGCCTCAGCCGCCTGCGCCGAGGTTTCGATGTTGACGATGCCGTGGGTGTGGAGCGTCGCGGCAGTCGTCATGACGATCGCCAACGCGACGACATTCGAGAAGACCATGCCGACGATCGTGTCTAGGCGGATGCGGGAGAATTCACGCCGCGCCGATGCCGGATCGTCGATCAGCGGATTCGCGCCGTCTTTCTCCTCCACGCCCTCGACTTCCTCCTCCGCTTGCCAGAAAAAAAGATAGGGACTGATCGTCGTGCCGAGGACGGCGATAACGCTCGTCACATAGCCGGGATCGAACGAGAGCGAGGGCAGGAAAAGATAACCGGGGATTCGGCCCCACGGTATCTCGACCGCAAAAAGCGTCGCTACATAGGCAAAAAGCGAAAAGGTCATCCATTTCAGGATCGGCTCATAACGCGCGTACTGAATGAATATCTCTGCGAGCAGGCTCGCGACGCCGAAGAGAACGACATAAAAAAGCGCCGGGCCGCCGATCAGAAGCTGCAACGCGGCCCCCATCGCGCCGAGATCTGCGCCGATATTGATGGTATTGGCGACGCAGAGAAGACCAACGGTGACATAGAGGACCGAACGCGGATAGTGACGGCGGAGATTGCCGGCGATCCCGTGTCCGGTAACGCGGCCGATGCGCGCGCTGATTTCCTGGATGGCGGCCATCAGCGGCAGTGTCAGGATCAGCGCCCAGCCGAGCCCATAGCCGAATTGCGCGCCGACCTGCGAATAGGTGGCGATGCCGCTCGGATCGTCGTCGGAGGCGCCCGTCGTGAGACCCGGTCCGAGGACCGAGAGAAAGCGCGGCTGAACATCCTTATCCTGGGCGGCGTCCTGTTCGGTCGTCATGAGGTTCGGTACGTTCTTCTTCGTGTTCATCCGGCGGTTCGTCGCATCTAAACGGCGGCGGCCGGTTTTCGTTCCTGAGCCATGGACGCCGCGCGCGTCGCGATGTCAAATGCGCGACCGATTCCATGGAAGCGAGCTTAGCATGCGCCTCTTTCTTTCGATCCTTCTTGTCGGCGCGACGACGGCGGCGCCGGCCCCCGCCGCTCCACTGTCGCTGCCAGCTTCGTCGGAGCGCGGCACCTGCGAACTCGTCTGCGAGACCAGACAGGCGGACGGCACCTGGTCGGCGACAAGGGCCTGCACCGAAAGTGTGACCGAGAAGGAATGCCGGGCGCAGGCCGATCATCGCAATCTCAGCGACGCCTATCCGAACCGGATGAAATGCAAGGCCGCGCTTTCGACGAACTGCATGGAGGCCAGGAAGTGAACGAAGAACGCTTCCTGTGTTGGCAGCGATTTGGTTCAGTCTCACGGTCTGGCGTAGATAAGCGCGCCCTATGATCCATCCGGCGGGGCGCCACTATACGGTTTACTCGAGTTCCATAATGCCAGACATGTCTTTGCCTTCGTTCAACGCCTCGGTGCTCGCGGCGGTCGATACCTTGTACGGTTGGCGCTTCCCGAAGCTGAAACGGAAATTCAGGCGCATTCACGGGCGCGCCCCGAAGCTCGCCTTGCCCGAGACCTATTACGACTGGATGCAGTGGCGAAAACTATTCGACCACAACCCGCTCTTCCTCATCCTGAACGACAAGCTCGCGGCGAGGGAGTTCATCGCGCGCCGGGCTCCCGATCTCAACTTGCCCCGCATCCTGTGGGTCGGGGACGGGTCGACCGCGATCCCGCCGGACGTGCTGCAAGGCGACGTCGTGGTGAAGGTCAACAACGCATCCGACCGGAATTATTTCATACGCGGCGGGCAATACGACCCCGAGGATCTCGATCGGACGGTGCAGCGCTGGCGCACCGAGAAAGCCTATGGCCGCAAAGACGGGGAATGGTCCTACCGCCTGATAAAGCGCCGGATCTTTGTCGAAGAAATGCTGACCGATCCGGACGGGAACGTCGTCGATATCAATATTCGGGCGGGCAGAGGCAAGGTCGCCTACGGAACGCTGCTGCTTCATTCAAAGACCGATCGGGAATCGGCCATCTATCTGACCCGCGAAGAAAAACGCGTCGGATTTTTATGCGGCGACGGCGTATCGGAGGCAGAGCTTGAGGCCGCCCCCATACCAGACGGGTATCAGGCGGCGATCGCCTATGCCGCGCGCCTCAGCCAGGACATCGATTATGCGCGCTTCGATTTTCTATGGAGCGGCGGCAAACTCTATGGCGGCGAGATCACGATATATCCGAACTCTGGCTACGGTTCCCTGGGCGCGCTGGGCATGGACCCGGAAACCGCGATCATGAATGTCTGGGACCTTCGGAATTCGTGGTTCCTGTCGGTACCGCAGCGCGGCTGGCGCGGCATTTACCGCCGGATGTTGCTCGCCGAACTCGGCAAGCGCGACGGCGCTTTGCCGCCGGCGAATGGCTGAGCCGCCGCGATAGACAGCCCTGCCCGAGCGATTGGTGGGCCGATCCGGACAAATCTGGGCACTGGGAAATCCTTGTTTCCATTGGGAATGGATCCGCATCTCGTTTCGCCACTGGTGCTAAACGGTCGGGACTGTCCCGCCGTCGATGACATACTCAGTACCTGTGATGGAGGCGGCGCGGGACGAAGCAAGGAAGACAACGAGGTCCGCGACTTCGCTGGGTTTCGCCGGACGGCCGATGGGAATGCCGCCAAGGCTTTTCATGATGATCTGTCTGCCACCTTCATAGTCCGTGCCTGCCTCCTCCGCGAGACGCGTGGCCAGGCGAACGGCGGCTTCTGTCTCCACCCAGCCCGGAGCGACGCGCACGACGCGTATGCCCTTGGGGCTCACCTCCTTGGAAAGCGCCTTGCTGTAGTTGGAGAGGGCGGCCTTTGCAGCGGCGTAAGCGATTGTCGCTTCTGGCAAGGGAAGCCGGTTCTGAATCGACGTAATGTGAATGATGACACCAGAGCCTTGCTCGATCATGTCCGGCAACAGCGCGCGGTCGAGACGTACCGCCGCAAAAAAGTTCTGGTCGAGCGCCTTGCGCCACTCCTCGTCGTCGAGCACAGCAAAGCCGCCTGCCGGAGCCGATGCACCGCCGACAACATGCACCACGATGTCGATCCCGCCGAGGCGCTCGGCGGCAGCTTTGGCGATGGCGTGGCATCCATCAGTGATGGTTACATCGGCCTCCACAAAGTGGACCCCATCAGCAAGATTATCTGGCTGCGAGCGCGCTGTGGCTAGAACTGTCGCGCCCGTGTCGCGTAGCGCCCCGACCACAGCTTCGCCAATGCCCTTGGTGCCTCCCGTTACCAGTGCGCGCTTGCCTTCAAGGCCAAGGTATCGGCTCATGGCGCGATCTCCAGCGAGGCAATCTTGTCGCCGTCGAGGTTGAAGATGAAATCAACCGTGACGGGGCTACCGGGGAAGTCGCCGGTCATTTCAGTCGTAACCACGGTTTTGTTCGCGCGATTTGCGACTGCAACCGGCCTGACTCTGTGATGGTACTTGGCAGCAGTTTCACGCCGCCAGGACGCGATCTCCTTCAGCCCTCTCCTCGTTCGGCCCTCGTCCTTGACCACCGCATCCGACGCAAAGCAGTCGTCAATCGCGTCGGGGTCGTGCGTGTTTTCAGAAGACATGAAAAGTTCAATCGGCTCGGGCAGATGCAGCGACATGTCGAATCCTTCCTTCTTGCTGTTGTTCTCCGGTGTCGGTGTTGCCTGACAATGAGGATGGCGATAGGCTAACCAAATGGCAAGAACGCACAAAAAAGTAAGGTACTCACCTAAGAGTAAGGGCAAGGCGTACACGCCTGTAACGGCGGCTCTGGATGTCGAGCAGACTTTCAAGGTTCTGGAGGGCCGCTGGAAGCTGCTGATCCTCTTCCATCTCTTCGGCGGGAATATCCTCCGCTTCTCGGAGCTTGAGAAAGCGATCCCGGCGATTTCCCAGAAGATGCTAATTCAGCAACTTCGGCAGATGGAAAAGGACGGGATGGTCCGCCGCATTGTCCATCATCAGGTTCCGCCCAAGGTCGAATACGGCCTGACGGATTGGGGACAAGCTCTGTGTCCTGCGCTCGATGCCTTGCTCAAATGGGCTGAACTGCGCGAGAGAATGGTCAACAAGGACGAACTGTCGCGCGAGGAATAGAGAGCTTCGTCAAGAGTGCATCATGCTGATCCGCCCTGCCGAACCCCGAGACACGAAGGCCTTCTGGGCGATCATAGCCTCAAATTTGTGGTGTACATTCCAGTACTGGTGGCCCCTGCGGGACTCGAACCCGCACTCCCTTTCGAGAAGCAGATTTTAAGTCTGCTGCGTATACCAGTTTCGCCAAGGGGCCTTGCTTCGGCGGCGTTCACAGATATGCCCGCTCGGGCGGAGCGGCGCAACGCGGGAGAATGCCGGCCCCAAATGAAAACGGCGGCCCGAAGGACCGCCGTTTCAATCCGAATGAGCCGCAGCTTAGCCGGCAAGGCCCTGCCAAACCGGCCAGCAGCTGTCGCCGGCGGAAGCGGCGATCTTCGCCTGGGCTTCCTTGGCGCTCGCGCCGTCGGCGCTCTCAACCTTGGACTTGCCGCCGGTGCACCAGACGTAGAACTGATGCTTGCCCGACTTCGACATGGCATCGAAGCTGGAATCCAGCGCCATCGCCGTGCCCGACACCATCATCGTCGCACCGGCCACCAGACCCACAATGCCGAAAATCTTCTTCATAAGCGTCTCTCCCTCCGGGTATCGCTGACCCTTGAACTCGTTCCCAAGCCTTATTGTTCAGGCCCCGGCGGCGCTTCCCCCCTTTTCGGCGCTCCTTGCGGAACACGCGGTTGGCAACCGTCAGACCCCGTCAGCCCGGAACTTTAGCCGACTCTCTCAATATTGTATCGGCTTGAGGCCAAGCGAAAGCTGAATCTTTGGTAATGCGGGGGCCGGCTGTTGCAATTTGGCGACATTTTTGCCGCAGGCCATCCTGGTCTCTGGCGGTCAGGCGGGCTCGCCTTCGACCGGTTCGATACCGAATCCCCGGATGAGCGCCGCCGCCTCGCCCGCCACTTCGTCGAGCAGGCCTGCATCGACGCCGCGCATGACGAGGCTCGTGCCGAAGATCTTGCCGCGGTAATAGGGATAGGAGCCGATAACGACGTCAGGATAACGCTTTTGCAGCGCGCCGAGCTTCTCGGCGATGGTGCCCTCGCCAATCTGGCCGCTCACCGTGCGGCTCCGCATGGTGGCGCCGCCTTCGAGGCGCGGCGTCAGGCTGTCGAGCATCACCTGCATGACCATCGGTACACCGGCCATCACAAAGACATTGCCGATCTGAAAACCGGGCGCCTTGCTGAGCGGATTGGCGATGAGGCTCGCGCCTTCGGGTATGCGGGCCATGCGCTTTCGCGCTTCGGTGAACTCGCCGCCGGTCTCCCGGTAATGGGTCTCGAGAATCGCCATCGCCTCCGGGTGGGGGCCGATCGGCACACCGAAAGCCCTGGCGATTGCGTCCGCCGTGATGTCGTCGTGCGTCGGCCCGATGCCGCCGGTGGTGAAGACATAATCGTGGCGTGCCCGAACCTCGTTGATGACTGAAACGATGGTTTCTTCGACATCGGGAATGATGCGGGCCTCGCGCACCTGCACACCGATCTGGTTCAGGTGTCCGGAGATATAGGAAAGGTTCGAATCCCGCGTCCTGCCAGAGAGAATCTCGTCGCCGATCAGCACCACGCAGGCTGTAACGATACGCGGCGCGGCGCCAAGTTGAGCGCCCGGGCTGTTGGCGGCATCCGGCATCTTTCGGTCCTCGCGGGAGTTCATATGTGGAGAAAGAATAGCCCCCTCCCCGCGCCAGAGACAAATGGCCAAGCCCTCTTCGCCCCGTTTCGTTGGCTATTTCCGGCGATTTTTGAGGGGGCTAGGCCAAGGGGCTGCGAACCATTATGTTAACGACAGTCGCTTTCACCCGGACAATCCCATGAACTATATCGACGCCTTTGACGCGCCCACGCGCAATACCGGCCAGATCAAGCTTTACGGTCCCGATGCCTTCGAGGGCATGAGGGTGGTCGGCAGAATTGCGGGCGCGGCTCTCGATATGCTGGCGGGCTTCATCAAGCCGGGCGTGACGACGGAAGCTATCGACCGGGCGGTTTTCGAGTTCGGGGCCGATCAGGGCGCGCTGCCCGCGACGCTCGGCTATCGCGGCTACCGCCATTCCTGCTGCACCTCGATCAACCACGTCGTCTGCCACGGCATTCCCGCCGACCGGGTCTTGCGCGAAGGCGATATCGTGAATGTCGACGTCACCTATATCAAGGACGGCTGGCACGGCGACACGAACCGCATGTATTACGTCGGCGAGGTGCCACGCAAGGCGGCGCGCCTCTGCGAAGTCACCTATGAAGCCATGATGCGCGGCATCGCGGCGGTGAAGCCCGGCGCATCGCTTGGCGACATCGGCGCCGCGATCCAGGAATATGCGGAAGGCGAGCGCTGCTCGGTGGTGCGCGAATTCTGCGGACACGGCGTCGGCCGCGTCTTTCACGACATGCCGAACATCCTGCATTACGGTCGGCGCGGCGAAGGCGCGAGATTGAAGGCCGGTATGTTCTTCACCATAGAGCCCATGATCAATCTCGGTAAACCGGGCGTCAAAATACTCGCCGACGGCTGGACCGCCGTAACCCGCGATCGTTCGCTCTCCGCGCAGTTCGAGCATTCGGTCGGCGTCACCGAAGACGGCGTCGAGATTTTCACGAAATCGCCCGCCGGACTCGACTGCCCGCCTTATGCCTGAACCAGGAAAGCGCGATGCGACGGAAAAGCCGCATCACGCGGGACATCGTGAACGTCTGCGCATCCGCTTCAATGCGGCGCCCGAGGCACTGCCCGACTACGAGTTGCTAGAACTCATCCTTTTCCGCACCATTCCTCAACGCGACGTGAAGCCGCTGGCCAAGGATTTGATCGGGCTCTTCGGCGGGCTGGCCGGCGTACTCCACGCGGAGGCCCAGCGCCTTCGCGAGGTAAAGGGCATTTCCGATGCGACGATTACGGATTTCCGCATCGTGCGGGAGGCTGGGCTGCGCCTTTCCCAATCGAAGGTTCTGAAGAAAGAAGTGATCTCGTCCTGGTCGGCGCTGCTCGACTATTGCTCGGCATCAATGGCGCATAATGCGCTCGAGCAGTTCCGCATTCTCTTCCTGGATCGGCAAAATGTGCTGATCGCCGACGAAGTTCAGCAGACCGGCACCATCGACCATACGCCGGTTTATCCGCGCGAGGTCGTGAAGCGCGCATTGTCGCTCAATGCTTCGTCGATCATCCTGGTCCACAACCATCCCACTCACTAAAAAAGGATCACGCTGGATCACGCATAAACACGCTGAAACACTAGAAAAATCGTGCATTTTCGGCATTGCGTACTGGGGGCGGTTTTGGCAAATTGGGGGCGGTTTTAGGGGTAGAAATCGGCTTCCCGCTCCCAGCTACCGATCCCGCTTTCTCCCTGACCGATCCCAGTTGCGGAGCAGGAGAAACGCCATGCCAAGCCTGACCGACACCGCCATCCGGCACGCGCTGAAACGGGTCGACGCGAGCAGGAAACAAGAAAATCTCCCCGACGGCGACGGGCGCGGGACCGGCCGGCTCGTCCTCGTCCTGAAGCCCATGCCCAAGCGGGTAACCGCCGACTGGATGGCGCAGCAGTGGCGCGACGGCAAGCGCACCAAGAAGAAGATCGGCGCCTATCCGTCCATGTCCCTCGTCGAGGCTCGCGCGATCTTCAAGCGTGACTATGCCGACGTCATCCAGAAGGGCCGGAGCATCAAGATCGCGACCGATACCCGTCCCGGCACTATCGCCGACCTGTTCGAGGGCTACGTCGCGTCGCTCAAGAGCGCAGGCAAGCCATCATGGAAGGAGACGGAAAAGGGTCTGAACAAGATCGCCGACACGCTCGGCCGCAACCGTCTCGCCCGCGAGATCGAACCCGAAGAGATCGTAGAACTCATCAGGCCGATCTACGATCGCGGCGCGCGGGCGATGGCCGACCATGTCCGCGGCTATATCCACGCGGCCTATGGCTGGGGCATGAAGTCCGACAACGACTATCGGAATACTTCGCCGCGCCGCTTCCGAATTCCCTTCAATCCGGCCACAGGCATTCCGACCGAACCCAAAGTCCAAGGCACGCGCTGGCTCGACGAGGATGAGTTCGTGCGGCTCTATCGCTGGCTGGAAAGCCCCGACACGCCCATCCACCCGCCCTACACCCGCGCCGTTCGAGTTCTCATGCTGACCGGCCAGCGGGTCCAGGAAATCGCTCGCCTTCACATCGACCAATGGGATGCCAAGGAGCGGATCATTGATTGGTCGAAGACCAAGAACCTTCAGCCGCACGCCGTCCCCGTGCCGTCGCTTGCCGCCGAGTTGCTCGAATCCATCAACGTGAACGAATATGGCTGGTTCTTCCCCTCCGCTACGGACCCGTCGAAGCCGGTCAGCCACGGCACGCTTTACTCGTTCATGTGGCGCCAGCGCGATCGCGGCGTGATCCCGTATGTGACGAACCGCGATCTCCGTCGCACCTTCAAAACGCTCGCCGGCAAGGCCGGTGTCTCCAAGGAGATCCGCGACCGCCTCCAGAACCACGCGCTTCAGGACGTCAGCTCCAAGAACTACGACCGCTGGCACTACATGCCCGAAAAGCGCGCCGGCATGGCGAAGTGGGACAAGTTCGTTCGCGCGATACTGGCGAAAAAGAAAGGCGCCAGCGACTTGAAGAAGG
>NZ_DATKFR010000309.1:0-2838 GCF_035511255.1 Parvibaculum sp.
GAAGAAGGCGCCATCGACGAGATTTTCGATCGCGAAGGGAAGGTTCGCATCGGCGCGGACATAGGCCGGGTCCTTGCCGCCGAGTTCGAGACCGACATTGATGAAGCGACCCGACGCGGCCTTCACCACGGCGTGACCGCCTGAGACAGACCCGGTGAAGGCGACATAATCGACGCGTGGATCGCCGATCGTCTTCTCCGTCATCTCGTGGCTCATGTGGATCGCCTGGAAGAGCCCGTCCGGCGCGCCGGCCTTCTCGAAGGCTTGCGCGAAGCGTTCGGCGCAAAGCGGCGTCTGGCCCGAATGTTTCAGGATGACCGCATTGCCCGCCATGATCGCGGGAACGACGACGTTGACCGAGATGAGATAGGGATAGTTCCAGGCGGCGACGGCAAGCACCACGCCCAGCGGATCGCGCCGGATCCAGCGATCGAAGCCTTCCTTCGGCCCGACATCGATATCGGCAAGCGCATCGGCGGCGATGCCGACCATGTACCGCGCCCGTTCCTCGAAGCCGCGCACTTCGCCCGCGCCATAGGCGATGGGGCGGCCCATCTGCCAGGCGAGCTCCGGCACGACTTCGTCCTTCATCGCCACGAAGGCTTCGACGAAGCGCAGCGCCAGCGCCGCGCGTTCGTGGATCGGGACGAGTTTCCAGGCGGCCTGGGCGCGCCTGGCTTCGGACAAGGCTTCGTCCACTTCCCGCCATGTGGCGAGGGGACGCTCGACATAGACACTCCCGTCGACGGGCGTAATTACCTTCAGCGTTTCAGCCATTATCCGCGCTCGAAACCTCTCATGACTTCCCAATCCGTGACCCGGCGATCGTATTCGAACTGCTCCCAGCGGCCGGTGTGGAGATAATGTTCGACGACCTCGTCGCCAAGCGCGGCGCGGAGAGTAGCCGAGTTTTCGAGTTCGGTCAGTGCGTCACGAAGGCTTTTCGGCAGGGAGGGAATGCCCTCGCCGACATAGGCGTCGCCCGAGAATTCCGGCTCCAACGTCAGCTTCTTCTCGATGCCGTCGAGACCGGAGGCGATCAGCGCGGCAAAGGAGAGATAGGGGTTCACGTCGGCGCCACCGATGCGGCACTCGACGCGCAGGCTTTTCCCGTGGCCGCAAAGGCGGAAGCCGGCGGTCCGGTTGTCGTTCGACCAGACGATGTTGGTCGGCGCGAAGGTGCCGTTCACGAAACGCTTATAGGAATTGATGTTGGGCGCCAGGAAATAGGTCATTTCCTTCGCATGGGCGATCTGGCCGGCCAGGAATTGCTGACCGAGCGCGGACAGCCCGTGAACCTTGCTCTTGTCGTCGTAGAAGAGCGCGTCCTTGACTGCGTCGTCCCAGAGCGAGACGTGGATATGGCAGGACGAGCCCGCCAACGCGTAGTTCCACTTGGCCATGAAGGTGATGGCCTTGCCGTGCAGATGGGCGATCTCCTTGATGCCGTTTTTCAGGATCACGTGCCGGTCGGCCATTTCCAGCGCCTCGGCGTAGCGAATGTTGATCTCTTCCTGACCGGGGCCCCATTCGCCTTTCGAGTTCTCGACCGGAATGCCCGCGCCTTCGAGACCGTTGCGGATCGCCCGCATGATCCCTTCTTCCTTGGTCGTGCCGAGAACGTGATAGTCCTCGATGTACCAGTTGGCGGTCTTGAGGCCCTTGTAGTGCTTCTCATGCGCCGCTTCGTAGGTTTCGTCGAAGAGATAGAATTCGAGTTCGGAAGCGGTCATCGCGCGCATCTTGGTGGCGGCGAGACGCTTCAACTGCTTTTTGAGGATCGCGCGCGGCGCGTGCGGCACATCCTCGCCGTGGTGGTCGAGCGTGTCGCAGAGGACGAGGGCGGTGCCGGGCAGCCAGGGGATACGCCTGAGCGTCCCGAGATCCGGCTTCAGCACGAAATCGCCATAGCCCTGCGCCCAGCTCGCGGCCTTGTAGCCGGGCACGGGCTCCATGTCGGTGTCGACGGTCAGCAGGTAATTGCAGGCGTGGGTTTCATGCACCGCGGTGTCGAGGAAATAGCCGGCCTGCATGCGCTTGCCGACCAGGCGGCCCTGCATGTCGGGCATCGCCATGACGACGGTGTCGATGTCGCCCGCGCTGACGAGATCGGAAAGTTGGTCCAGGGTAAGTTTTCCGGGAAGGGACTGAAGCATTCGAAGGAACTCCATTGATCTTGCGCGACGGTCTTGCTCCGCCTCCGCTTGAACCGGCAAGGGCGTCAGGCCGATAGACCTGACGCCCTCTTCTACGGCTGGACGTGGAACGTCAGACTTTCGTCGTTTCGCCGACTGCGGCTTCGGCGGCCTTGATGTTGGCAAGACGTTCAGCAATCAGGTCGCCGGTCGGCGGACCCTGGAAGCGCCGGTTTTCGAAAGCGACCCAGATGATGGCGGTCACGATCAGGAAGCCGACGGTGATGTTGAGCGCCCAGTCGTTCGGCGGCTGCACGCCGATGACGAAGATCAGGATGATCGACGCGATCGAGAGCAGTGCAACGAGAGAATAGGCGCCGCGGCCGATGTTCCACGGACCCATTTTCGGCCACTTCGACGTCCCATAGGCGAAGAGACCGAGCGTGATCGGGATCGCGAAGGAGAAGAAGAGGAAGATGACCGTGCAGGACACGACGATGGTATAGGCCGACGTGCCGGCAATGGAGACGACGGTCGAGCCCCAGACGAAGAGCACGGCCAGCGTCGCTCCAGTCCAGATCGCCGCCACCGGTGTCCGGCGCGTTGGCGAGACCTTGGCGAGCAACTTGGAGAAGGGCAGGCCGCCGTCGCGCGAGAAGGCGAAGATCATGCGCGAAGCGGAGGTCACCGTCGCCAGACCGCA
>NZ_DATKFR010000310.1:0-4253 GCF_035511255.1 Parvibaculum sp.
GCCTTCGAGCGTTATGTGGTGCTCGAGGAAATGCTGGCCGCCGGCGCGCCCGTCGGCGCGCACTGGATCGGCGACCGGCAATCGGGGCCGCTGCTGCTGAATTTCGGCACCGAGGAACAGCGGCAACTGATCCTGCCGAAGGTCGCGCGCGGCGAATGCTATTTCTGCATCGGCATGTCGGAGCCGGATTCGGGGTCCGATCTCGCGGCGACGCGGACGAAGGCCGAGAAGGTCGAGGGTGGTTACAGGGTCAACGGCACCAAGCTCTGGACCTCGGGCGCGCAACACGCGCATTACATGATCGGGCTTTTCCGCACGAGCGCCGACAAGCATACGGGGCTGACGCAGTTTCTGGTCGACCTCAAGAATACGGACGGGATCACGATCCGGCCGATCCGGGACCTCGCGGGCAATGCGCATTTCAACGAGGTGGTGTTTCAGGACGCCTTCGTGCCGGACAACATGCTGGTGGGTTCGGAAGGTTCTGGCTGGGCGCAGGTCGGCGCGGAGCTTGCCTTCGAGCGGTCCGGGCCGGAGCGCTATCTGTCGAGCTTCCTGCTGATGGTCGAGATAATCCGTGAGCTGCGGAAACGCGGCGGCGCGGAGGGCGCGCGGGAGGTGGGGCATCTGGTTGCGCATCTGGTGACGCTCCGGCAGATGTCGCTCTCGGTCGCGGGCATGCTCGACAAGGGCGAGAACCCGGCGCTCGAAGCCTCGGTCGTGAAAGACCTCGGCGCCGTTTTCGAGCAGGACATGCCGGTGAAGGCGCATGAGTTGCTTGGGATCGCGCCGACGATCGGCGGCGGGAGCGACTATGAAGAGGTGCTTGGGTACCTCACGCAGACCGTGCCGTCCTTCTCGCTCAGGGGCGGCACGCGCGAAATCCTGCGCGGCATCATCGCCCGCGGGCTCGGATTGCGGTGAGGAGAAGGCCATGAACGAAATGCAGACGCTCCTCAACGACAGCATCACGAAGCTGCTCGACGATCTCGTCACCGCCGACACGATCCGGCAGGCGGAAGACGGCGCGTGGCCGGCGGCGCTGTGGGAGGCGCTGGTCGAGAGCGGCATGACGCGCATCCTCGCGCCGGAAGCGCAGGAAGGCGCGGGCGCGACATGGGAAGACGCCTATGTCGTGCTGAAGGCGGCGGGCGCGGCTTCCGCGCCGGTGCCGCTCGCCGAGGCGATCCTGGCGGGCTTCATGCTGGGCCGCGCGGGGATCGCGATCCCCGACGGCGTCGTCACGGTGATGGAAGGCGATTTCACGCTCGAGAACGGGCGGCTTTCCGGCGTCGCGCGGGCGGTTCCCTGGGGACGGAATGCGTCTCACGCGGTGACGCTGGTCGAAAGCGGCTGGGGCGTCGAGACGGTGCTGGCGCCGCTGCACTATGCGCGGATCGAAAAGGGCCAGAACCTTGCGCGCGAGCCGCGCGATACGCTCAGCTTCGATCATGTCGTGGTCGATACGGGCTGGGCCGGCTTGCCGGGCAATGCGGTGAGGCTTTACGGCGCGCTGACGCGGTCGGTGCAGATGGCGGGCGCGCTCGATTATCTCATTCGGCAGTCGGTGCAATATGCGAACGAGCGGACGCAGTTCGGCAAGCCCATCGGCAAGTTCCAGGCGATCCAGCAGCAACTCGCGGTGCTGTCGACGCAGGCCGCCGCCGTCGGCATCGCGGCGGCGCATGCTTCAGCGCGGGCCGATGCGGTGACCTCTGGCGATGCGGCGGCCTTCGAGATCGCGGTGGCGAAAGTCAGGGCCGACGATGCGTCGAGCGTTGCCACCTCGATCGCGCATCAGGTGCATGGCGCGATCGGCTTTACCTATGAGCACGGGCTTCACTTCGCGACGCGGCGGCTCTGGTCGTGGCGGGCGGAGTTCGGCTCGGGCGCGGAATGGGCCGACTGGCTCGGCCGCGAGACGCTGGCGCGGGGCGCGGATGAGCTGTGGCCTTACGTGACGGGACGGTGAAGAGAACGGCTGCGCTCTCCGCTCGCTGTCATCCCGGCCTTGTGCCGGGATCCAGGGGCAACATAGTCGGAGCGAGCGGCCCCTGGATCCCGGGACAAGCCCGGGGTGACGGCAGGTAAAAAAATGGGAGCGACACAGTGAACGTAACCGAAGCCCTGAAGACGCGGATTTCGTGCCGGGCGTTTCTCGACAGACCGGTGCCGGAGGCGACGGTCAGGGCCATTCTCGATGGCGCGAAGTGGTCGCCGTCGGGCGGCAATCTTCAGCCCTGGCACGTCCATGTCGTGACGGGCGCGCGGCTGGCGGAATTCCTCGCGCTGATCGCCGAGAAGCAGAAGACGACGCCCTTCGGCGAGGGGTCGGAATACGACATCTATCCCAAGGACCTGAAGGAGCCCTACAAGTCGCGGCGCTTCAAATGCGGCGAGGACATGTATGCGACGCTCGGCATCGCGCGCGAGGACAAGGCCGGACGGCTGATGCAGTTCGCGCGGAATTTCCGGGCCTTCGATGCGCCGGTCGCGCTCTTCTTCGCCATCGACCGCCAGATGGGGATCGACCAATGGGCCGATCTCGGCATGTTCACGCAGTCCGTCATGCTGATGGCCCGCGAGCACGGGCTCCATACCTGCGCGCAGGAGGCCTGGGCGATCTGGCCGAAGACGATTGCGGAGTTTCTCAACATGCCGCCAGAGCTTATGCTCTTCTGCGGGATGGGATTGGGGTTCATGGACGAGACGGCGCCGATCAACCGGCTCCGCACCGACCGGGCCCCGATGGAGGAATGGGCGAGCTTCTCCGGCTTTTGAGGGGGGACGCCCATTCATCACAGGTTCAGTCTGAAAGGTCTAAACCTCGGGGCATGAAAAGGGCGTTTACATATCTGGCGTCGGCGCTTCTCGTGCCGGCTCTGGCCGTCCTGCTCGCCTCGGGCGGAGCGGGGACGGCGGAGGCCGCGTCATGGGATCGCGAGCTGTCCCATGGCGGCCGGCCGGTCTGGCAATCGGACATGCGCTCCGACCAGAACGACGCGCGCGAGGGCGTGCGGACGGGCCGCATCCAGCCGCTCGGCAAGGTGCTGCGCAAGGTGCATGAGCGCTATCCGGGGCGGCTTCTCGACGCGCAGCTTGTGGACGGCGGCGGCCGTCCGGTCTATCTCATCAAGCTGATGACTCCGGACGGCAATGTCGCCATCGTGTCGGCGGACGCCAGGACCGGCGACATATTGAACTACCGCCAGGGAGGGCGCTGACAGATGCGGCTGCTCGTCGTCGAGGACGATCCCGATCTCAACCGCCAGCTCGTGAGCGCGCTCACGGAGGCGGGCTATGTCGTCGACAAGGCGACGGACGGCGAGGAAGGACACTTCCTCGGCGAGACCGAGCCCTATGACGCGGTGGTGCTCGATCTCGGCCTGCCGGGCATGGACGGCGTGACGATCCTCGAGAAGTGGCGGCGCGAGGGCCGCAAGATGCCGGTGCTGATCCTGACCGCGCGCGACCGCTGGTCGGACAAGGTGGCGGGTTTCGACGCCGGCGCCGACGATTACGTGGCCAAGCCCTTCTTCATGGAAGAGGTGCTGGCGCGCATCCGGGCGCTGCTGCGCCGCGCGACCGGACATGCGACGAGCGAACTCGAATGCGGGCCGCTCCGCGTCGATACGCGGACGTCGCGCGTCACCGTCAACGGCACGGCGGTCAAGCTCACCTCGCTCGAATATCGCCTCGTCGAATATCTCATCCATCATCAGGGCCGGATCATCTCGCGGACCGAACTCGTCGAGCATCTCTACGATCAGGATTTCGACCGCGACTCGAACACGATCGAGGTCTTCATCGGCAGGCTCAGGCGCAAGCTCGGCAAGGACATGATCGAAACGGTGAGGGGCCTCGGCTATCGCCTCGCGGCGCCGGAAGATGCAGCTTAAAAGCCTGCGCCCCAGGGACAGTCTCGCTCTCCGCCTGATCGCGGGCGCGGCGCTCTGGAGCGTCATAGCGCTGGTCGCGGGCGGCCTCATTCTCTCGTCGATCTTCCGGCATTCGGTCGAGAGCTCCTTCGACGCGCGGCTCGAAGTGCTGCTCGGAAGCCTCGTCGCGACGACCGACGTCGACGACAAGCACGAGATCGTGCGCAGCCGCGACCTCAACGAGACGCGCTTCGACTTCGCCTATTCGGGCTGGTACTGGCAGATCGCGCCGATCGCGCAGCGGCTGGCGCTCCGGTCGCGCTCGCTCTTCGACCAGTCGATCGACCTTTCGACCTCGACGGGCGTGACGCGCGA
>NZ_DATKFR010000311.1:0-7116 GCF_035511255.1 Parvibaculum sp.
GAACATGAAGCCGGTCTTCGTCACCTGCACGACGACATCGACGGGCTTGCCGTCGCGCATCAGCGTCGCCAGCGTCGGTTGCGCCGGCAGATCGTAGTCCCAGACGTCGTGATGCACGGTCTGGAAACTCCAGACGACGTCGCCCGTCTCCGCCTTTAGCGCCACGACGGAATCCGAATAGTCGTTGTCGCCCTTGCGCAGCCCGCCAAAGAAATCGGGACTCGGGCTCGTCGTCGGCAGGAAGACGAGGCCGCGTGCCTCATCGACCGAGATCGGCGCCCAGACATTCGCGTGTCCGGTGTGCGCCGCTGCGCCGGCGGGCCAGCTTCCCGGTTTTTCCATGGCGCCACGGGCCACCGGATCGAAGCCCCATTTCAACGCACCCGTGCGCGCGTCGAAGGCGCGGACTGTCCCCTTCGGCGCATCGGCGCGGCGGTTGTCGCTGATCGACGAGCCGACGATCACCGTGTCGCGTGTAACAACCGGCGGTGAGGTCATTTGAAATTCACCGGCCCAGACGAGTGGCCTGTCCGCGCCTGCGTCCACTATGCCCGGTCGCCCGGAATCGGCGCCGAAGCCCGAGCATGGTTTTCCGGTTTTTGCATCGAGTGCGATGAGACGGCCATCGACCGTTCCCATGAAGATACGGGCTGCGCAGGCGCCTTCAGGCGCGGCGGCCGCATCTTTCCAGTAGGCGACGCCGCGGCAGACATATTGATTGCCGGGTTTGCGGTCGAGCGCGACATGCGGATCGTAGCTCCAGCGCTCCTTCCCCGTCGCCGGATCGAGCGATACGACGCGATTGAAAGGCGTGCAGAGGATCACACTGTCCTCGACGAAGATGGGCGTTCCCTCGAAGGCATAGCGCTTCTTCACGTCGTCGGGCTTGCCGATCAGGTCGCCGGTTTGGAAGCGCCAGGCTTCCTCAAGCTTGCCGACATTGGCAGGTGTGATCGCATCGGCGCCAACATGGCGCTGGCCGCCCGCGTCTCCGCCGTAGTGATCCCACTCTTCAGCGCCGACGCCGGACATTCCGGACAAAAAGACGGCGGCGGCAATGAGCCCCATCCACCCGACGAATTTTCCCATCCTTGCCTCCCCGCAAAGCTTGCTGAATGAATCATTCATTCATATTATGCCCAGGTGCGATTGGAAAGCGAGTCGAAATGCAGAAGACTGAAGTGCGCCGGAAAAAAAGCCGCCCGAAGCCCGGGCGGTTCGAACAGATTGCCGAGGCGGCCATCGCCTGTTTCAGCGAACTCGGCTACCGCCGCACCCAGGTGACAGACATCGCTACGCAGATGGGCGCCGCCACCGGCACGCTCTACCTCTACGCGGAGAGCAAGGAGGCCCTGCTCCACCTCGCCATCATGCGAATTTGCGGCCGCTCCTTCGAGGAGCTGGCTGCGCCCCTTCCGACGCTCCCCATGAGCGAAACGGTGGCCCTTCTTCGGGCCGCCGTCAGCGAACGCAGCCGCTGGCCGGTGCTGGATGCGGCTCTTGCCCGTCCCTCCGCGCCGACCCGGGGGGACCTCGAAGCCATCGGACTGGAGTTCTATGACACGCTGGCCGTGGAGCGACGGGCGATCTGGCTGATCGACCGCTGTTCGCTCGACATTCCGGAACTGGGAGAATTGCATCGCAATATGATGCGCGGCGGCTATCTTTCGGCTCTGATCCGGCTGCTGGAGAGACAGAGCGACTGGCCGACGGAGCGCATTGCCATCGCCGCGCGTTGCGCCGTCGAAATGGCGTCATGGACCGCGATGCACCGCCGTCGCGGCGACCGGCTTCACGCCGACGGGATCATGCCGGCTGACGAGGTCGAAATCAGGAAGGTGGCAGCGCAATGTTTCGCCGCTGCGCTGACAGCCGTCTCGGATTGACGAATCGGCTGAGCGAATCGGGTCAAGCCACCGAAAAGCTTCAACCTTCCGACTGGATTTGACGAATGGCTTCTTCCATGAGATCGCTCATGGCACGGCGGATTTCGTGGTCCGATTGGGCAATACCCTTTTGATCGAAATCGCCGCGCAGCTTGCGGAACACGTCCTCGTCACCTGCCTCCACGAGATCGGCCTTCACGACCTCCTTCGCATATTCGGCGATGGCGTCGCCCTTCAGCCCGAGCAGTTCGGCCGCCCACTGACCGAGAAGCCTGTTACGGCGCGCAGACGCCTTGAACTTCAACTCGGCGTCGTGGGCAAACTTGTTCTCGAAGGCTTCTTCGCGCTTGTCGAAGGTGGACATGAGGCTAAACGCTCCAAAGGACTGCCCTCGCGCCTGGTTGCGCCGGGACTTCAATTGAGGCTTAGGCATAACCGCGCGCGGCGCTCAAATCAACCGTTCTGGCCGGTTGAATGATGCAGGTCGCAAAGCGCTCTAAGTTCCTGATTTTTCGGTAGAAAGGCGAGTTTGTAGCCGCTGGCTGCACTTTCATTGTATCGCCGGGAGCCATAGAGTAACTTGCGCGCGAGCCGGAAGGACGATTCCCCTCGTCCCGCCGCTCTCCGACGCCCCGCGGAACGATCTTCAAGCTTTAGCCCTCTCCCGGGGCCAACCGATTGGATTTCATCACATGAGCCGGCGCAGACGCGTTTACGAAGGCAAGGCCAAGGTTTTGTACGAAGGCCCCGAGCCGGGCACGCTGATCCAGCACTTCAAGGACGATGCGACCGCCTTCAATAACCAGAAACATGCGACGATCGAGGGCAAGGGCGTCCTCAACAACCGGATTTCCGAATACATCTTCACGAAGCTGAACGACATCGGAGTGCCGACGCACTTCATCCGATCCATCAACATGCGCGAGCAACTGATCCGCGAAGTCGAGATCATTCCCTGCGAGGTCGTGGTTCGGAATGTCGCCGCAGGTTCGCTGTCTAAGCGCCTCGGCATCGAGGAAGGGACGCCGCTCCCCCGCTCAATCATCGAATTCTATTACAAGAATGACGAACTCGGCGATCCCATGGTGTCGGAAGAGCACATCACGGCCTTCGGCTGGGCGACCCCGCAGGAGATCGACGACATGATGGCGCTCGCCTTGCGCATCAACGATTTCCTCGCCGGTCTCTTCCTTGGCATCGGCATCCGCCTCGTCGACTTCAAGGTCGAATTCGGCCGCCTTTATGAAGGCGACATGGTGCGCGTGGTGCTGGCCGACGAGATCAGCCCGGACAGCTGCCGCCTCTGGGACATCCGCACCAATGACAAGCTCGACAAGGACCGTTTCCGCCGCGACATGGGCGGCCTTATCGAGGCTTATCAGGAAGTTGCGCGCCGGCTTGGCATTCTCTTCGAGAACGAGCCCAAGCGCCGTGGACCGACCCTCGTAAAGTGACTTTAGCTGGGCATACGACCGGCACTTGCAAGTGATGAGAGAGACCGACATATGAAGGCCCGGATCAAGGTCATGTTGAAGAACGGCGTGCTCGACCCGCAGGGCAAGGCGATCGAGGGTGCCCTCGGTTCGCTGGGCTTCGACGGCGTCGCCAGCGTGCGCCAGGGCAAGCTCTTCGAAGTGGAGCTTGCCGAGAAGGATCCCGCAAAGGCGCGCGCCGCCCTCGACGAGATGAGCAAGAAGCTCCTCGCCAATACCGTGATCGAGAACTACGCCATCGAGATCGACGAGAAGTAAGCAATGAAATCCGCCGTCATCGTCTTTCCGGGATCGAACCGCGAGCGCGACATGCTCTACGCGCTCGAGAAAATCACCGGCGAGAAACCCGTCTCCGTCTGGCATACCGAGAAGACGCTTCCCAAGGTCGACCTCGTGGTCCTGCCCGGTGGCTTTTCCTATGGCGACTATCTCCGGACCGGCGCCATCGCGGCGCGTGCGGCGATCATGGACGACGTCCGCAAGAAGGCCGATCAGGGTGTACACGTCCTCGGCGTCTGCAACGGCTTCCAGATCCTCTGCGAGGCGGGGCTCCTTCCCGGCGTTCTCGTCCGCAACAGCCATCTCAAATTCGTCTGCAAGCATGTGAAGCTCGAGGTCGCAAACGCCTCGACCGACTTCACGAACAAGTATAGCCAGGGTGACGTCTGGCGCTGCCCGGTCGCGCATGGCGACGGCAACTACTTCACTGATGCCGAGACGCTGGCCCGCATCGAAGGCGAAGGTCGCGTCGTCTTCCGCTATGCGGAGGGCACCAATCCGAACGGCTCGCTCAACGACATCGCCGGCATCATCAACGATCGCGGCAATGTCATGGGTCTGATGCCCCACCCCGAAAACGAAATCGAGCCGCTCAATGGCGGCGCGGAAGGGCGCAATCTCTTCGAGAGCGTGCTGGAGGCGGTTGCGTGATACCCAACGATGTAAAGATCACTCCCGAGCTCGTCGCCGAACATGGCCTGAAGCCGGACGAATACCAGCGCATCCTCGACCTCATCGGGCGCGAGCCGACGCTGACCGAACTCGGCATCTTCTCGGCGATGTGGAACGAGCATTGTTCCTATAAATCATCGAAGAAGTGGCTGCGCACGCTCCCGACGACTGGTCCGCGCGTCATCTGCGGCCCCGGCGAGAATGCCGGTGTCGTCGATATCGGCGATGGCCAGGCGATCATCTTCAAGATGGAAAGCCACAACCACCCCTCCTATATCGAGCCCTATCAGGGCGCGGCGACGGGCGTGGGCGGCATTCTGCGCGACGTCTTTACGATGGGCGCGCGGCCGATCGCGGCTCTGAACGCACTCCGTTTCGGCGCCCCCGAGCATCCGCGCACACGGCACACGGTGTCGGGCGTCGTCGCGGGCGTTGGCGGCTATGGCAATTCCTTCGGCGTGCCGACCATCGGCGGCGAAGTGAATTTCGACGAGAGCTACAACGGCAATTGCCTCGTCAACGCCTTCGCGGCGGGCCTTGCAGATGCCGACAAGATTTTCTATTCGCAGGCGAAGGGCGTCGGCCTTCCGATCGTCTATCTGGGCTCGAAGACCGGCCGCGACGGCATTCACGGCGCCACAATGGCGTCCGCAGAATTCGGCGCGGACTCCGAGGAGAAACGGCCGACGGTGCAGATCGGCGATCCCTTCTCCGAGAAGCTGCTGCTCGAGGCCTGCCTCGAACTCATGGGCTCGGGCGCCGTCATCGCCATTCAGGACATGGGCGCCGCCGGCCTCACCTGCTCCGCCGTCGAGATGGGCGCCAAGGGCGATCTCGGCGTCGAGCTCGATCTCGACAAAGTGCCCTGCCGCGAAGCCGGCATGACGGCCTATGAGATGATGCTGTCGGAAAGCCAGGAGCGCATGCTCATGGTTCTCGATCCCAAGCGCGAGAAGGATGCCGAGGCGATCTTCCGCAAATGGGGCCTCGACTTCGCGATCATCGGCTGGACGACCGACGATCTGCGCTTCCGCATCAAGCAGCACGGCCAGGTCATGGCCGATCTGCCGATCAAGGAGCTTGGCGATCAGGCGCCGGAATATGACCGGCCCTGGATCGCGACGCCGAAGCCCGCCGCGCTCGCCCCTGCCGAGGTGCCTGCGCCGAACGATCTCTCCGAGGTCCTGCTGAAGATCGTCGGCTCGCCCGACCAGTGCTCGCGCCGCTGGGTCTGGGAGCAGTACGACCATCTCATTCAGGGCAATACGGCCATTGGGCCGGGGGGCGACGCCGCCGTGATCCGTGTCGGCCATTCGGGCAAGGCGCTCGCCTTCACGCTCGATGTCAGCCCCCGTTATTGCGCCGCCGATCCGGTCGAGGGCGGCAAGCAGGCCGTCGCCGAATGCTGGCGCAACCTCACCGCCGTCGGCGCGGAACCGCTCGCCATCACCGACAACCTCAATTTCGGCAATCCCGAAAAGCCCGACATCATGGGCCAGTTCGTGGGCTGCATTCAGGGCATCGGCGAAGCCTGCCGCGCCCTCGACTTCCCGGTCGTCTCCGGCAATGTCTCGCTCTACAACGAGACCAACGGCAAGGGCATCCTGCCGACCCCCGCCATCGGCGGCGTCGGCCTACTGCCCGATATGGGCGCTCGCGCCACCATCGCCTTCAAGGCCGCGGGTGAAGCGATCGTCGTTATCGGCGAGACGAAGGGCCATCTCGGCCAGAGCATCTATCTGCGCGATATTCTCGCGCGCCGCGAAGGTGCGCCGCCGCCGGTCGACCTCGCGGTCGAGCGCCGCAATGGCGACTTCGTGCGGGCCGAAATCCGCGCCGAAGGGCTGACGGCCGTTCACGACGTCTCGGATGGCGGGCTCTTCCTTGCCCTCGCCGAAATGGCGATGGCAGGCGGCATCGGAGCCAGGGTCGAGGCGCCCCGGGATCTGCCGCTTCATGGCTGGGCCTTCGGCGAGGATCAGGCGCGCTACGTCGTGACCCTGCCCGAAACCATGGTCAAGGACCTGCTGGCCCGCGCGGCCAAGGCGGGCGTGGCGGCCACCCGCATCGGTGCGACCGCAGGTCACGAATTGACACTGGATGGCTGCAATCCCATATCATTGCAGCGGCTCAAGGCTGCGCATGAGGGCTGGCTGCCTGCCTATATGGCGGCGGCCCCGGCGGAAGCCCTGTAAGGCTCTGAAAGCAGGAGAGTCGCGACATGGCGATGAGTGCGGGTGAGATCGAGCGCCTGATCAAGGAGGCGATACCGGATGCCAGGATCGACATTCGCGATCTCGCCGGCGATGGCGACCATTATGCCGCCAATGTGGTCTCGGCGGCCTTCAAGGGCAAGACACGGGTGCAGCAGCACCAGATGGTCTACAACGCGCTGAAAGGCGGCATGGGTAACGAACTTCACGCCCTCGCCTTGCAGACATCCGCACCGGAAAATTGAATCCAACACCAACGAGCGACGCTCACAAGCGCGCGGAAGGACATCAGATGAGCGACAATCCGGTCTTCGACCGCATCCGTCAGGAAGTCGACAGCAACGACGTGGTTCTCTTCATGAAGGGCACGCCCGTCTTCCCGCAATGCGGCTTCTCGAACGCGGTCGTTCAGGTGCTGACCTATCTCAACGTCCCCTTCAAGGGCGTCAATGTTCTGGAAGACGCCGACATCCGCCAGGGCATCAAGGATTTCTCGGACTGGCCGACGATCCCGCAGCTTTATGTGAAGGGTGAATTCGTCGGCGGCTGCGACATCGTCCGCGAGATGTTCGA